>CAZWJH010000012.1:0-39765 GCA_964634755.1 uncultured Clostridia bacterium
AGTTTCTATTTTAAGACCCGAAATCTCGAGCTATTCTATAATCTCCCCGATATATTGAAGATCCCTATATTTACCATTATAGTCCATTCCAAAACCTACCCAATATGAGGTATCAGCAGAAGAAAAACCAAAAGCATCAGGTTCTATCATTGCACTCTCTTTTAAAACCAAAGTTGCAGAAAGCACCTGCGCAGGTTTGTACTTTTTAACCTCATCTATAACTTTTAAAATTGTCTCCCCTGATTTAATCAAATCATCAGTTACAATAACCACTTTATCTTTTATAGAATTTTCTGGAGGAAAATCCACAATTATTATATTCTTATTCTCATCCTTTTTCACTACTACAAATTCTACTTCAGAGTTCAACCCTTTCTCATTCAATTTTTTCATTAATTCTGAAACAAAGAGGATTCCTCCTCTTAATATCCCAATAAGAGTGACTTCCTTATTTTTTACTTTTTCTTTAAGCTCCTCTGCTATACTGTTTATACTTTCTTTTAACTCTTCTTCTGTGACTATTTTTCTAACCTTCATTTCTCACTACCCTAAATTAATTTTTTTAATTTCAATTCTCTCTCCCAAAAATCTCTCAGCTATTTTTTTAAACCGCTGAGGAAAATCGGTTAGATAATAATGATAAAACGGATTTTTATTTTTTGCAAGTATTTTTTTCTTTTTTAAGAAATTTTTTAAAAATAGAGCCACAGCTTCTCCTGAATCAATTAGCTTAACACTTTTCCCCATCACTTTTTGAATAGTTCCCTTAATTAAAGGATAATGAGTACATCCCAGGATCAGGGCATCTATATTATTTTTTTTCAATTCATTAAGATAGATCTCAGCTACTTTATATGTGATTTTATTATCAACCCACCCCTCTTCAATAAGAGGAACAAAGAGAGGACAGGATTTCGTATGAATTTCCAAACTTGGGTCAATCCTTTTAAGCTTCCTTTGATAAGCTTTGCTTCTTATTGTTGCAGTTGTTCCTATAACACCAACTCTTTTGTTTTTAGTAAACTTCATAGCTTCCTTACTTCCCGGTTCTATCACTCCGAAAATTGGAATATCAAAAGATTCCTGTAATTTTTTTAGAGCAGTAGCAGATGAAGTATTACAAGCTACTACAATAGCTTTAACACCTTTTTTAAGCAAAAACCTTGTATTAGCCAATGAAAATTTTATAATTGAATCAGAGGATTTTGTACCATAAGGTAGATGAGCAGTATCACCAAGATAAATAATGCTTTCCTGAGGTAGTATTTTTTTTATTGCTCTGACAACAGTTAGCCCCCCTAAACCTGAATCAAAAACACCAATAGGTAAATTTATTCTGTTACTCTTATCCATCTTGAATCAAAACGAATAGGATGGCTTATGTCAATATGCCCTGCCAAAGTTTCAGCTTCTCTCCCATTTATAATAATTTGAGTCGCTCTTATAAAAGGGAAGTTATAAGAAAGGGTATTTACAATGGAATAAATTGTGAGCAATTCATCATCACTACCTCCCAAAAGCTTATCGTGGATAGCATCATTTACATCAATCACGACAATACCATTATTCACAACATACAATTCATTTAACTTTAGTTTTTTAGAAAAAGGATTGTAAAGTTTTTCACTATTTTCTGAGGGACCTTTAAAAAGTTCCAACACTACCTCTCTCACCTGCTTTATTAAATCTTCTTTCTTAATCACCTTTTTTTTCACTAATAAAAGGTAGTCTCCATCATTAGCTGGGAAAAAGAAGCTATACTCTATTTTTTCCTCTTTTTTTTCAATTATCTTTTCTGTTTTTATTAAATTTCTCTTTTTTAATCTAGGCGATCCTAGGAAAAAATATAATAAACTTAATATTAAAACAATAAAAATCCCAATATATATAAAGGAGCTTTTTTTCTTTATTTTTATCATTTTAATTATTTACTATGTATTTTCTTATTCCCAAATAAATAGCATAAGCAATTTTTTTTTGCTTTTCAGGGTTATTTAACATTTTTTCTTCTTCTCTATTTGAGATAAAAGCTGTTTCAACAAGAACTGCCGGCATTGCAACATTCATTAAAACTCTAAATGGTGCCTGTTTTATTCCTCTGTCTTTTGTCCCTAAAAGAATATTAAGCTCCTTCTGAATATACTCAGCTAATCTTGCACTCTCCTTTAAAAATTCTGTTTGTGCCATATCCCAGAGAATAAGCTTTATATCACTTAAATCACCATTGTCACCGACATCTTTTTTCATCTCTTTAAAATTATTTTCAAAAAATGCCAATCTTCTTGCTTCTTTATCAGTTGCCTTTATACTGAGGATATAAGTTTCAGAGCCCCTTGCTTTTCTACTTCTCGAACCATTACAGTGAATACTTATAAACATATCTGCTTTATGATTATTTGCTATTGAAGCCCTTTCTTCAAGAGAAAGATCCATATCTTTATCCCGAGTTAAATAAACCTTTACTCCTAAATTGCTTTCAATATATTCCTTTAATTTTTGTGCAATAGCGAGTGTAATATCCTTTTCATAGACACTTCTTGGTCCCTTTGCTCCAAGTTCACTACCACCATGTCCTGGATCAATCACTATAACCCTTACTTCTTTTTTCTCAGAATCAACCCTATTTCCAACATTTATTTTCTTTTGAGATTCTGTTTCTGTTTTTAATTTTTTTATTGGACTAGCTTTTGTTTTCGCGGGCTTTTTTTTCTGATTTTCAACCGAAAAATCAAAAACTATTCTAAAAGGCGACTCAAGAACAAAAGATTTTACTGAAAGAGCAGAAAGCTTTTTAAGAGTTATCTCAATAGATTGATTATCTCTCTTTAAGCTTATAAACTTTAATCTTTTGCTTTTTAATTTCTCAGGATTTCTTAAAAATCTCCTTTTTGTTTGAAGGACTATTTTAACACTCCTGCCTTCATCACTTAAATGATAAGTAAAAGGAGTTGAATCCTCAAATACAAGCCTTGTATAGGAAGGATGATCAAAAATTCGATAGGTTAAGGCATAGATATTTGAAAAGACAAAAACAAAAATTAAAGCAATTAATATTCTTTTCTTCATTATATTTCAATGGAGGCGGCGGGAATCGAACCCGCGTCCGGAAGTTTTCCACTGTCGGGCTCTCCAGGCTCAGTTTCCCGTTTTTTCTCGCTCTAACCTCCACGGGAAACAGGAAAGATCAGAGCAAAGCTTCCAAAAGTTTCGCATTTAAGGCGGAAGCATTCCTTAAATGCTATCCTGCTATCCGACGCTTCCAGAACCTTGCAGGAACAGGTTAAGGAAGCGGCTGCTTATCTATTAAGCAGCGAGAGCAAAATTATCTGCAATTATTTTTTACCCACCGTTTTACGGGGTTGGTGAAATCCCGGCCTGCTCCCTAAGCTTCTTAACTTCCGTCGAGGCCATTTCGCCCCCCCTCTTTTATTTAAGAGGATGGCGGGGATGACGGGACTTGAACCCGCGACCTTTGGCGTGACAGGCCAACGTTCTATCCGACTGAACTACATCCCCGCATGGTGGGCGGTAGAGGACTTGAACCTCTGGCCCCCGGCGTGTAAGACCAATGCTCTACCAGCTGAGCTAACCGCCCAGTAAATACTGTAAAATACTATAATTTGGCAGTTTTGTCAAGAATGCTTATAGGGTTTTCTCTAAATTGCCAATAAAATTCAATAAAAACAAATTGATAAAGAGCTTCTTTAATGCTATAATTTTTCAATGAAAATAGGGATAATAAGTGATACTCATGATAATCTCAATGGTATAAGAAAGGCAATAAATATTTTTAAAGAACTCGGAGTGGAAAAGATACTCCATTTAGGAGATTTCGTAGCTCCATTTACAGCAAGCCCATTTGTGGAGTCAAAAATATCTTTTACGGGAGTATTCGGAAACAATGATGGAGAAAAGTTCGGGCTTATAAAGGCATTTTCTCCGGTGGGAAAAATATACTCTCCGCCCTATGAAACAGAAATAGACGGAAAATTTTTTCTCCTTCTTCACGATCCGGTAACACTTGATTCATACATAAAAAGTCAGAAATACGATTATATACTTTACGGACATCTTCACAGAAAACATGATGAGAGTGTGGGAAAAACAAGAATTATAAACCCGGGAGAGGTTTGTGCAATAATAACAGGAGTATCATCCATTGCCTATCTTGACACAGAGAAAAATAGTTTGGAAATAATAGAGCTATGAAAACAAACCGTGAGATAGCAGAAATCTTTGAAGACATAGGATTCCTTCTTGAAGTAAAGGGTGATAATCCTTTCAAAATCAGAAGCTATAAAAAAGCGGCATCTCTTATAAAAAGCCTTTTAAAACCACTTTCTGAAATAAGGGAAAAAGGAGAACTTAAAAAACTTGAAGGTGTCGGTGAGGCAATTTCAAAAAAGATAGAGGAAATTCTTGACACAGGAGACTGCAACCTGAGAAGGAGACTGATAGATGAGTTTTCTCCTGAATTTTTAATCCTGAGAAAGGTTAAGGGAATCGGACCTCAAACAGCAAAAAAGATTTATGAAACTTTCGGAACAAAGGATTTTTTGTCAGCAGATGAAGAGGAATTGAGGAAAATCCTTTCGAAAAAGCAATTTGAAAATTTAAAGGGGTTTTTAAATGAGTGAAATTTTACTTGCCTCAGCTTCACCAAGAAGAGCTGAAATTCTGAAAACCATTGGAATAAATTTTTCGGTAAAATCGGTTAATATTGATGAAACCCCTTTTGGAAAAGAAAACCCGAATACATATGTAAAAAGAATTTCGAAGGCAAAAAATCAAAAAGCAAGGGAAATTTATAATTTCCCTGTAATAATCACAGCGGACACAGTTGTTTACAAAAACGGATTTCTCCAAAAGCCTAAAAATGAAGAAGAGGCTTTTTCAATGTTAAAAAAACTTTCGGGAGATTGTCACTATGTTTACTCGGCAGTAACAATATCCACTTCAAAAGGAGAAATTAAGACCGAGATTTCAAAAACAAAGGTGATTTTCCACAAACTTACGGATGATGAAATCAAATGGTACATAAAAACCGGTGAGCCTCTGGATAAAGCCGGAGCATACGGGATTCAGGGAAAAGGTTCAATTTTTATAAAAGCCATTGAAGGCTCATATCATAATGTCGTTGGATTTCCTGTTGACCTTTTTTACAAAATAACAAAAAAACTCAATATTAAAATATTAAAATAATCACGGAGGGATTTATGAAAAAAGTCATTATAGCAATCTTGATTATTTTTCTTACAATATTCGCTTTTTCACAAACAGCTGTAAATATTAAGAAAGCTGATGGAAAAACATTTTTCTCTCTTGAAAATAACAAAATTTTCGTGAAGCTTGAATTTCGAGATAACCGTCTCTTCTCCGAAGAGTATGGAACCAAAAAAGAGTATGCAAATAAATTCGGAAGTACTCCATTTAAACTTAAAACAGATGGGAACTTTAAAATCAATCTTATGTGGACAGGATGGCAAGCTCCAAAATTTGTCAATAATTCCGAAAATCCGGTTGAATTTACAAAAGATGATTTTAAACTAAAAGATTATAAAATCATAGAATACAAAGATGGGAGCAAAGAACTAATACTTTCAATGGAGATGAAAATAGAGCCTGAGGTTGAGTACGGACACTTTACTATTATGACTGACTTAACTTATAAAATTTTACCGGATAAATTTTACATTAAAAAGAGAATATCAGTTTATGATATAAAAAGGAATCTTCACTTTTTAAGAAAAATTTATACAATTAATTCAAGTATAAATTCCGGTGATTTTACAATAATCAAAAAGGGAGGATATGGCCAACCCATAGCCATTACGATGCAATCTTCAGGTGGTCTTTTCGCTGGAATTGAGTATCCTTCCTCCTATAATAAGGTTGAAGATAAAAAAATATCGTGCTGGCAATGGATAGGAGAAAAAATAGGCAAAACTCCGATAAATAGTGATTGGACTGTAATCGGAATAAGTCCCAACTCAGAGGTAAAAAACTTTTTTTTCAATTACATTGATGATATCAGGGTTGTCAAATTAAAACCTTATCTTTTGTACAATAGCTGGTATGATTTGAGAGCTCCTGAAATGGTAAAAAACAAGAAAAATATTATGAATGAAGAAAATACAAAAAGAATAATAAAACTTTTTAATGAAAATCTTACAAAAAAATACGGTGTTAAACTTAATGCATTTGTTTTAGACGATGGATGGGATATTTACAAAAGTGATTGGAAACTTTCTAAGGAACAGTTTCCCAATGGACTAAAACCTATATCTGATGAACTTAAAAAAACAGGTACTTCTCTCGGAATCTGGTTCGGGCCTATCGGAGGATACTCACACAGAATGTGGAGGCTTAACTGGATGAAAGAGCACGGATACGAAACAGTTGGGACCCAGCTTTGTTTCGGAGGTAAAAACTATAGCTCTCTATTTGAAAAGAGAGCTTTGGATTTTATTAAAGATTATAATGTTGGTTACTACAAATGGGATGGTTTTCAGTTTTCGTGCAGTGAAAAGGGACATGGCCACCCAATAGGAGTTTACTCACGAAGATTCATACTAAACAAATTAATCAAAATTGCAAATGCAACAAGAAAGGCAAATCCTGATGTGTTTTTGAACATAACATCGGGTACATGGCTTAGCCCTTGGTGGGTTAAAATTGCAAATCAGATCTGGATGCAAGGGGGAGATTACGGATATTCAAATGTTCCTTCCATAAGCAAAAGAGATTCTGCAATGACTTACAGGGATCTTGTCCTTTACGAAGATTTTAAAAAGTATAATTTTTGGTTCCCTGTGGCAAATCTTATGACCCATGGGATTATAAAAGGGGATCTTCAAAAATTGGGAGGAGAGAAAGAGGATATTGAAAAATTCACGAATAATGCGGTTTTATATTTTGCAAGGGGAATTTCAATGTACGAGCTTTATATCACCCCGGATCTTTTAACAGAAGAGGAATGGAAAGCAATTGTTTATTCATACAAATGGGGAGTAAAGAATTTTGATATTTTAACAGCTTCAAATGAAATGATAGGGGGAGATCCCGGAAAGAGAGAAATTTACGGATACATTCATTATAAAAACGGAAGAGGAATAATTGCCCTTAGAAATCCAAGCACTGAAAAGCAGAAAATAAGATTTGAGCTTAAAAAATCCTATGGATTTTCAAAAAATCTTGTTCTGGAAAAAATATACCCCTACCATTATGTTTCCCCGGTACTCTATTCAATAGGGGACTCGGTAGAAATTGAACTTTCAGGATACGAAACAGCTGTCTTTGAAATATTCCCAAAAGATAATGTTAACTATCCTCTACTTTCAAATATAATTTATCAGATAAAAAAAGCAAAAGGGAAAAATTATGAAATAATTCCTCTGAAAAGCACAGGAGTGCCAAAAATCCTTAATCCCTCAAAGGTAAAATATATAAAGTTTGATAAGAAAAAAGTAAATTTAAAAAATATAGTGGTAAAGGAAAGAGACTTTTTGGATAAATCAAAATTTATAAAAAACGGAGAAACTTTCAATTTTGAAATAAATTTTAAATCATTTCCTTATGAGCCTGTTTTTGCAGTTCTCTTTAAAACAAATAAAAATGTGAAAGTAAATGCTAACACAGAAATTAAAATCAACGGGAAAGAGGCAAAAATTTCCGAGATAAAAGGAAGAACTCATTGGAAATGGGTAACACTTAATCTTAATGAAAAAGCAAATAAATTGGAAGTTTCACTTGATAAAAAGGATTTTACGGGCAAGGTTTCATTCTGGATAGTTTACAAATCTTTACAGCCTTATAATATAATTAAAATAAAAACAAGGAAAAAATTCAAGGAAAAACCGAACCTTTTCACTCCATTTGGCAAAAGATTTTTAAAAATGAGAAAAAAAATAGGGGAAATTGAATTATAGAGAACAACGAACACATAAATTGAGTAATTATAGTTCTTATGATTTTTAGCGGAGTTTTATCATTGATTCAAATGAGAGATAATTTTTTAAAAAATTTCACTGCTCTTTGAGGATCAGAATTTTGCATAAGATATGAAGAAATGGCAAAATTTTCTATCCCTTTTTCCAAAAGAAGAGGAATATTACCTTCATTAATTCCACCTATTGCAAAATATGGAATTAATGTTTTTGAAGCAATCTTTTTTATTCCATCAGGACCTAAAATCGGAGCAAGTTTATTTTTTGCTTTTGTCTTCGTAGGAAAAGCTGGGCCTATTCCTACATAATCAGGATGAAAAGCATTGGCAAAATCAAGATCTTCTGAGTAATTTACAGTATATCCTACGATTTTATCAGGAGCTATTATTTCCTTAAAAATATCGGGAGGAAAATCCTCCCTTCCCAAATGAACACCATCAAGCTCAAATTCATTAACAAAATACCAGTAATCATTAATGATAAAAATAGAGTTATATTTATCTGAAAGCAATTTTAATTTTTCTATGTAAAACTTTAGAATATCTTCCGGTGTGTTCTTTGCTCTGAACTGGAATAACCTTACCCCGTTTTCAAGATAAAATTCAAGTTTTTCAAAAAAAGATACCTCGGTTTTTTCAGATAAATCAGCTATTAAATAAATTTTAATTTTATCAAACAAATTTACTTTGAAAGAATATCCAAAATATCCTTTTCAAGGGTTTTAACAGGATTTTCTATAATTCTTCCCACCTCTTTCCCGTTTCTGTAAAATACTATAGTAGGAATTCTCTTTAAATCCATTTTTTTGTAAATGCCTGATTTATCACAACTCCTCCAGATAACAGCCACATACTTTACCTTGATATCAGGTAAGAACTCAAATATTTTAATTAACTTTGGCACATTATTTCTTGAATCTTTACACCAAGTACCAAGATAAATCTCAGCGCTGACATCTTTTGTAAACTTTTTTATTTTATCTACTGTTCCAAGATCCGGAGAATAGTTTTCGTAAATCTTTTTCCAATCTTTAAGCATAAAAATCTCGGTCGGATTTGTCTCCCCAATTATAACTATCCTTGAAGCAAATACGAATGATACAATCGTTAAAATCTCGATAATAAAAGCCACTCTTTTTTTCATTCTACCCTCCTTATTCAAAATCTAAAATCCAAAGCTAAACAAAAGTGCTGGAACAATGGAAAAAATGAGTTTAATAACATATACTGATAAAACTATCGCAAAAGCCTTTTTAGGGTTTGATTTTGGCAAAAGGGAAATTCCTATTCCCAAAACAATATAACTCCATATATTAAAAAAATCAAATACACTCAAAACTCTGTAAAGTTTTGAGTGAAAATCAAGAGAGGGGAAAAATAAGGTAAGATTCGTGGAAACCGAAAGAAAGCTCCCTTTTGACACTGCAAGCAAATCTTTAACTATTCCTCCCCAAAGCATATCAATATAACTTGAATAGCCAACAATAGTCATTGAAGTTACAAAATCGGTTTCAATCCCTGCAAGCGTTGAAAACCAATTAACAAAAGCACCCAAAATTAAAATTATAAAAGGTATAAAAACTATCACAGCCATCAATGCTCTTGGTATGAATTTTTTCGGATTATACTCCTCCATTTTTTCGATTTGTTCTTTTGAAAGTTTTTCCATAATTTTGGGATTTTCTTTTATAAACTTCACCTGATCCGCATGCTGAATTGGAGCAACATAAACAGTTATGGCAGAAAGAAAAACCATCATAATCGCCATTGGAATCCAGTATTTTTTCAGCTCAATTGCCCTTTTCAAAACCTTATCAGGACTAAAGATTATCTCAAAAATATGTCTTATCGCTTCTACTAACATTAAGACCCTCCTCCTTTGATTTTATTTAAAATCTTTTACCTATAACTAATTCTACACCATTAATTCTTACATTATAATCATCCTCCGTCTTAGTATTAAACATATAACCGAAATCATTTACAAGATGAATTTCTATCTCTAAGCCCAAAGAATCGGGAGCAAAAAGCACACCAACTCCTATATCAAAAAAGACTCTGAAATCCTTCTGCTTGCCATCGTAGGGACCAATACCTGTATTATCAGGATCTTCAAATTCATAATCTGAGTTTAGATAAAAATTCAAATCAGCTCCGACAAAAAAGTAAGGTGATATCTCTTCATTTAAAAAATAAAGCTTAAAATATGCAGGAACCGAAAGATAGTGAACTTTATATATTGGAGTATAGTAGGCTACTTTATTTGTATCTGTTAATATATATTGAATATTTGTACCTGCCTTATAGGTTTTGTAAAATGCTCCGAATTCAAGAGCAAAAGCTCTGCTAAAATTAAACTCTGCACTAACACCGCCGGAAATATCGTACTTTGCCTCTTTGTAAACTATTCTGTTAGTGTTTATAAGATAACCAGAGTGTCTACCAAGATCAAGCTTAAGGTGAATATACCCTCCATAAGAAACAACACTGAGTGTAATAAGTAAAACAATTATTGTTAAAAATTTCTTCATCTTTCTCCTCCACATCCTTTTTTTAACCATTCCAAATACTCTTTATTTCCTTTATCCAAACTTATTGCAACTACCTCAGGAACTTCATAAGGATGGAGCTCCTTTATTCTCTCAATCGCACTATCGACACAATCTTCAGAAACTTTGTAAATCATTAAAACCTCTTTATCTTCATTTAATTCACCATCCCATATATAGATAGATTCCAAAAAAGGTATTATATTAACACATCTTGCCAATTTTTCTTTAACAATCTTTTTACCTATTTCCCTTGCCCTTTCAATATTATCAATTGTTGAAAAAATCATATAAAACTTCATATTTATTCCTTAGTAAATAAGTTGGCATAAACCTTTGCATCCTTAACCATATTATCAATTATAATGTACTCATCAGGCTCATGTGCTAATTCTTCCTGAGTAGCCCAAACAGCCGCATAAAGCCCCCTTTTTCTGAATTCAGCAGCCACAGTTCCTCCTCCAATACCAATGACTTTTGTTTTAACCTTTAAAACTTCCTCAACAGATTCACTCAGTTTTTTTACAACCGCTGAATCGGGAGGAGTAGGAGGAGCAGCTTCCTCTTCCTGAATATATGAAATTTCAACCTTTACACTAAATTTTTTCTCTATTTTTTCAGCAATCTGTTTAACTTTTTCTTTTATGTCTGAAAGAGAATAATCGGGTAAAACCCTGCAATCCATATAAAATACATCTTCTCCGGGAATAGTGTTAACATTTGGAACATTAGCCTCTCTTTTTGTAGGTTCAAATGTAGAAATGGGGGGCTCAAAAAGCTCATCCTTTTTATCAAAAATCTTATAAAGATTATCTAACTTCACAATCATATTTGAAGCAGCTCTATTTGCATTTATCCCCAGTTCTGGAGTTGAAGCATGAGTTTGCTTACCTGTAATCCTAAATTTAAGCCAGAGAATTGATTTTTCAGCAACTTCAATTAAAGAGCCGTTAGGGCTTCCGGCATCTGGCACAATTATCAAATCATCTTTTTTAAAAAGATCTGCCCTTTTATCCAAAAGATATGATATCCCGTACTTTGAACCTGTCTCTTCATCAGACACAAGAACAATACCCACTCTGTATTCAGGTTTAATTTCAAACTCTTTAAGAGCTTTTAAAGCAAAAAGAGAGGCGACCATCTCCTGCTGGTTATCTTCAACTCCTCTCCCGTAAAGTTTGCCATCCTTCTGCCATGCTTTAAAAGGATCACCGCTCCATTTTGAAAGATCCCCCGCAGGGACTATATCCATGTGAGTCATAATCCATATTGTTCTATCATTATTCTTACCAGAATATAAAAAAATATAATTAGGTCTTATTCCAGAAGGTACTCTATCATCCGGAGCATTAATTTCAATGAATTGTTCTATTCCTATATTATCTTCAATCCACTCTTTTAAAAACTGTGCTCTTTCAAGCTCTCCATCCCCACCATTTGCAGGACTAAGTGCTGGAATTGATGTGATCTTTTTCTGCAATTCAATCATTTCATTTTTATAAGATTCAATCTTGGTAAAAAGCTCTTCCTTCATATCATCACCTCTCAAGAATAAACCATTTTATCTAAAATGGATATAACCGTCAATAGAATTAGAAGGAGTTAGTTATGATAAGTCAGGACTCAAATGTCTTTTCAATTACTGAAAAAAGCTCTTCTCCACGGAAAGGTTTATGAACAAAACCAACAGCTCCGTTTTTTAACAAAGTCCTTACATCATTATCAAGAGTATAACCAGTGGAAACTATAATTTTTACATCTGGTTTTATTTGTTTTAACTTAAAAAATGTCTCTTTTCCGCTCATTCTTGGCATATTCATATCAAGAATAATAAGATCAATTGAACTACTTTTCTCAAATTTTTCAACGCCTTTCAAACCATCTTCTGCTGTTATAACCTTAAACCCTTTATCACTTAACATTTCTTTAAACATCTCTCTTATCAAATCTTCATCTTCTATGACCAAAATCTCTCTTTTTTTCTCTTTTTTGATTCTATTCCTCCTTTCCTTCTTTACTCTTTTTGTGAAAATGTTTTTTTCACTAAGCGGGAAATATAACTTAATAGTTGTCCCCTCCTCTATTTTACTATCAACAAACAAAAAGCCTCCGTGATTTCTTACTATCCCATAGACATTAGATAGACCGAGACCACTCCTTTTTTCTTTTGTAGTAAAAAAAGGTTCAAAAATCTTACCAAGAGTGCTCTCATCTATACCTATGCCGGTATCTTTTATACTTATTTCAGCATACTCCCCTTCACTTACAAAAGGATATTTTCTAACGAAATCTTTCTTCGCTTTAAAGTAGTCAACTGTTATTTTTATATCGCCTCCCTTAGGCATAGCTTCTACAGAATTTAAAAGAACATTCATTATGCTTTGTTCAAATTGGGATGGATCTGCTTCAATAACAAAAAGCTCATCAATTTTATCAAAAATAATATTTATTCTCCTATCAACCGTAGCATTTAATATCTCAATCACATTTAAAATATGTTCTTCTACATTAATAGGTTTAATTTCATATTTACCCCTTCTTGCAAACCCTACCAATTGGTTTGTAAGGCTAGAAGCCCTTTGAGTAGTATCTTCTATTTTTTCCAATTTTCTAAGTAAAGTAGAATCCTTTATATCCCTTTTTATAAGATAGAGATACCCCATAATGGTTGCAAGTATATTATTAAAATCATGAGCAATGCCACCCGCAAGCATTCCCATCGCTTCATATTTCTGAATTTTACGAATTCTATCTTCCAGTTTTTCTTTTTCTGTAATATCCCGTATTAAAACAAAAACAGAATCTTCTCCATCAAACTCAATACTTTTCATATTGAACTCAATTATATACTCCTGAGTTTTTCCTTTTAATTTAGCTTTTTTGGGCAAATTCTCGTCAAGATTGTCAAAAATATCAGTTTTTTCTCCATCTACTTCAATGATTTCAGAAAATTCCTTTTTACCTATAATTTCTTTTTCATTAAAACCTGTTAAATCAAAAAATTCCTTATTTGCAAATTTAATAAAACCCTTTTTTCTCCCTTTTCTATTTAACAAAATAAAAGAAAAACCAAGAGCTGTCAAAGATTCAAAAAGTTTTTTCATTTTCTCAATGAGTTTATCCTCTTCCGAAAGGTCTCTTTCTACTATGAAGTAACCTATCACTTTATCTTTACTATCATAAATGGGAGAAACAGATGAAAAAACTTTAAAGGTATCCCCATTCTTTTTCTTTTTATAAAGAATCCCCTGCCACTTTCTATTTTCCAAAAATTCCTTATAAATATTCTCATTTCCCGGTAATATTTCATATAGTTTGTAAAAGAATTCTTCTTTTACCTCAGAGAATTTAAACCCTGTAATTTTTTCAAAAGCAGGATTAACATATAAAATTTTCCCTTTGTTATCAATTATTATAAAAATTTCACTGCTTGCTCGAACTGCAAGGCTAATTCCCCTTAGTTCTGCTTCATACTCTTTTCTTTTAGTAATATCAACAGCAAATCCAGTGAATATAAAATTCCCTTCATTATCTTTTGAAGCATCAGCACTTCCGTGAAGCCATTTAATATTCCCACTTTTATCAATCACTCTACATTCAAGAGTAACTTTTTTCCCTTTTTCTAATCTTTCAACAGATTCTTTCAATAATGGTAAATCATCCGGATGAAAGATTCTTAAAAAGTTTTCGTCATTGATAGAAAGTTCCTTAGAAGAATAACCTGTAATTTTATAAATTCCTTTTGTTATTATATTATTTATAAATCTACCATCTGAAGACAACCTTGCTTGCCATAAAAAACCATTGAAATTGTTTGCTAAGAGTGCTAATTGTCTTTCCTTCTCATACAGTACCCTTTCTTTTTCCTTCTTCTCCGTAATATCAAAATAAAAACCAAAAGTTGCTGGTTTACCTTTGTAAGTAATTTTTTCAATATTTGACAAAAGTATATGTTTTCTACCCTTTCTATCAATAACAACCATCTCATAAAGATGTTCTGTTTTTTCCCCTCTAATTCTTTTCTGATAATTTGAGATAACCCTCTCAAAAGACTCTTCAGAAAGAAAATCCTTAAATGAGCGTTTATCTATTACTTCTTTTCTCTTGTATCCCATTATCTTTAAAAGATGATTATTAGCCTTTCTAACAGCACCAACAATCCCTTTATAATCCTGAAATATTGCAATTCCCACACCTAACCTTGAAAGAGCTTTAATAATCATTCCCTGAGATTTGACTTCTCTTTCCAATTTTTTTCTTAGATCATTTAACTCTTCTATAACTTTTTTATAATTTGAAATATCTCTTAAAATCCCAACCGCAACCTTTTCTCCTTCCAACTCATCAACCCAAGCTCTTGCTTCAATAGGTAGTATTCCTCCGTTTTTCTTAACCAGATTTAATTCATAAATTCCTCCCCTTGGAATTTCATCTAAAACTTCAATTGATTTTTTTTCTAAAAATTCTAAACTGTTTCTTCCTATTAGCTCATCTATCTTATAACCAAGCATCCTACTAAGAGCCTTATTAACATTTATTATTTTTCTACTCAGATCTTCAACTAAAATCCCATCAATACTTTTTTCAAAAATTGATTTATAAAAATCTCTATACTCTTCCCCCTTAGCCTTTTCGAAACCAAGAATAAATCCCCCCTTATCTATTCTGAATAACTTACTTACCTTAACTTCTATTACCTGATTCTTTTCATCCTTTGCAAATAAAACAATGTGCTTCTTTCTACTCTTTAAAAAATTAAAAAATCTCTCTTTATCTTTATCACTAATTTCATTTAACAAAATTTGCGGTGATTTCTTGTATGTTTTTTCAAAATATTTATTACACTTTTCTATCTCCCACCTTCTATATATACAGGCGGGAACCACAAACTTTTCAACATCCACCATTTTTCTACCCAATGGAATTATTATAACAAATGAAAAATCTTAATACAACAACATATTTGAGATTAAATCATTTCCATTATATTAAAACAAGCGAAGGATTTTCTATAGTTAATGAGTATTGCTTATATGAAGAAAAAGACAGATAACATTAATCCTGAAATAATTGAAAATTTTTTAGAAAAAATGGAGTTAGAGGAGCTAATTGTTTCTCCGGAGTTATCTTTAAAAACACTTAACAAAATAGATAAAAAATACACCATAGAAAAAATAATTAAGTTTATAAAAATCTGGTTTTATGGAGCTTCCTTCGCAATAGGGTTATTATTAGGAGTATCTATTGGAATGAATATTCATAAAACCGAAACTTCTGAAATTGCAAAAATTGAGGAAACCACATTAATCACAGAACCAATAATTGTAAATATCGATAAAATAAATATAAAAAAATAGGAGGATACAATGAGTAAAAAAACAAAAATTATTTCGCTTATTGTTTTGGTAATTTTCTTAAGCACAGGTATTTTTGCCCAAGGGTTTTACGGTAGCCACCACAAGGCTTTTGCAAAAAAGAGAAGAGCAAGATTTATGAGCCCGATGGGACTCTACAAGATGCTCTCCCTTTACAAAGATAAGCTTAATGTAACAGATGATCAGCTTGCCAAGCTTAAATCCCTCGCTTTTTACCTTGAAAAAAAGAAGGTAAAGCTTACAAATGCAAACAGAGAGCTTAAACTTAAATTAAAAGAGGAACTTGCGGCTAAAAATATCAATTATAATAATGTCAGAGATATAATGTCAAAGATCAGTCAGAATAGGACATCATTGTTTATCGAAGGGTTGAAAGCAAAACAGGAAGTGAAAAAGATACTTACATCTGAGCAACTGACAAAGATAAAAGAGCTTATCCTTCAAAAGAAAAAAAGCAGAAGACCAATGAAACCACAGATGGAAAGAAGAGTACCTCCCTTCAGAAATAAGTAAAAAACTATCCCTCATTAAGTTTCAAAGGGAGGCTTTCGCCTCCCTTTTTTATTTATTCTCTTCAGGTAATTTTAAAATCGGGTAAAGGGCAAGGGTAAAAGCAGCAAGGATAATTATTCCATAACTTAGCCCCAAATATTGAACAGCAACTCCCATTGCAAAGGAAAAGCCCGCAGAAAAAATCGTTTTTAATTGGGACTCTCCAGAAAGACCTGTTGCCATAATTTTAAGTGATATCTTATCGCTTATATACCCCACATTAAGAGGTTTTCTTAGATTTTCCAAAATAAAAATTGAAATAAAGAATATAATAGAAAGAAAATAAAGTTTTAACACAAGAAAAATTCCGGATAACAAAAACAAGCCAACTCCTATCAAAAAAGTTATATTTATTCCGTGCGCAACACTTTTAACTTTTCTTGAAAATGGGCCTGCTTTTTTTGATGTGTAAGAGGTCATAAGATATATAAAAAAATAAACTATACCCACCATAACCATAGTTCTTTTTTCTTTGGTAAGTGATAAAAGTATAGGAAGTGAAAGCACATAATACTTTAAAAGAGGCTGTATATAATCCTTTGTTCCCTTGTAAAGTCCGCTGAAGACCGATGATGTCAGAAGAGCTTTCATAACGAGTTTATCCTTGAATATTGAGAAAAATGCTTTTGTCGTTTCAACAGCTCTTTCCCATACCTCTTTAAAAAAACCTTTTTCAAATTTTTTAAGATCCCCGTCAAGCTTTTTCGGATAAGAGAGCATCAAAAATAATTCTAATATGTATGGTATTATGGAAGCTAAGAAAACAATTCTATAACTTCCTCTTAAAAACACTATTGACAGAGCAATTAAAGAGGATACAGCAGAGCCCAATTGAGAGGCACTTCGGGTATAACCATAATAATAAACTTTTAAATCAGAGATACCCTTTATCTTAAGATAGGTTAAAATCATTGCCTTGTGAGTACCTGTTCTGAAAGCCTCACCAAAGGAGAAAAAAATCATGGCTATTATATAATAGTAAAATCCCGGTAAAAAATAAAAAATCGCAAAGGAAATGATGTATGATACGAATGAGAAAATCATGGATCTTCTTCTTCCTATACTATCTGCAACAATGCCGGTAGGAAGTTCCAAAATATTTGTAGCTACCTCTCTTATTGAAAATAAAATTCCTATCTGAACATAAGTTATTCCCATTTCAAGAAAAAACAGAATTATGTAGGGGTCAAAAAATCTCAGATTTTTTAAAAAACCGTATGCGGAAAATTTGTAAAACTGAAGATCCTTCTTAAATTTTGCCATTTCGCTATTAACTGATACCTTCTATTTCTCCCTTTTTAAGTGATTCAAGAAGAGATTCCAATATTTGAATTAGCTCTTCTTTTGAAGGCTCTCTGTCTTTGAGCTGAATTTTTAATTTAAAACTCTTGTCCGGTGCCGAAAAATTGAATACAAATCTTTTCGGAAGCTCTTTTTTCTCTTTTCTCTTTTCCCTTATATCATCCCTTGTAAGCCCACTTTCATTATAGGAATTTAAAACTTTAAGCATTTCTTCCTCGCTTTCAAGTTTTGAAAGCTCAAGAAGAAAGCTCCGGGAATATATACCGGCCTCCTTGCAAAGTTTGATGATTTTTTTAGGTAAGCTTGCTATTTTTATTGTTTCGGATACTGTACTTCTCGATTTTCCTATTCTGCTTGCAATTTCTTCCTGCGTATAACCGAAAATCTGGTTTAATGTTTTAAGAGCAAAAGCCTCTTCAAAAGGGGTTAATTCCTTTCTCTGAATATTCTCTATAAGCGCATACTCCAAAGCTTCATCATCTTCAAGCTCCATTTCAATCGCAGGAATTTCATCTATTCCTGCCATTTCCGCAGCTCTTACCCTTCTTTCACCTGCTACCACTTCAAATTTTCCATTCTTTTTTCTTACTATGATAGGCTCTATAATTCCCTTTTCCTTTATCGATTGGGCGAGCTCTCTTATATTCCCAAGCTCCTCTCTTGGCTGGTGTGGATTTACAACTATTCTCTTTAATTTTATCATTCTTATTGAAATAGGATTTGAACTCGAGGCTATTTCATCCACAAAGTGACCATCATGCCTCATCTTAACAAAATCAGGTAATCCTCTCTTTTTAGCCAATTTTTAATATCTCCTCCGTAAGACTAAGATAATCCTTTGCCCCTCTTGAATCCGGAGCAAAGGTGTATATGGATTCCCTGTATGCAGGGCTTTCTTCAAGCCTTACATTTTTAGAAATTATGGTTTTAAAAACTTTATCCTTAAAAACTTTTTTTATCTGAGCAACAGTATCTTTACCTAAAGAAGTTCTTTTATCGTGAAGGGTTATAACAACTCCTAAAAGTTTAAGATTTGGGTTGCTTCTATATCTGACTTTTTCTATTGTCTCTAAAAGATCATCTGTTCCTTCAAGAGCAAAGTATGAGGATTGAATTGGAATTAAAATATGAGTTGCAGCGACAAGAGCATTTAAAGTAATAATTCCCAATGTTGGTGGTGTGTCTATTAAAATAAAATCATAAGAGGCTGAAATTTCCGAGATTTTATCCTTTAATCTAAAATGGCTGTCAATGTCTCCCAACAGCTCCCTTTCAAGTTTTGCCAATGAAATATTGGCAGGGGCAAGATCAAGGTTAGGTATTCTAGTTTTTACTATTGTATCTTCAAATTTTGCTTTTCCTGTTAGAACATCAAATATGGTTATACCCAAAGAATGGGGGTCAACAAAGGTAATTGTGCTGTTTGCCTGAGGGTCAAGATCAATTAGCAATGTTCTTTTATTTTTGTATGCAAGACCGGCTGAGAGATTAATGGCAGTGGTAGTTTTACCAACTCCACCCTTCTGATTAGCTATGGTTATTATCAAATGCTCACCTCACAGTATAATTTATGATTATAAACCAAATTATTCTCTCATTCAATAGAACTGCCTTACCAGCTACTCAAATCAAATAATGTTTTTAATAATTTGCGGAAACGCCCGAATGGGCGTTTCCGCATTTATTTTCTACTACCAATCTTTTTATTATTACTTCAAACCTCTTTTTTCAAGAAGAGCATTTATATCTGGCTTTCTTCCTCTGAATTTAATATAAAGCTCCATTGGGTCCTCTGAACCACCCTTTTCAAGTATGTATTTTCTAAACTTTGTGGCTGTCTCTTTATCAAACAAATCTCCCTTTTCCTTAAATGCTTGAAATGCATCGGAATCAAGAACCTCTGCCCAGATATAACTATAATATCCTGCTGAATACCCACCGGCAAAAATATGTTGAAAATAGGTTGATCTGTATCTTACATAAATTTCAGGGATTAAACCTATTCTCGCGAGAGAATTTGTCTCAAATGCAGTAACATCCCAATCGCTTGACATCTCAAGTGTATGCCAATCCATATCCAAAAATGAAGCTGCGAGATACTCTGTTGTTGCAAATCCCTGATTAAACTTAGCAGAATCTTTTATCTTTTTTATAAGATCCATCGGAATAAGTTTCCCCGTTTTATAGTGTCTTGCATACATTTTCAATACTTCGGGCTCAAGTGCCCAGTTTTCCATTATTTGAGAAGGAAGTTCAACAAAATCCCTTGATACATCTGTTCCTGAAACCCTATAATATGTACACTGAGAAAGAAGTCCATGAAGAGCATGGCCGAATTCATGAAACATTGTTAAAACCTCATCAAGACTTAAAAGAGAGGGTTTATTAGCGGTGGGTTTTGTAAAATTACCAACATTCACTATTACAGGAACAATTCTTTTTCCCCCGATTTTGGCTTCCTTTCTATAAGGACTCATCCATGCTCCTCCTCTTTTTCCGGGTCTCGGATAATAATCAAGATAAAGAATACCTATCAATGAATCATCGGAGTCCTTTACCAAAAAGGTTTTAACATCTTTGTTGTATTTCGGAAGATCGTGTCTTTCTTCGAATTTTAAGCCGTAAAGCTTATTCGCAACTTTAAAAACTCCATTTTTCAGAACATTTTCAAGCTTAAAATAAGGTGTTAGCTCTGATGTGTCCAGTTTATACTTTTGCTTTTTCAATTTTTCAGCATAATACCACCAATCCCAAGGTTTAAGTTTTAAGTTTTTACCATCCTTATAAATCATTTCCTGAAGAGCTCTTCTTTCCTCTTTAACCTTTCGGAGAGCAGGCATCCAGATTTTCCATAAAAGCTCATAAACATTCTGAGGATTTTTTGCCATATTTTCTTCAAGAATAAAATTAGCATGGGTTCTGTATCCCAAGAGATGAGCTTTTTCTATTCTTAGATTAACTATTTCTTTTATTATTTTTTTATTATCATTTTCATTTGCATTATCTCCTTTCATTATATAGGCAAGGAGCATCTTTTTTCTGAGCTCTCTCTTATCGGAAAATTGCAAAAAGGGAATAAGACTTGGCTTATCAAGTGTAAAAAGCCATTTTTCTTTATAACCCTTTGCCTTTGCTGCTTCTTCAGCAGCTTTTACAACACCTTCGGGAAGACCGGAAAGATCATCTTTATTGTCAATAACCAATTCAAATGCCTTTGTATCCTTTAAAACATTTTCTCCGAACTGCAAAGTCAAGAGAGAGAGTCTGCTATTAATTTCTGCCAGTCTTTTTTTCTTTGCTTCGCAAAGCTTAGCTCCGCCTCTTACAAAATCTTTATAATACAGGGTTAAGACCATTTTTTGCTCAGGATTTAGTTTTAACTTATCTCTCATCTCATAGACAGCTTCAACTCTCTTAAATAATTTAGGATTCATTAAAATCTCATCATTGTGCTTTGAAAGAATAGGAGAAACTTCTTTTGCAATTTTTTGAAGATTATCATTTGTATCAGCGGAAAGCTGGTTGAAAAATATATTTGTTATCAATCTAAGCCTTCTTCCGCTTCTGTCAAGAGCTTCAATTGTATTTTTAAAGGTGGGTTTTGCAGGATCATTAATGATTTTTTCAATCTCCTCTTTGTGCTCTTTGATAGCACACTTGATCGCAGGTAAATAGTGCTCATCCTTTATCCTATCAAAAGGAGGCACACCTAAGGGTGTTTTAAATTGCTTCAACAGCGGGTTTTTAAGATTTTTACAATTCAAACTATCACCTCCTGCTTGTAGAACAAAACTTAAAACAAATAACATAAGTACCAATACCACTGTTTTTTTCATTTCACCTCTCCTTAATGATTTTGCTTTTTATTATATTTAATAAGAAAAGATTTGTAAATAATTTCACAACAAATACTCAAATTAAAATTCACCAATTAGAATCAGCGTATCTCTTATGATATAATTAGGACGATGAAAAAAATTAAGTTAAGTGAAAGAGAGAAAAAGCTATTAAAAGAGATAGATAAGAAAAAGCTTCCGAAGCATGTGGCAATCATTATGGATGGCAATGGAAGGTGGGCGAAAAGGAGAGGCCTTCCGAGAATAAAGGGACATGAGAAAGGAAGTAAAATAGTTTTGTCAACTATAGAAATAGCTGATTACATAGGAATTAAATACCTCACACTATACACATTTTCAAAGGAGAACTGGAAAAGGCCGAAAAGTGAAATATCTCACTTAATGAAACTTTTGAAAAAATATTTGAAGGAAAATCAGAAAAAATTTACTGAAGAAGATATAGTTTTCAATACAATAGGAGACATAGAGGATTTTGATGAGGAACTCCGAACACTTATAAAACAAACTATGGAAAATACAAAGAATCACAAGGGTCTCGTTCTAACATTGGCTTTAAGCTACGGAGGAAGACAGGAAATAGTAAAAGCCGTTAAAAATATAGTAAAAGATAAAATCGACTATGAAAAAATAGATCAGTCTCTGTTTTCAAAATATCTTTCAAATGTTCCTGATGTGGACTTAATGATAAGAACTTCCGGAGAAATCAGAGTCTCAAACTATCTTTTATGGCAGAGTTCCTATGCGGAGCTCTATTTTACAAAAGTTTTATGGCCTGATTTTAGAAAATCCGAATTTTTAAAAGCAATAATAGATTATCAAAAAAGAGAAAGGAGGTTTGGAGAAGTCTGATGGAATTTATCAAAAGAACTTTAACAGCCATAGTATTATTGGTATTTATATACTTTTTAGCAGTAAAATCAACACCACTTGTATTCTTTCTTGTCCTTCAAGCTGTAGTTTACCTCGCACTTTACGAATTATTACACCTCATTGAGCTGAAAAATGAGTACAAACTAATTATAGGCATTTATGCTATTCTCATATCCTACTACTTTTTCACAAAAAAACTTTCAATTGACACCATTCTTTTAACGATGATCTTGGCTTCCGGCATTGTTTTGCTTAAAAGGATAAATAAAGAAACTCTTGAAAATTTTTCTTCAAACTATGCAAAATTGATTTTTATTCCATTTTATCTCGTTTTCACATTGAATTTTTTGTTTTATATCTGGAAGGTCAGCTATCTTCATCTGTTCTTTCTAATTTTAATCATATCCGTGGGAGATAGCGCGGCATATTTCATAGGTAGCTGGATAGGAAAGCATAAGATGTTTCCCGTAGCAAGTCCAAAAAAAAGTGTGGAAGGATTTTTGGCTTCAATTGTATTCTCAATCTTAACCGCTTATATAGCATCATTAACATTCTATAAAATGTTTCCACCTAATTTCATTCTTATTTCAGGAGCTTTGATTCCTCTTGTGGCACAGCTAAGTGATCCTGTTGAATCATTGTTTAAAAGAGCCGCAGGAGTGAAAGATTCCTCTAATATCTTACCGGGGCATGGAGGCTTTTTGGATAGGATAGATAGCTATATTTTTGCAGCACCTGTGTTTTTTCTTTTAATAAGATATTTCACTTTAATAAAATAAATGAAAACAATTTCGGTTTTCGGTTCAACAGGCTCCATCGGAAAATCCACGCTTAAAGTAATAGAAAAATTTTCTGATAATTTTAAGGTTAAATTTTTATCAGCTAATAAAAATGTAAAAGAATTTAAAAAACAGATAAATAAATTTAAGCCAGAATATGTGGGGATACCTGAAAACCATGTAAAAGAGATTAAAAGAGAGTTTCCAAAATTAAAGATAATTTCAGGAGAAAATTTTTTGGAAGATTCTGTAGAAATTGAAGGTGTTGACCTTATTATGATGGGTATTTCAGGGTTTGCAGCTTTAAAACCAACTTTTAAGGCACTTTCAAATGGCAAAATCGTAGCACTCGCCAACAAAGAGTCAGTTGTTGCCGGCGGAGAGTTCGTAAAAAAACATCTTAACAGAATAATTCCGGTTGACAGCGAGCATTCTTCTCTCTTCCAACTTTTAAAAAGCACAAAAAGAGAATGCCTGAAAAAAATTTACATTACAGCTTCAGGAGGACCCTTTTACAAAAGAGAAATTTCAAATAATATAAAAAAGGAGGATGTTCTCAATCACCCGGTCTGGAATATGGGAGCGAAAATTACTGTTGATTCGGCAACAATGGCAAACAAAGCTCTTGAAATTGTAGAAGCATTTTACCTTTTTTCTCTCTCTCCGGATGTGATTGATGTTCTTATTCATCCCCAATCAGTTGTTCATTCTTTTGTTGAATTCAAGGATGGAGTCAGGTTTGCTCAAATGAGTGCACCGGATATGAGATATCCCATAAGTTATGCTCTCTTTTACCCTGACAGGGCACCTGAAGATCCGACAGAAAATGAAATCCTTGAAATAAAGAAGCTTGAGTTTTTAAAACCAAACTTTGAAAAATTCCCATTTTTAAAAATCGCCTATGATATTATAAGAAACGGTAAAAACAGGGCTATAGTATTTAATGCTGCCAATGAAGAAAGTGTTTTTATTTTTCTTAAAAATAAGATAAAATTCGTTGATATATTTAAAATAGTTTTGAAAATTTATGAAAAAGAGGATTTCAAGGTGATTGAAACATTTGATGATATTTTTGAAACTGACTTAAGAATAAGAGAAAAGGTAAGACAAATGGTAAAAAAAGGAGATTTTTAATGGCAATAGTAGGAAAAATTATTAGCTTTTTTATAGTTTTCGGGATTTTGGTCTTGGTCCATGAGTTCGGACACTTTATTACAGCAAAACTTTTCGGTGTGAGAGTGGAGGTATTCTCATTCGGATTCGGGAAAAGGCTTTTCGGTAAAAAAATAGGAGAGACAGATTACAGAGTAAGCCTTATTCCTTTGGGAGGATATGTAGCTCTTGCAGGAGAAGAAGCAAAGGATGCCAAAGGTGAACCTTATGAGTTTGAATCCCAGCCAAAGTGGAAAAAGGCTTTGATTCTATTAAACGGGCCAATATTTAATTTGATATTAACCATAATATTACTTTCAGTATTATTTACAATAGGAATTCAAAGGCCGGCATATCTTGACAAACCCGCAAGGATAGGATGGATTCAAAAAGGTTCTCCCGCTGAAAAAGCCGGACTTAAAGTGGGAGATACTGTTATAGAAATTAATGGAAAGAAAATAAAGAGATGGGAAGAGTTTGAAACAATTATTACAACAAGCCCAAAAGAGGGATTGAATCTCAAAGTTCGAAGAGACAAGAAAATAGTGAACATTAAATTACATCCGAAAGCTACAGGTGCATATCAGATAGGACAGGCTGGTGTAATGTATGAATTACCTGCCAAAATAGGTCAGCTTGCTTCAGGAATGCCTGCATCACGAGCTGGACTTAAAACTGGAGATCTCGTTATTAAAATTAATGGGCAGGAGATAAGAAACTATTATCAGATGAGAGAAATTGTCTTAAAGTCCCCCAAAAAAGAGCTTATTTTTACTGTAAAAAGAGGAAATAAAATTAAAGATATAAAAATAATTCCTGAAGATCAGGGAGGAAAGGGAGTAATAGGAGTTATTGCCTATTTTGATACAATAAAGAAAAAGTATCCTCTTCATATAGCTCTTTTAAATGGAGCAAAGGAGACAAAGAGACTTACTGTACTCACCTATCAGGTTTTGAAAAAGCTGATAGTCGGTAAAATTTCATACAAAAGCCTTTCAGGTCCTATTGATATTGCAGACTTTTCCTACGCAGCGGTAAAGAGCGGGACATCCGGGTTTTTGCAATTTTTAGCATTCATAAGTCTCCAATTGGGAATAATAAACCTTTTGCCAATACCGGCTCTTGACGGAGGACATCTTTTCGTTATTCTTATTGAAGCTATCGCAAGAAAAGACTTTTCTCCTAAGTGGAAAGAAAGAATAGCAATGATAGGATTCTATCTTTTGATTTTGTTAAGTGTTTTTGTTATTCTGAATGATGTCTTAAAAAGAATGCACTAAGACTAAAAATCAGCTTTAAATAAGGCTCAAATTTGGTATGAAAATTATAAGAGATTGAAGAAGGAAATGGTATAAAGCTAAAAGCCGTTCCAGCCGAGCAGCAAAATTAAAAACCCATGAGAATCTAATTTTTAGCGATATCTTCAAAGCCTATAATCTTATGCAGTTTTTTCAGAACAATATACTAATAAATTAACTTTTTCCGAACCATAATTAAGTTTTTCCCTTTTCTATGGATTTTTTTGCAATTTTATCTATAAGAGAGGGGAAAAATGGCTTTAAAAGAATCCCGAGTTTCCCCTTTAATCCCATCACCAACTCTCTCTTTCTTTTTTCTATGGCTTTTATTATTTGGGAAGCACAGGTTTGAACATTCATCACTCCTGACTCCGAAATATGACTTTCTCCCAATGGCTTTCCACCCTTTCCGAGAGCATTTTTTCTTATATCAGTACTCACAAACCCGGGATAAATCATAGTTACATCAACTCCTGAATCCGAAAGCTCAATCCTTAATGAATCAAAAAATCCTGCCATTGCATGTTTGCTTGCCGCATAAGCTGTTCTCGTAGGAACTCCGTTTTTACCCGTAAGAGATGAAATGCCTACAATAAGCCCCTTTGATTTCTTAAGGTAAGGTAGAGCATAGTATGTGGAGTAAACACTTCCGAGATAATTTACCCCTATTATTTTTTCAAAAACAGAAATATCTTCAATCTCCTCAAAATTAGCCCACATTGTAATGCCAGCATTGTTTACAAGAACATCAATCTTTCCGTATTTTTCCACAGTCGTATCAATTAAAGCTTTGCAATCATCTTTGTTTGAAACATCGGTTTTCCTGTAAATTGCCTCTCCTCCCCTACTCTCACACTCAGAGCAAATCTCTTTTAATTTTTCCTCACTTCTTGCACCGAAAGAGAGCTTTGCTCCTCTTTCACAGAGCTGAAGAGCAAGCTCCTTACCTATACCCGAAGATGCTCCCGTGATTACTATAACCTTATCCTTAAAATTCTCTCTCATTTACAATACGTCTTTTATTTAATAGGCTTTTCCTCTTATCTCTTCCACTTCATCTATCTCTTTCGGAATCGGATTTCCCAAAAGCCTTGCTCCATCTTCAGTTACAAGATAGTCATCTTCAATCCTTACCCCTCCGAAATCCTTATATGTTTCAACTTTATCATAATTTATAAAATCCTTGAATTTACCTTCACCTTTCCAGAGTTCTATTAATTTCGGAATAAAGTAAAGCCCCGGTTCAACCGTAAAAACAAATCCCGGTTCAAGCTCTTTTGCAAGCCTTAAATAAGCAGTTCCGAATTGTCTACTCCTTTTAAGCCCTTCTCTGTATCCGACATAATCCTCTCCAAGATTCTCCATATCATGGACATCAAGACCCATCATATGCCCCAAGCCATGGGGGAAAAATAGTGCATGGGCTCCGGCTCTTACAGCTTCATCAGGATCACCCTTCATAAGTCCCAAATCTTTCAAACCTTCAGCAAAAACCTTAGCTGCCGCAAGATGCACTTCCCTGTAAAATACCCCCGGCGCAAGCATTGATATGGCTTTTTTTTGAGCTTTTAAAACAAGAGAATAAATATCCCTCTGTCTTGAATCAAATTTTTTTCCCTCCGGAAATGTTCTTGTAATATCTCCTGCATAGTGTAAGGTGGTTTCAGCACCCGAATCATTGATTATTAATCTTCCCTCTTCCAAAAGATTTCCATGATAATGATTGTGAAGAGTCTCCCCGTGAACTGTAAAAATTACTGGAAAAGAAATTCCGGCACCCTTCGAAAGTGCAATGCCTTCAATAAGTCCCGCTATATCTCTCTCATAAAGGCCGGGGCTTGCTGTTTTCATTGCCGTTATATGCATTTCTCTCGTAATATTAACTGCTTTTTCTATCTCTTCAATTTCCTCAGCTCCCTTTTTCTCTCTTAATTTCACAACCGCTTTTATAAGTTCAACGGAAGCTTCTTTTTTAACATTGGAATAAGGAACACCCGTAAGCTCTGATATCCTTATGAGAACATCAGCTCTGTAAGGCGGAATATAGTGCACTTTTCTTCCTTCATCAATAGCTTTTTTAACATATGTATCAAGCTCCTTTAAGGGAAGGCTTTTTTTCATACCCACCTCTTCAGCTCTCTCCTTAACAGTGGGTTGATCTCCCATCCAAATAATATCATCTATCTCAAAATCATTACCGAATAAAATCTCCTCTCCGCTATCAGCATCAATCAAAGCGGAAAATCCCGGCTCATCAACTCCGAAAAAGTAAAGAAAAGTGCTGTCCTGTCTGAAATGATACTGGTTTGCAGGATAATTCATCGGAGCATCATTGTTGCCTACAAAAAGCAAAATACCATTGCCTTTCATTAACTCTTTAAGCCTTTTTCTTCTTTCAATATAAATATTTTTTTCAAACATAATACCTCCTATGATAAATTATTTTTTACTTAAAATAATACGCCAAAATAGGAGAAAAGTTAAGAGCTCTTTTTTCAGTTCAAGAAAATCCAAATTTGAAAATTAAAAATAAATATAGTAAAATGTTTTAAATGCTTAAAAAATTAAATACTTTTCTCTCAAGAAAAACTTTAGAAAAGTACATGTTACAAAATGTTCTGATAGTGACCCTTATAACCCTTTTTTTAATAACATTTTTCTGGCTTAAAAGAGAATATTCTAATTATCACAATTTTGTAAGCACAATTAACAAAAGCCACACTAAAGCTATAAAAAGAAGCGTAGAAAAAGAGGTTAAACAGATAGTCAATAATATAGGATATCAAAGAAAAAATCACTCCAAAAAACTTAATCAAAACTTAATAACAAGTTTAAATGCAGCTGTAAAAAACCTAAATAAGAAAAAATCATCTAAAAAACTATTGGAAGATTACTTAATAACCTTAAATCTTTTAAAAAAAGATGATTTATTTAATTTTTTTATTTTCAATCCACAAAATAATTATCTTTTTCCAAAAAATCAGGAAAAAATTATTAAAGAGATAATCAAATACAAACACTTAAACAAAGCTTTAATAAATAAAAAAAACTATGCTTTTAGATTTTCTACTCTTGAGGATGGAAGTTTATTAGGAGTGTACATAGAACTTAATAGTTTTGAAGCTAAAATCAGAAGAGAAGTGTTAAAGTGGTTATCTCTTTATAAAACAAGCAACAATGGAAGCTTATCTGTTTACAAAGTTAAAAATTTCAAAAGAATCCTCGGGGCAATACTTTTAACTGACAAAATTACAAAAATCAAGAAAAATCTGAGAGAAGGTATAAATACATTTTTTATTGAGACAAATTCAAGCAAAGTGGAAAATATCACATATATAACTTATTACAAACCTTGGCAATGGCTTATAATATACAGAATTCCTTCTCAAAAACTCTTGTCATTAAAAAAAGTGGCAATCAAAGGAGCAAAAAAAGAATTTTTAAACCAGATATATAAAATTCTTTTTGTTTTTATTATCTTTTTTACACTCTCATACATTCTTTCAAAAATCACATCAAAAAATATTAACAACCAAATTACCCAATTAAGAAATTATTTAAAAGCACATTTCCAAGGAGAGAGTTCTGATTATGAAAAAGTTGAATTAAAAAGATTTCATGAAATTAACAACTTTGTTAACACAATAATAAAAGATCTTGAAGAGAATAAATTTTTCTTTGAATTAGTTTTTGATGCTATTCCAAATCCTATATTTCTTGTAGATAAAGACTTGAATACAATTGTTTGTAACAAAATGGCAGCAACTATATTTAAAATAAAAAAAGAAGAGATAGAAAAGAACTGTTTTTTAAAATTATTTAAAGAATACGAAAAAATAAAAGAGTTTGTAGAAAGCAATAAAGATGAATTAGACATTGAATCTATAGGAATAAAAGCCGGTAAAAAGGAAATTCCAATAAGAGTCCTGGGAAAAAGGCTTTTAATTAAAAATAAAGCTTACTATCTTTTCTCAATAATGGATTTATCAGAGATAAAAAAAACAGAAAAAGAGAAAAACGAAAGCATAAAACTTTTCAAAACTCTTACAGAGCAAGTTAGAGCTGGTATATTCACTTTTGATAAAGAGGCAAAATATAAATTTATTAATAAAAGAGGAGAAGAGATAACTGGGTATAAAGCTGAAGAATTAACAAAAAAAACTGTTTGGGATATTATACACCCTGATTTTGTTGATATTGCAAAAGAAAGAGCCCAAAAGAGGCTCAAAGGTGAAGATTACCCAAAACCTTATGAAGTAAAAATAGTAAGAAAAAACGGGGAGGTCAGATGGGTTGAACTTTCAAATAAGAGCATTGTAATAAATGGCGAAAGAACTGTAATAGGAACGGCAATTGACATTACGGAATGGAAAAGAGCAGGAGCGGCTTTAAAAGAGAGTGAAAAACAGTTCAGAACTATATTTGAAAAATCAGCTGATCCTATGTTAATAATCAATGAGAGAAAAATTATTAATCTCAATAAAGCAGCAATAGAATTATTAAATATTCCCAAAACAGAAAGCAAAGAATATTCTTTCATTGATATTTCTTTTAAGAAAAATAATGAAGAATCAAATCATCTTTCAAAAGAATTTAAAAAGTTGATAAAAGAAACTTTAGAAAAGGGATTTACAAGATTTCAATGGGTATTAAATAAAAAAAAGGGAGGAAGCTTTTGGGCTAATGTAAGCTTTACCAAAATCAGATATGAAAACAAACCAGCCATTTTTGTAATTATCCGTGATATATCGGAGATAAAGGAATTAGAGGTAAAGTTAGAAGGAGAAAAAGAAAGACTTTCAGTCACCCTAAAAAGTATTGGCGATGGAGTCATTGCAACAGACAAAAAAGGTAAGATTATTTTAATGAACAGAGCCGCAGAAAAAATTACCGGTTGGAAACAGACAGAAGCAATTGGGGAACATTTTGAAGAGGTAATGAAACTTTATGATAAGGAAAGTATGAAAAAACTTCCACCTATTATAAATAAGGTTTTAAAAGAGGAAAAAGTAATATACCTTGAAGAAAGCGTTATTCTCCAAACAAAAAAGGGAGAAGAAAAAATAATATCAGATAGCGCTTCTCCAATTCTTGACAAAGAGAGTAAAATCGTTGGAGTTGTTATCGTTTTCAGTGATATAACAGAAAAGACAAAAACCGAAGAGGAGCTTGCAAAACATCAGAAGATAGAATCGTTAGCTCTTTTGGCTGGAGGAATAGCTCATGATTTCAATAATATATTAGCCGGGCTTTTTGGCAATTTAGAACTTGCCAAAACAAAATTGGAGAAAAATCATCCGGCATACAAACACATTGCGGTAGCTGGAGAAGCTCTTGATAGAGCAACTTCTTTGACAAGTCAGCTTCTAACATTTTCAAAGGGAGGAGAACCCATAAAAAGACCACTGGATTTAAAAGAATTAATAAAAGAAACCGCAGAGTTCACTCTTTCAGGTTCAAATGTCAAATATTACCTTGAATTACTTGATAATTTAGATAAAGTGTGTGCTGATAGGGGACAAATCAATCAGGTATTATCAAACCTCATTGTAAATGCAAGAGAAGCAATGCCAAATGGTGGAAATTTATATCTAAAAGTGGAGAATGTAAAAATAACAAAAAGAAGTGGGTTTAATTTAAAAGCCGGAAAATATGTACGAATATCCATTCAAGACACAGGTATTGGAATCCCTGAAAATTTATCGCTAAAGATTTTTGAACCTTATTTCACACGCAAGAGTACAGGGAAAGGCCTTGGACTTGCTACTTCATATTCCATTATAAAGAAACACAAGGGTTTGATTGAAGTCGAATCTGAAGAAGGTAAGGGAACTACTTTCTACATATTCCTTCCATCCACAACAAAAAAGATTAATAAAAAAGAAAAAATAAAAGAGGTAAAAAGGGAAAAAACCACATTCAAAGAAAAGAGGAGGGCTTTAATCTTGGATGATGAAGAATCAATCAGGGAGCTTTTAAAAGAAATGTTAGAAAACCTTAATTTTAAAGTAGATTTTACAAAAACAGGAGAAGAAGCAATTAAAAAATTCAAAGAGAATCACAAAAAACAAAAAAAATATGATATTTTGATTTTCGATTTAACAATACCCGGTGCAATGGGAGGAAAAGAGGCAATAGAGGAAATTATTAAAATAGAGCCTAAAGCAAAAGTTATTGTTTCAAGCGGTTACTCAAATGACACTGTTATGTCTAATTATAAAGAATACGGTTTTGTTGAAGTTCTGCCAAAACCATATAAATTTGATGAATTAAAAGAAATTTTAGAAAGAGTATTAAAAGGAGATGAAAATGAAAATTAGAATAGGTCTTGGATATGATAAGCATAAATTAATATCTCCGGGAGAGTTTATAATCCTCGGAAATATTAAAATACCGTATAAAAAAAAGTTTATAGCACATTCAGACGGTGATGTTCTTATTCATTCAATAATCGATGGAATATTCGGAGCACTGGGAGAAAGCGATATTGGGACGCACTTTCCTGATACTGATTCAAAATACAAAGATATAGATTCCTTAATTCTGCTGAAAGAAACCGTTAAAATAATGAAAGAAAAAGGTTTCCATATTGAGAATATTGACAGCACTATAATTGCAGAAGAACCAAAACTTGCTCCTTATATCGAGATGATTAAAGAAAGATTAGCTCCTGTCCTTGAAGTTAATAAAAAACTAATCTCAATTAAAGCAAAAACAGACGAAGGGACCGGAGATGTAGGAGAAAAAAGAGCTATAAAGGTCTTTTCAATAGTCCTTCTTAAATCTAAAACATGAAGATCAGCATACATTCTACCTTTGAATTCTTGACAACATCTATCTTTTACGGTAAAGTTCAAAATGATTAATTCTATAGTAATAGTACTGAGCGACAGGGCTTCCCAAGGAGTTAGAGAAGACAAAAGCGGAGAAATATTGGTAAGACTTCTTGAAGATAATGGTTTTGAAGTAAAGGAAAAAATAATAATTCCTGATGAAAAATTCCTTCTTGAAAATCTTTTAAATGAATATATAAATAAAGTTGACATGATAATAACCTCAGGAGGTACCGGTATTACAGACAGAGATATAACCCCTGACATAACTTTAAAATTTATAAAAAAAAGGCTTGAAGGAATAGAATATGCAATGATTCACTATGGCCTAAAACATACTCCCATGGCAGCAATATCAAGAGCTGTAGCTGGGTTAAATGGTAATACACTAATAATTAATTTACCAGGGAATCCCAATGCAATAGAGCAAAATTTTTTACCTTTAATTCCTGCAATAAAACATCTCTTTCAGAAACTTAAAAATCAGGAAGAGGATTGCAGTGAGCAAATAAAAAGATTATAGGAGGAAAAAATGGCTTATAAATATGAAAAATTACTTGACAGATTTTTATCCTATGTAAAAATTGACACACAATCAGATGAAAAAAGCGAAACAACTCCCTCTACAAAAAAGCAATTTGACCTTGCTGAACTTCTTGTTGAGGAATTAAAAGATTTGGGTCTTGAAAATGTAGAAGTTGATGAACACTGCTATGTTTATGCAACATTACCATCTAATATTAAAAACAATAAGTACAAGATAGGTTTAATTTCCCATCTTGACACAGCCCCTGCGGTAAGCGGAAAAGATGTCAGCCCTGTTATAAACAAAGACTATCAGGGAGGGGACATAATTTTACCCGGTGAAAAAGGAGTGGTAATCAAAGAAGATGAGAGCCTAAAAAAACACATAGGTGAAGATATTATTACATCAGATGGGACAACACTCTTAGGAGCTGATGATAAAGCCGGTATAGCGGAAATCATGGAAGCACTTAATTATTTTGTAAATAACCCTGAAGTTCCAAGACCTGAGATAAGAGTTGCTTTTACTCCAGATGAAGAAATTGGCAGAGGGACTACTAAGTTTGATAAGGAAAAATTTGGTGCCCAGTTTGCATATACAATTGACGGTGGAGCTGATGGAGAGATAGAGGATGAAAACTTTAATGCAGACTCAATGATAATAAAATTCAAAGGAATAAATGTTCATCCGGGTTATGCAAAAGGGAAAATGATAAATGCTATAAAATTAGCAGGTGAATTTTTATCTCTTCTTCCTAAAGATACAATGAGCCCTGAAACCACTGAAAAAAGAGAAGGATATGTACATCCCGTTGAAATCTCAGGAATTGAGGAAGAAACTACAATCTTTTTTATAATAAGGGATTTTGTTGAAAGTGAACTTAAAAAGAAAGAGGAATTTTTAGAGAAACTGGTTAAAAAGGTTATTGCAAAACACCCGGGAGCCGACTATTCTGTGGAAGTAAAAGAATCTTATAGAAATATGAAAGAGATATTGGATAAGTATCCCGATGTTTTAAATTTAGCTATTAAAGCAATAGAAATGGCAGGTGTAAAACCTGTTAAAACACCAATAAGAGGAGGAACAGACGGAGCAAAACTTTCCTTTATGGGAATTCCAACACCAAACATTTTTACTGGCGGACATAATTTTCATTCCAAGAGAGAATGGATTAGCTATCAATCAATGGAAAGAGCAGTGGATGTTATAATTAATTTAATAAAGCTTTGGGCAGAAAAAAATAATGAGTGATAGGATAAAGGACCTCAAACTAAACAAACAATCAAAAGGATATTATTCTGTAAAAAGTAAAAAAGTAAAACTCACTAAAACAAATAAGGAATATATAGACCTGGTTTTTGAAGATAAAACGGGAGAAATCAATGGCAAGGTCTGGGATAATGTAGAACTTCTGAATCCAACTTTTGATGAAGGAGATATTGTCTATGTTGAAGGATTTGTAGAAACTTATAATGATAAAAATCAATTAAGAGTTCAAAAAATCAGGAAACTATACGAGGATGAAGTTGACCCTTCCACTATTCTTCCTTCAGCCGAAGAATCTTCTGAAAAAATGTGGAGTAAAATACAAGAATTAATTAAGAAAAATGTAAGAAATCCCTTTCTACTTGAACTTTTAAAAAGACTCTTAAGTAAATATGAAAAAAAGCTAAAGATTTGGCCGGGAGCAAGAAAGGTTCATCATAGTTACTTAGGAGGCCTATTGGAACACACTCTTGCAGTAACAGAGATTAGTGAATTTTTATCTCAAAAATATGACCTTGATAAAGATTTAACCATCACAGGAGCAATCCTTCATGATATAGGTAAATTAGAAGAGATAAAAAGTCCTACTAAAAAAAAAGAGACAGAAAAAGGACTCCTTTTGGGACATATAATAATAGGAGTCCAAATTCTGAAGGAAGAAAGTGAAAGGATCATTGGTTTTCCGGAAGATCTTTTAAATCGTTTAACACATCTCATAATATCCCATCATGGTAATTATGAATTCGGAGCTTACCAGCTCCCTATAACAAAAGAAGCTCTTGCTCTTCACTTTGCGGATTTTATAGATTCACAAATGAATATATTTGAAAATATTCTCAAAAATCATACTGGTGACTCAATAGCAACAGAGTATGATTACCGAATAGGAAGAAAACTTTTTACGGGGGATAAAGAATGAAATTTTGGAGAAACATGGAGCTTCATACTAAGATAATTTTAGGTCTTGTCTTTGGAGCAGCTTTTGGAGTAATAGTTGGTCCCAAAGCAGAACTTCTAAAACCTATTGGGGACATCTTTTTAAGATTGATTACTATGATTGTTTTACCATTAGTCTTTTCATCTCTATTCGTAGGGACAGCCAGCCTCGGAGATATAAAAAAATTAGGAAGAATAGGAGCTAAAACTTTGCTTTTCTACTTCGGCACAACAATAATAGCCATAGTAATAGGCCTTTTGGCTGTTAACATTTTACAACCAGGGAAATACATAAAAAAGGAAACAAAAGATCAATTATATAAAAATTATATAAAAAGCGAAAAAATTAATATTAACAAAGTACAAAAGAGATCCTTAGTTGATACTTTTGTCAATATCATACCAAAAAATCCTGTAAAATCATTTGTAAACTCAGATATGCTTCAGGTTATTTTTCTTGCAATCATATTTGGTATTGCAGCAACTCTTTTGCCAAAGGAGAGAGGAGAGCCTCTTTTAAACTTTTTCAATTCTGTAAGTGATGTTAGTATTAAAGTAGTGGACATAATTATGAAATTTGCTCCTTACGGAGTCTTCGCGCTCCTTGCAGCTATTATTGGTAAATATGGCTATAAAATTCTTGTCACCCTTTTTACCTACTCAATGACCGTAATAATAGCCCTTTTGATACATACTTTTATAATTTTGCCTTTCTTTGTTAAATTCCTAAGCAAAATAAGTATAAAAGAATTTCTAAAAAAGATGAGAGAAGTTATGCTTCTTGCATTCTCAACATCATCATCAAATGCAACATTACCGGTAACAATGGAAACAGTTGAAAAAAAATTTAAAGTACCTTCTTATATCTCAAGCTTTGTCCTTCCTCTTGGAGCAACAATAAACATGGATGGAACAGGATTGTATCAGGGCGTTGCAGCTGTCTTTATTGCACAAGTCTACGGAATTCATTTGGGATTAAGTGGGCAAATTACAATTGTTCTAACTGCAACTCTTGCCTCTGTTGGAACCGCTGGAGTTCCGGGAGTAGGAATTATAACTTTAGCTATGATTTTAAGGGCGATAAATGTTCCACTTGAAGGAATAGCTCTTATCCTGGGTGTGGATAGAATTCTTGATATGTTGAGAACAGTAAGCAATGTTTTAGGTGATGCTGCAGCTACCATTGTTATAGCAAAAAGCGAAAAAGAGATCTGAATGAGATTTCTTTACCCCTATTTTGCTTTCCTAATAATTTTAGTTTTTTTTGTTTATTTCTTAAAATTCAAAAAAAAATCTTTCGCTAAAACTTTAGCGTTTTCAAAGATAAGTATTAAGAACAGTAGCAAATTCACCCACAAGATTATATATTTAATTGAAATTATTGCTTTTGTCTTCTTAATATTAGCACTAATGAGACCTCAAACCGGGGAAAAAAGTATAGAGCAGAGCTTTAGTGCTTACTCAATAATGGTTGTTATGGACAACTCTACGAGTATGCTTGCAGCAGATCTGAAACCATCAAGATTTGATGTGGCTAAAAAGGTTATATCGGAGTTTATCTCAAAAAGAAAGGGAGATCTAATCGGGCTTACGATTTTCGCAGGCGAATCAGTTACACTTATCCCAATAACTTTAAATCACCAAATGATAATAGACACATTAAAAAACCTTAAAATGGGAATCTTGGAAGACGGAACCGCTATTGGGATGGGATTGATATCCGCAATCTCATCTTTAAAAGAGAGTAAAGCAAAAACAAAGACAATAGTTATACTAACAGATGGAAATAATAATATGGGAGATATATCACCCGAAGAGGCAACAAAAATTGCAAAAGAATTCGGCATAAAAATTTACACAATAGGAGTAGGAGCATTAAATGAAGCCCCCTACCCTGTTAAAACCCCTTTTGGAATAAGATATGTTAAAGTTAAAGTTAATTTTAATGAGGAAATTCTAAAAAAAATTGCTAAGGAAACAGGAGGACTCTACTTCAGAGCAACGGATAATAAAAAAATGAAAATGATATTTGAACAAATAGATAAACTTGAAAAAAACAGATTTAAAATAAATCTGAAAATCACATACAAAGATAAATTTCAGATTCCTCTTACCATATCACTCTTAATGTTTCTTATCGCATTTTTTCTTGAAAAATTTATTTTTGTAATCACGGAAATATAGTCCTATTTAAAAATAAGCACAACTGAAGGTTTTTTTCTGTCAAAATTTTCCAAATTCTTTATCTTAAAAAAGAATGGGTAAAAATAAATACTTCTCTTTGTATACTTCCTATTTATCCTTATTTCTTTAACCTCTTTTTTCTTCAGAATTCCTTTAAATACAGTCCGAATATCAAATTTAATAACTAATTTTTGGTTGATGTTTGATTTTATTATGAGAACAATCTCTCTTTTTCTTTTCGAAAATACAGGCAAAAATTTTTCGCCAACAGCAAAAATTTCTATTTCATTATTCTCATTTTGGTTGATACTTCCCATTGCTTTAATAACTATGATATTATTCCCAATTCTGAAGTTTTTATGATATTTTTTTGTTGAAAAAAATGGAAATATTAAATAGATAATAACAAAAGCTATCATAACTATTCCCAAAAAATAAAAAACAATTTTCTCCCTCCTTTTGAGTAAAAGATAAGTCAAGATAAGTATTAACATTAACCAAACTAAATTAGGCTTATAACTATAATTTTTTATTTTTAAAAATGAAGGGAAAAAGGAGGGGAGATCAAAAAAAGAATTTCTTAAAAATGAAAAAAGGGCAGAAGCTCTTGTTTTAACTTCATGGGTAGTAGTTTGATACATGAGAAGAGGAAATCTTAAAAGTGTAAAACCTAGAAAAAGGGAGCACGAAGATAAAATTGCAAAAATCCTTTTATTCAAATCATTCCAATTTTCCTTCAAATAAAGGAAAATAATAAAAACTAAAAACCAGATGAAAGAAGAAATAGGTCTTGCTGGAGGACAGTACCCTCCCCTGTGAGTATTAAAAGCATAGTTAAAAAGATGGACAAAAAATGGAATACTTAAAAGCCAATACTTTTTATATTTTTTTCTAAAAAAGATAAAAAAGGATGGGAAGATAAACAAGAATACAGGGAAATAAAACAATAAGCCATCCCTTTGATCAAAAAAATAATTAAAGAAAGAATCAATTCTCAAATAAAGAGGGATTTCCTTGAAACTAAAAATTAAATGAATTAAATACTTCTTTTTTTCGGGGGTTAAAACACCATTGTAAATAGCCAAAAGAGAAAATGTTCCATATGAATTATAAATATATAGGAAAAATAAGATAAGTGATACAAACAATGGAATGAAACTTAATACTTTTCTACCCTCAAATATTTTTAACTTTTCCTTTATCAGAAGGATAAATAAAAGAGTCAAGATTATCAAAATCGCTTTTACCCCAGCCCAAACCAACACAGACATAGAAATTGAAACAATTAAATAGTTCTTTTTTTCAAAATAGAAATTGTTTATTGCTAAAAGCATTAGAAAGCTTAAGAATATTACAGGATATAGATGTACAGAAAAAAATAGATAAGGAGTTAAAAGAAAACTTAATATCGTAATATAAAAGGCATCCTTTTCATCAATCTTTGAAAATCTCAAAAAGGTAAAAAATTGAACAGCCAACATAATTGCCCAAAAGGCAATTCCCAACCTTATAATAATAAAATAAAAAACCTTCGTTTTCACGATTTCAGCTAAAATAAAAAAAGGTAAAATCATAAAGGAGATAGCAGGAAGATGAAAAGAGTAAATATAGTTTCTTCCCTTAATTCCAAAGTAACCGTGATATGGTAGAGCTTTCTCTGAATACCAAAAATTACTTATTTTATTTCTACTTTGATTGTTTGCAATATTAAGGTCTTGATCATATAAAATGGAGTTTGCAACAACCAAATAATGAGGTTCATCTCCTGAAAAGCCTATCTTTCCCAAAAAAGAAAAAATACTCATACTAAATACAAATGTTAAAAAAATTGCAATCTTAACTTCTGGTTTTTTTATTTTTTTATTTTTATTTTCAATATAGTAAAGCACAAAAAAATAGATGGCAGGGAGAAAAAGGACATAACTTCTTGAAATTGAATCTCTAATAAATTCAAAATTAATCAATGAAAAAGGTATTAACAAAATTAGAGGGGGCATCTTTTTTAAATACAGAGAAATAAATTTTAAATTTCCCTCTATTAACAAAAATATTAAAAAAAAAGAAATCGGGATAATTAAATAAAGATCATATAGAAAAAAAAATGCAAAAAAAATTATGTTTAAAATAAAGAAAAGTCTTTCACGAAAATTTCTAAACATAAGAGGAATATAACATTTTAGTAAAAAGTTTTCAATAAAAGCCATTGAGCCAAAAGCTGAGCAGTCTGCCACGGCGAATTTCTGCTCTTTTCACTCGCTTTGATCTCCCATTTTTAAAGTCGAGTACCTGAGCAGATGTTGTCTGAAAAGTCAAGAGGGATATAGGGAAATAATTTAAAATA
>CAZWJH010000013.1:0-37758 GCA_964634755.1 uncultured Clostridia bacterium
GATGAGTTCCTGAGAGATTCATTAAAAAGATTGGTCTTTCCTTCTATAGAGCTTGAAGTTAGATCTGAATTAAAATCTAAAGCTGATAAAGAAGCAATGAAGGTATTTTCTAAAAACTTGGAGCAGCTTTTGTTGTTTCCTCCGGCTGGAGAACTTGTTGTGATGGGTGTTGATCCTGGATTCAGAACAGGGTGTAAAATTGTCGTCTTGGATAGAGCAGGAAAGGTATTGGAGCATACAACAATTTATCCTGTTAAACCTCATGAAAAGATAGATGAAGCAAAGGAGATTGTTTTAAGACTTTATGATAAATATAAGATAGAAGCTGTGGCAATTGGAAATGGAACGGCTTCAAGAGAAACAGCAGACTTTTTTAAGTCTATTTTTAAAGAAAAGGGAGTAATCGTAAGTGTGGTAAATGAAGTTGGTGCTTCTGTGTACTCAACTTCAAAAACTGCTCGTGAGGAATTTCCTGATTATGATGTAACAGTAAGAGGTGCAATTTCCATTGGAAGAAGATTTCAGGATCCGCTTGCAGAGCTTGTAAAGATAGAGCCAAAATCAATAGGTGTCGGACAGTATCAACATGATGTGAATCAGAAGTTGTTGAAGAAAAAGCTTGATGAGACAGTGGTTTCTGTTGTTAATCGCGTAGGGGTCGATCTTAACACAACTTCTTACCATCTTTTAAAGTATGTCTCGGGAATAGGAAGCTCTCTTGCTAAAAATATAGTTAAGTATAGAGATAAGAATGGAAGATTTGAGGTAAGAGAAGAATTATTAAAGGTAAAAGGGATGGGAGAGAAGGCTTATGAATTGAGTGTTGGCTTTTTAAGGATAAGAAAAGGTAAAAATATTCTTGATTCTACTGGAATTCATCCTGAAACATATTTTATAGTGGAAAAAATGGCCAACTCACTTGATGTTAAAATTGATAATTTGATAGGGAGTAGAAATTTGATTGAAAAGATACAACCTGAGCTTTTTACAACGAGGGAGTTTGGTTTACTTACTATTATTGATATTATTAAAGAATTAAAAGAACGGGGAAGGGAGCCGCGAAAAGAATTTGAGCTTTTTGAATTTGATGAGAGTGTTAAGGAATTTGAAGATGTAGAAGAAGGAATGGTTTTGAAAGGAGTTATAACAAATATTACAAATTTTGGGGTTTTTGTTGATATAGGCGTGCATCAGGATGGGTTAATTCATATTTCAGAACTCTCTCATGAATTTGTTAAAAATCCTGAAGATATAGTATCAGTAGGGGAGAAAGTAACAGTTAAAGTTTTAAGTGTAGATAAAGAGTTAAAAAGGATTTCTTTAAGCCTTAAAGCACTTGAGAATAGACCAACAAGAATAAAAAAGAAAAAGAACAAAGATCCCATTTCAGAATTGAAGAAAATGGGGAGCTAAATAAAAATCGTTATTTATTTGACAAATAATGATTTCGGGTGTATAATAATAAATGAAAGCAGTATTAAGACTTGGGCAATATGTTGAAATTCTTGAAAGACTTTCCCCGGATAAAGAGTATATATCATCTCAAGAATTAGCTGAATTAAGTGGCGTTACTTCTTCAACTGTTAGGCAGGATTTTTTTTATTTTCCCTGTTTGAAAGGTAAAACAAAGAAAGGTTATAAGGTTGAAGAGCTTAAAGAAAATATTATTAAAATTTTAGGCCTTGAAAAGCCTAAAAAAATTATAATTATTGGTGCTGGTAAAATAGGTACCGCTCTTTCTCAGTACAAAGATTTTAAAAGGCTTAATATTCAATTTGTGGCATTTTTTGATATTAAAGAGAGTTTAATAGGTAAAAAGAGGAATGGAACCCCTGTTTATCACCTTAATGATTTAAAAAAATTTTTAAAAGATAATCCTGATGTTGAAATTGCTACTATAGCAGTACCGGAAAATTCAGCTCAATCGGTTGTTGATAAGGTAGTTAAAGCAGGGATTAAAGCTATATGGAATTTTTCACCTATAATAATAAAAGTTCCTGAAAATATCCTCGTTGAATATGAGTTTGTAGGGACAAGTCTTTATAATTTAATTTATTTAATGAAATTATCAAAAGAAAAGTAAACATAAAAACCCAAGTCTGAAAAATTTGATATAATGAGGAGCAAAGGAAAAATGTTTAGAATTTTAGTTATTAACCCCGGATCGACATCCACCAAAATAGCTATTTTTGAGGATGAAAAAGAACGTTACAAGGAAAATATTTCTCATCCTGTTGAAGAATTGTCAAAGTTTGCAAACATAATAGATCAATATGAATTTAGGAAAAGTGTGATAGAATCTGTTTTAAAGGGAAAAAATTTTAAATTATCCGAATTTTCAGCAATTGTAGGAAGAGGAGGTCTTTTAAAACCAATTCCGAGTGGGACTTATCTTGTAAATGATTTGATGATCTCCACTCTGAAAAAAGGAGAGTATGGAGAACATGCTTCCAATCTCGGAGCAATTCTTGCAAATAGCCTTGCTGCTCCCTATAATATACCGGCTTATATAGTAGATCCTGTAGTTGTTGATGAGATGGAAGATATAGCAAGGTTGAGTGGTTTTCCTCTATTAACAAGAAGAAGTATTTTTCATGCATTGAATCAAAAAGCTGTTGCAAGAAGAGCTGCGGAGGAAATAGGGAAAAAATATGAAGAATGTAATTTTATAATAGCTCATCTTGGTGGTGGAATCTCCGTAGGGGCTCATAAAAAGGGAAGAGTAGTGGATGTTAACAATGCTTTGAATGGGGATGGACCTTTTACTCCCGAAAGAAGCGGAGGTCTCCCAGCTTGGGATCTTGTTAAACTTGCACTATCGGGAGAGTATTCAAAGGATAAGTTGAAAAAAATGATTACTGGCAAAGGTGGAGTTGTGGCATATTTAGGGACGAATGATATGAGGAAAGTTGAGAAAAAAGTCCTTGAAGGCGATGAGAAGTTTAAACTTGTTTTTGAAGGAATGGCATATCAGGTAGCTAAAGAAATAGGTGCTCTTTCCTCTGTTTTAAAAGGAGAAATTGATGCGATTATTTTAACCGGGGGGCTTGCGTATTCAAAAATATTTACAGAATGGGTTATGGAAAGAGTAAAATTTATCTCAAGAGTGATAGTATATGCGGGAGAGGATGAAATGAAAGCGCTTGCTATGGGGGCATTAAGAGTTCTTTCGGGAAAAGAGAATGTTAAAATATACAAATAAAAATTTATGGAGGAAAAAATGCAACAAATAAAAAAATTATCAGATCTTGAAAGGGTCTTAAAAGGAAAGAGAAAAAAGAGAGTAGCTGTTGCCTATGCTCAAGATCCAAACACAATAATGGCTATTTATAGGGCGGTTAATGAAGGCCATGTTGAAGGGCTTTTGGTAGGAGATAAAGAAAAGATAGAAGATCTTTGTAGAGAAAAAGGAATTGATTTTTCAATTTTTAAAATTATTCATGAACCTGATGAAAAAGCTTCAGGACTAAAGGCTGTTGAGCTTGTTCATAATGGGGAAGCTGATATTGTGATGAAAGGATTGATTAGCACAATTTATTATATGAAAGCTATTTTGAACAAAGAGAAAGGACTATTGCCAAGAGGTAGCACTCTTACCCACATTGCTGTTCTTGAGATTCCCACTTATGATAAATTATTAATAGTTTCAGATGTGGCTATTATCCCTGAGCCTACTCTTCAGCAAAAAGTTGATATGACAAAGTATTGCATAGAAGCTGCTCATAAATTAGGAATTGAAAAACCCAAAGTTGCTATAATAGCTGCTAATGAGAAAGTTTCAGATAAGATGCAGCCTACTATAGATGCAGCAATTATCTCAAAAATGGCTGACAGAGGACAAATAAAAGGGGCTATTGTTGATGGGCCCTTGGCTCTTGATGTTGCTCTTTCAAAAGAAGCTTGTGATATTAAAGGGTTAAAGACCCCTGTTGAAGGTTTTGCTGATATTTTAATTTTTCCAAATATAGAGACAGGGAATGTTTTCTATAAATCAACAACAATTCTTGCAAAAGGGTTTTTGGCAGGTATAGTAGTTGGTGCCAAGGCTCCTGTTGTTTTAACATCGAGAGCTGATTCCGATGATTCAAAATATTATTCCATATTATTGGGAGCGGTTTTAGCTAAGGAATAAAGGTCTGAGCTTCAAAATAAGAGAAAGGATAAAAAAATAGAGAAAAAGGTTATAAGAGTAAAGATTTCTGCAATCTACAAAACTTTCAAGGATTGAAGTTCCTGACTCTAAAAGCAACTATTTTATTTTGATGAATTCCCCCGTAAATTATTAGTTATTTTCGCATATTCAATTTATTAAAGAAAAATATTCTCTAAGAATAGAAATAAAAAAGGCGGCGACCGGATTTGAACCGGTGAATCGCGGTTTTGCAGACCGCTGCCTTACCGCTTGGCTACGCCGCCGTATTAAAAAGATGGAGCGGGAGACGGGATTTGAACCCGCGACCCCAACCTTGGCAAGGTTATGCTCTACCGCTGAGCTACTCCCGCAAAATTTTACTAATTAATATCAAATCATTTGTCATTTGTCAATATCTTTTCTTCTATCTTTGGGTAGTGTTTTGGAGTAAAACGCCTATAAATACAAAATTTAAAATTACTATGTTATAATAATTTTTAAATTAAGGAGGGAAAATCTAATGGAGAGAGAGTTTCTTGATTTTTTTATTGAAAGTTTAAAAAATAATCTTGAGCAATTTTCATCTCTAAAGTCAGAAGTTAAAGAAATTAAAGATGGGGTGAGTAAGGATAGAGATGTTTACATCTCTGCCATTATCGGGCTTATTGGTGAGGTTCAAGGGACTATTACTCTGAGTTTTAAAAAAAATCTTGCGCTTAAAATTGCTTCAACTATGCTTATGGAAGAAAAGACAGAAATTGATTATGATTCAAGAGATGCTATAGGTGAGGTTGCCAATATTGTTATTGGCCAAGCGAGAAACAAAATTGTTGAGAAGGGTTTTGATAGCAAGATAACTCCGCCAACTATTATAGAAGGATCTAAACATGAAGTTTTTTATAGGCCGGGACTTGAGATTAAAGAAATAGAATTAAAAGATAGTGAGGAGAATTCCTTTTATTTAACTATCGGAATTAAAATGGCTTCAAAGAAAAGTGGTTTCATAGGGCTTATAATGGCTGGGGGAATTGGTACAAGGATGAAGTCAAAAACAAACAAACTTTTGCATAAAATCCTTGGAAGAGAAATTATTAAATTTCCTGTTAACGCTTTTCAGGAGGCATCCGCAAAGAGAATAATTCTTATTACGGGAAAACATAATGAAAAAATCTTAAAGGAATTATTTGGAAATGAGGTGGAGTATGCTTTGCAAGAAAAACCTCTTGGAACTGCAGATGCTGTCAAATCTGCAATGCCTTTACTCAAAAATTTTGAAGGGGATGTTCTTATTACAGTTGGGGATAATCCCTATCTTGATTCTGATACGGTTAAGGATTTTCTTGAATTTCATCAAAATGGTGGATATGATGTGTCTATCATAACAACTGATTTTGACAATCCTCCGCCATACGGAAGAATAGTGAAAGATGAGAATGGTAATTTTGTTAAGCTTGTTGAGGAAATTGTGGCAACAGAAGAGGAATTGAAAATAAAAGAAGTAAGCTCTTCCATCTTTTTGTTTAAATGGAATAAAATAGCTCCTTATATTGAAAGAATCAAAAATGATAATCCCAAAGGTGAATACTTTTTACCGGATGCAATTAATTTTCTTGCAGCAGATGGTGGGAAAGTGGGTATTTATTGGGTTTCTCATCAGGAAATCACAAAAGGAATTAATACACGAGAAGAATTGATGGAAGCGATAGCTTATTTTAATAAAAAAAATATTAGTCAACATGTAAAAAAAGGAATAACTTTTGTTTCCCCTGAGAATACATTTGTGGAATTTGATGTTGAAATAGGTGCAGATTCTATTATCTATCCTTTTAATTATCTCAGGAAAGGTTTAAAGATAGAAGAGGGTTCTGTGATCCCTCCACTTTATTATATAAACATTTAATTAGGAGAGAAAAATGAAAGGATTTGTTATTTTTGTTTTTAAAGACAGAGAACTTGGAGATAAAAAATATTCTTATTTATTGGATAAGGAAAAAAGAAAATTCAAATTTAAGAATAAAATAGGGGATTATGTAATTTCAAATGGTGGTGAAAAGTGGTTTATCTTTTATTCTCTCGGGAAAGAAAAAAAGGTTGATATTTTTTCTTTCAGAGAAGCTCTTTTGAAAGTAAGAAAAATAGCTTTAACATTAAAGATAAATGAGTTAAAGGTTTATGAGAGGAATATAAAGAACCTTCCTTTTGACTATAGATTTGAAATTCCCTTTTATTCTTCTCTCTTAAATTATAAATTTTTAAGAAAAAAAGAAAGTAAGAAAGATGAAGGGATTGTAAAGTTTAAGATTTCTAAGGAAAAGAAGGAAGTAAAATTATACAATGAAGCAGTGAAATTTGTAAGGGAGCTTGTAAATGCCGGTGCAGATGAGATTAATCCTGATTCTCTTGAAAGAATTGCAAAAGAAGAGTTTTCCTCTTTGAAACTAAAAGTATACAAAGGAAAGGAGCTTGAGAAAAAAGGTTTTGGGGGTATTTTGGCTGTTGGCAAAGGCGGTAATTATGAGCCGAGGTTAATAAGGGTTGAGTATTCTCCCAAAAATTATAAAAAAACAGTTGCCTTGGTAGGTAAAGCTGTGACATTTGATTCTGGGGGGTTAAATGTTAAACCGTATTCTGCAATGGAAGATATGAAAATAGATATGAGTGGAGGGGCAATTGTTTTTGGTGTTTTAAAGTTAGCCAAAGCTTTAAACCTTCCTATCAGAATTATAGGTTATGTGCCTGCTGTTGAGAATATGCCCGGACCAAAATCTTATAAACAGGGAGATATCGTAAAAATTTACAATGGAAAGACAGTTGAAATAAAACATACTGATGCAGAGGGAAGACTTATTCTTGCAGATGCCCTTTCTCTGTCGAACGAAGAAGGAGCTGACCTTATAGTGGATTATGCAACATTAACAGGGGCGTGTATATCTGCTTTGGGAACAAAAATAGCTGCTATCATGGGAACGGATAAGAGTTCTTTAAGAAAGTTTTATGAGATAAGTTGGAAGATTCAGGAGCCCCTGTGGGAATTGCCATTGCCTGAATTTTATGAAAAGGATGTGAAGTCTGATATTGCAAATATAAAAAACACTGGCTATGGTATTGGCGGTGGAACTATAAAAGCTGGTTTGTTTTTAAAAGAATTTATTGGAAAAAGAAAGTGGCTTCATCTTGATGTGGCCGGTCCAGTATATTTTGAGAAAGGAGATTTCTTTGGAATAAAGGGGGCAACAGGGTTTGGAGTGAGATTAACAATTGAGTTTCTTAAAGAGTTTTCTTAATGGAAAAAGAAGAAAAGGTTTATATTATCGGGCATAAAAACCCTGATAGTGATTCAATTTGCTCTGCAATTGGATATGCAGATTTTAAGAATAAGATTGATAAAAAAATCTTTATATTCCTGCCAAAGCCGGAAAAATTAACAGTGAAACCAAATTAATTTTAGAAAAATTTGAGGTAAAAGAGCCTGAAACTTTGGACAGTTTAAAGCCAACTGTTATTGATTTTAATTTAAAATCTCCCATTGTTGCTGATGAAAGCTCTTCTTTGAAAAAAGTGGTTGATTTAATGAAAGAGTATGAAATAAGATTGGTTCCTCTTGTTGATAAGGAAGGAAAGCCTGTAGGCATTGTGCCACAATCAGCAATTGCCAGAGGATTTGTGGAGAGAATCGGAAGGATTAATTTAAAAGATAATCCTGTTGAAATTTCCAAATTATCTGAAGTTTTAAAAGGAAAAATTCTTGCTCTGGGAAAGAAGACTTTAGATGGGAGGCTTTTTATAGGGGCAAATAGCAAGGAGAGAATTTTAAAAAAGGTGAGGAAAGGGGATATTGTAATTATCGGAGATAGATATGAAATAGTGAAAGAGCTCCTAAAAAAAAAGGTAGGCGCAATTATTCTCACAGGTTCTCCCTCTGTTCCTTATGAGATGATTAAAAAAGCGGTAAGAAAGAGGTGTTCTTTGATTTCAACCCAATTTGATACCTATTCCGCATCAAAGTTAATTGACCTTTCTATTCCAGCTAAAAAGTATATGAAAACGGATTTTGAAAAAGTTTATTTGTATAATTTTGTGGAAGAAGTTAAAGAGAAAATCTTGCATTCAAGATACAGGGGAGTTTTAATTACTGATTATTCAGGACGGTTGGTTGGAATTTTAACGCGAACAGATATTATTAATTTAAAGAAAAAAAAGGTTATTCTTGTTGACCATAATGAATTGAGCCAAGCTGTTGATGGAATAGAAGAAGCAGAGGTAATAGAAATAATTGATCACCATAGAATAGGAGATATTTCAACATTAAAACCTATACATTTTCATGTGGAGCCAATAGGAAGCACATCCACTCTTATTGCTGAGTTTTATTTAAAAAAGAGGATGAAAATTCCAAAAAAATAGCGGGTTTGCTTTTGGCAGGAATTTTGTCAGATACTATGAATCTTACGATTTCCACAACAACTGTAAGGGATAAAAAAGTGGTCAAAAGATTATCATCTTTGGTAGGGATTAATCCTGATTTGTTTGCCAGGGAGATAATAGAAGCAAACAATGATTTTGAGAATCTTTCGTCAGTTGAAATTCTAAAAAGAGATTTTAAAGTATTTAGAATGGGAGGTGCGATTATTGGAGTCGGACAAATTATAACCGGTGAGTTTAAAAATGTGTATGAGAAAAAGAAAGATATCTTTTTTGAAATGAATAATTTAAGAGAAAAGAAAGGGTATGAAATTTTATGCTTGATGATAACAAATCCGTTTAAGAATTTTTCTGAACTCTGGATTTCGGGAGATAGGAAAATAATAAAAGAAGCTTTTGGCTTGGATGAAAAGGAGGAAGGAGTCTTTATTTTAAAGGGGGTGTTATCTCGTAAAAAAGATTTTATAGTAAAAATTGGAGAAGTTTTGTTAAATAAGAATTGGAGGAGAAAATGAAAAGAAAGGGAGTGTTTATTTTATTTTTGACTGTTTCTATATTATATTTTTTAATTCCTGCGGGAAGAAAGTTCAGAAGAAGGAAACTCCTGAAATAAAGGAGTAGAAAGCTAAGATATTGGAAAAGAGAGCAAAAGAAGACAAAGAATTTAAAACATCTACCATTTCTCCTATAGCTGGTCTTAATAGATTGACGGCATCTCCGGATAAAAAAAGTTTTGTTATTTTCAAAGATGGTAATTTTCAGCTTGTGGAAAAAAAAACTAATGATTCTTTAATTTCTGTTTTTAAAGAGGGAGAAGATTGGGTTTGGGAAGTTTTTGATAAAGAATTTGTTTGTAAAAATAAGGGTAGAATAATAGAAGCTGAAGAACCTCTTAAGGGGGATCTCACATGTAAAGACAAAAAATATTCTTTTTTATAGTTTATCCTCTTGATTCAAGACTTGTTATTGTTTCTTTTGATCCGGAGAAAAAGGAGCTAAAGGAGTTTACTCACAGATATTACTATCCACCTGATCCGGATTACAGAGTAAAAGCTAAGTTGGTAAAGCTTGAAAAGAAAGAAAAAATAAAAATGGTAACAAGTGAGAATCTTATAAAAACATTCTATAGATACGCAAGAATAGATTTTGAGGTTAAAGGTAAGAAAAGGCATTTATTTGCTTATAAAAAGGATCTTTCAAAAAAACCCAGGGAAACCTATCTTTTTATTCCCTTTAAAGATAAGACAAATGGAAAGGAGACCTATAGCGCTGATCGCTTTCTTGAAATAAAGGAACCTGTCGGAGATACTTTCATTTTGGATTTTAATGAAGCTTTTAATCCTCTTTGCAATTATTCCCATGTGTGGAATTGCTCATATTCTCCTTCGGAAAATATTTTGGACATTCCAATAAAAGATAGGGAAAAAAATACCCTATATCCCATTAAGCATAAGTTTAAATTTAATAATTTGACTTGTGTGATATAATTTTTTTTGTGGAGGAAATACATGAAAAAAAGATATTTTTTGATTTTGTTGTTGGTTATCGGGCTATTTTTCGAATTTTCCTGTGGAGAAAAGGAGAAAATACCTAAAAATCCTAAAATATATATTATTGGATTAGATGGAGCCGATTGGGATATAATTAACCCTCTGATTGAAAGTGGGAAATTAAAATTTTTTAAAAAACTTAAGGAAGAATCTGCTTGGGCTCGTCTAAAAACATTTAAACCCACATTGTCAGCAGTGGTTTGGACAAGTATTGCAACAGGAGATAGGATGATAAAGCACGGGATTGTAGATTGGCTCTATGTTTCAAAGAATAATATAAAAGTCCCTTATACTAATGCGGAAAAAAGAGTTCCTTCTATTTGGGAAATATTTGATTATTACAATCAGCCAAGTGTTGTTCTTCACTGGTATGTTACATATCCTCCGGATCATATTAGAGGGGTTATGGTTTCAGATGCTTTTAGTGATGCAATGAGTGGGGTCTTTTTTAGGAATGAAAAGATGGAGGAGTATAGAGATACTATTTTCCCTGAGTCCTATTATCGAAAACTTTTTAATCTATTATCGAAAGGATTAAAAGAAAAAGGGTTAGGGTATACCGGAATGATTGAATATCTTGAGATTCCTGATTACATAAGTATGTATATGGATAAATACCATGAAACTAATGTAAAAAAAGTACCTATTCTTTCGAGCTGGAGAAGGTATATTTTAAAAGATTATATAGGGGAGAAAACTTTTTATTATTTTATAAAAAGAGGTAAATATGATCTTTTTATGTGGTATTCAAGAATGCCAGATGTTTTTAAGCATTTTGCTTCTGTTTTTATGGATTCAAATTATCTTAAAGAGATAAATAAATTAATTAAAAAAAAGGAACCTATCCCTAAAAAAGTTAGAAAAGAATTTGAGAAGAGACTTGCTCCTATTGTAGCTCCGATTCTTCAACATAAAGAGAAGATTCTTAAAGCTGTTTATAATAAAGCAAAAAAGGAAGGTGCTTATATCTTTATATTATCTGATCATGGATTTACTTTGAGTTCAAGAGGGTATGATCACCATGGTTTACCAAAATCTGTACCTCCTCCGGATGGAATTTTGATGATTTTGGGTCCCGGGGTGAAAAAAGGACATGAAATAAAGGCTACTGTTTTAGATATAACCCCAACAGCTTTATACCTTTCTGGAAAACCTGTAGGAAAAGATATGGATGGAAAGGTTTTATTAGACGCTTTTAATTTTAAAAAGAGGATAAAATATACTGTTTACAAAAAGAGAAAAAAAAATAAGAAAAAAAAGAATAAAGAGATTAACAAAAGAATCATTAAGGACTTAAAAACGATAGGATATATTTAATTTATTGTTATCTCCTTAATTATGTAATATAATATTACTCACTTTATTATGTTAAATTAGGAGTTTCAATGAGAAGATTATACCTGATTTTTACCATATTTAGTTTGACTTTTTCCACAGTTTTAATAGAAATTTTGTATACAAGAGTTTTCTCTGTAATTTATGTAAGTTCTTTTGCTTTTTTAATGATTTCCCTTGCTCTATTTGGATATGGGTTGAGTGGTGTTTACCTCTCTTTGAGTAACATTGCAAAAAAAGAAAATTCGATAAAGTATCTTGAATTTTTTTTAATTGCTTATGTAGTAGCTCTTCCTATTACATATAAGATAGCACTTTTGATTAATATAGATTTCTTACACCTTTTCAATCCTATTACAAATTTTTTCTATTTTTTTATTAATATAATAATTTTAACTATTCCCTTTTTTCTTGCCGGTATTTCTCTTGTTTTAATCTTTACACTTTATTCATCTGAAATAGGAAAGCTTTATTTTTTTGATTTAATAGGAGCAGCATTGGGAGGAATTGCTCTTATTCCTCTAATTCCAAGAACCGGTCCTTCGAAGATTATTATTTTACTTTTTCTTCTTTTAAGTTTATCTTGGTTCTTAATTAGCAAACTTAAACTTATAAAAAAAGTTATAGTCATTGCGATTCTTGTAATTTTATTCATAGGTATGTTTTTAAAAAGTGATTCCTATTTTCAAATTGTGCCCAAAATGGTAAAAAGGGCATATTTATTGCATTTTTATAGGAAGACAATTGAGCATAGTGAATGGAGTCCTATTAACAAGATAGATGTAGCCCCATTTTTAAACCAAAGAAAAAAGGTTATCTGGATAGATGCGGGAACAATGCAATCCTGGTTTGTAAAGTTTAACGGTAATCTAAGAAGACTAAAACCAATAAATTGGTCACACGAATCTATTCCTTACCAGCTTACGAGGAACCGCTCTGCTCTTATTATTGGTTCTGCCGGAGGCTATGAAGTTTTATGTGCTCTTTCTCATAGAGTAAGGAAAATAATTGCTGTTGAAATGGACCCGGCAATATGCAAACTTGCAAAGGGTAAATATGCTAAATATATAGGAAATATATTTTCTAAAAAGGGTGTCTATCTTTTAAACGATGAGGGTAGAAGTGTTATAAAGAGGATTAATCAAAAATTTGATGTTATTCAGATGGTAAATTCTCACAATGCAGACCTTCTCCTTTCGGGGGGGTTGAGTATAGCAGAAACATATATTTATACTGTTGAAAGTTTTAGAGATTATTGGAATCATCTTAATGAAGATGGTTTTGTATCAATAGTTCATTGGTTTGGCGAAAGACTTTTTTCCACAGCTTTTCAAGCATTAAGAGAAATGAATATAGAACATCCGGAAAGAAAGTTTTTTATAATACAGGCAAAAAAGGGTTTCAATTTCTTTTTTATGAAAAAAGGTGATATTATCCCTAAAGAAGCGGAATTATTAAAAAAGTTTGCAAAAAAGCATGAAATAGTTTATTCACCTTTTGTAGAAAAAAATAATATTTATTATAAACTTGCTTCACCTTTTTATAAGAAAGCCATTAAATCTTCTTCTGTAAATATCTCCCCGGTTTATGATAACTCACCCTATTTTAATCAACCTAATAGAATTGGACAACTAAGGTTTAAAAATAATATTACAAAAGGAATGGCTAAAGGTGTTGTTAAATGGGGAATAATTTATTCTAATAGTATTTATCTTTCTCTTTTATTTCTCTCAATATTACTTCCTTTTCTTTTTGTTTACTTACCGCTTAAATTAAAGACAAAAAGGAAAATAAACAAAAACATTATCCTTTTCTTTTTTCTTATAGGGATTTCTTTTATTATGGTAGAGATAATTTTAATAAAAATTTTTCAGCTTTACCTTGGTAATCCTGCCTATTCTATTTCTGCTATCATTTCCTCTCTTCTTGTTTCTTCAGGAATTGGTAGTCTTTTGTCAAAAAAATTTAATACTATTTTTAAAGATAAACTTTTATTTTTGTTGAGTATTTATCTTTTCTTAGTTCTTGGAGGTTATTCCCTGTTCTTGTTTAAAATCATTTCCTCTTTAATTCATCTTGATCTTTTGTTTAGGTTTATTATTACATTTTTCTTGATTTTCATACTTGGTTTTTTTATGGGAATGTTTTTCCCAACTGGGATAAATTTACTTGGAGAAAAGAACAGGGAAGCAATAGGATGGGCTTGGGGAGCGAATGCATTTGCCACGGTTTTAGGTTCTATACTTACGGTGATAATATCTATAAATTGGAATTTTTCAGTTGTTCTTTTCCTTTCTGGTTTGATTTATCTTTTAGCAGGAGTTGTGTTTACTTTCTTTTTTATTGAAGAGAAGGTTTAGATTGTTTTTAATTATCATGTTTTTTAATTATTTTAATGATATAATACATTTAAGAAAGAAGAGGTTGATATGTATGTTTTAAAAGTAAGGACAAGAGATTCAATGCGAAGTTTTCATTTTTCTTCAAAGGAAGAAATAAAGCCAGGAGAGTTTGTTGTTATTCCCTCTGAGGGAGGAGGACATTTAGCAGAGGTTGAGCCTGAGAGTAGTGTAATAAAAGAAAATTTGAGAAATAAAATATTACCTGAGATATTAAGAAGAGCTAATGAAGAGGATATGAGAATCTTTGAAGATAAGGAGAAGAAAGAAAAAGAAGCCTATGAGTTTTGTAAGTTAAAAATAAAAGAGAGAGGTCTTCCTATGAAACTCCTTAAAGTTCTTTTTTTCTTAGATGGGCAGAAATCCATTTTTTATTTTACTGCGGAAGGAAGAATTGACTTTAGAGATCTTGTTAAAGATCTTGCAAGAAAATACAGAATGAGAATAGAAATGAGGCAGATTGGGGTAAGGGATGAAACGAAAATTTTAGGAGGATATGGAATCTGTGGTAGACCTCTTTGCTGCTTTTCTTTTTTAAAAAAGTTTGAACCCGTTAGTTTACAGACGGCTAAAGACCAAAATTTAAATGTAAATCCCACTAAAATTTCAGGAGTATGTGGAAGATTGGTATGTTGTCTGAATTATGAAGAAGGAACAATAGGAAGACTTTATATAGATCAAGACGAAGATGATTTAATCCAGTATGATGAAGAGCAGATAGAATCCGAAGGAGAGGAGATGCCGGAAGTTTTAAAAGATTTGGATGATAAATGAGTGATTCTGAACTTTTTTATCTTTTTACAGATGGATGTAGCAAAGGAAATCCTGGAATGGCCGCTGGAGGGGTTTTAATTTTAAACTCAAATGAGGATATTGTTCTTTCAAAGAAAATTTTTTTAGGAAATAAAAAAACGAACAATGAAGCTGAGTATCTAACTATGCTTGAGGGTCTCGTTACTGCTAAAAAAATGGGGATAAAAAGAATAAAGATATTCAGTGATTCGCAGTTAGTAGTTCGACAAATAAGAGGGGCTTATAAAATCAAAAAAGAAACCTTAAAGAAGATAAACAAAAAGATTATGGAAATTTTGAAAAGTTTTGAAGAGTTTGAAATTAACAGTGTCCCGAGAGAAAATAAATATATAAAAATTGTGGATAAATTGGCAAATGATAAAATAAAAGGGATTATTTATTAATAAAATTTGTAAAAAAAGAGGGAAAATTCATTATTAATTCGTATTAATACTATTATTGGATTATGAAAGGAGTGATAAAAATGAAGAAGACTATACTTTTTTTATTAATAGTTTTATTTTTAAGCTCATTTGTTATGGCTGACAACAACAAGGTTCTAAAGTTATCTCTTGAACAGTGTATTACTCAAGGTTTAAAAAAGAATCTTGATTTGAATATTGAAGTTTTAACTTATAAGGAAAGTGTTGAAGGAGTTTCTTCCTCTTGGGGGCTCTTCATACCTCAGCTTGACTTTCAATTGAGTGAGAGAAGGACAAAGTCTCCTTCGTCTTCTTTCTTGGAAGGTGCCGAGATTACGAAAACTGACGCTTCAACATACAACCTGCAGTTATCTCAGAAGCTTCCTACAGGAGCTGATTTGAGTTTAAATCTCCAAAGTACTAAGACAGAGACAAATAATAGATTTTATGGATTCAACCCAAGTTATAGTACAAGGTTAACTTTAAACTTTACTCAGCCACTTTTAAAGGGGTTTGGGCCTCTTGTAACTAAAAAAGAGATATTGATAGCTACAAATAACAAGAAAGCAGCTCTTTACTCATTAAAACAGAAGGTTATGGACATAGTTTATTCTATTGAAGAGGCTTATTGGAATTTGGTTTATGCGAAGATGAATTTGAAAGTTAAAGAAGAGGCTTTGAGACTTGCAAAAGATCTTTTAAGAAAAAACGAGAAACAGGTAGAAGTCGGTACTCTTGCTCCGATAGAGATAATGGCTGCAAAGTCAGAAGTGGCGACACGCGAAAGCGAGATAATCCAGGCCAAAGCAACCATAGAACAAGCTGAAGACAATTTAAAGAAAATGCTTAATATAGTTGATTTTGAGAAAAACTGGGATTATAAAATTGAACCTGTTGATATTCCTAAGACAGAGGTTAATTTTACTATCCCAAATATAAATGAGGCTATTGAAATTGCCAAAAACAATAATCCTGTTTTAAAACAGCAAAAATTTAATTTTAAGAATAAAGAGATAAATCTTAAAGTTGCTAAAAATCAAATGTTACCCACACTAGACCTTCAGGCAAGTTATTGGACAACTGGATTATCAGGAGATAGAATTCTCTACGAAAATAATGATTTTTTTAGGGGTGAAATTATAGGTATTATTAAGGGAGATCCTACAGATTCTTTAAAAGATGCTCTTAAATCAATTTACAATAATTGGTCTGTTAGTTTAAATTTAAAAATACCTCTTTCAAATAGTGCTTTAAAAGCTCAATATGCGTCCGCAAAGATTCAATATGATAAATCCCTTTTACAAATTAAAACCACTGAGCAAAGTGTAATTCAAGAAATAAGGAATGCTATAAGAGAGGTGGAATCCTCATTAAAAATGGTTCATGCAACAAGGATTGCGAGAGAGCTTGCAAAGTCCAAACTTGACGCAGAAATAAAAAAACTTGAAACAGGTTTGAGTACAAACTATCAGGTGATTCAATATCAAAAGGATTATGAGCAGAGTAAATCTTCCGAGGTAAAGGCTATCATAGATTTAAATATTGCAGTTTTAAAATTTAAAAAAGCAATAGGTACTCTCCTTGATGATTATGGAATAAAGTTCAAAGAGGTTTTAAAATAAGATAATTAATTTTTTATATCCCTGTTTTTTTGGTACTTTTTTTGATAATTATGTTATAATAAGTTTTCAATAAGTTTTAAGGAATGTATTATGGTAAAAGGTACTGTAAAATGGTTTAATGCCAAAAAAGGTTTCGGTTTTATTCATGTTGAAAATGGTGAAGATGTTTTTGTGCATTACTCAAACATCGAAAAAGAAGGTTATAAAACCTTGGAAGAGGGAGAAGAAGTCACCTTTGAGATCGTTCAGGGGGAAAAAGGCCCTCAGGCGACTCATGTGAAAGTAATAGGCTAACTTATCCCGAAAAAAAAGAATTTAATTATAGATAGAGGGTATTTTTGCCCTCTATCTTCTTTTTAATTAAAAAGTGTAAAAGTAGAAGCAAAAAATGTGAATTTTTTTAAGAGAAAAGATCTTAAGCTTGAAAAAAAAGGTTTTTTTTGATATAAATTACTACTTTAAGCTGGGGTGGCGGAATTGGTAGACGCAAGGGACTTAAAATCCCTCGGGCCTTGAGCCTGTGCGGGTTCGAGTCCCGCCCTCAGCATTTAATTTAAACCATTCATCGGGAGGCTCCTATGGACAGTTTTTTTAATCTTAATAAGTATGAATCATTTGCGGATTTTATCTCTGACGCTATAAAAGAGAAAAATATTACAAGACAGAGACTTGCTGAGCTTCTGGATATTCACCCTGCAAAAGTTTATCGTTGGGTTAGTGGAGCTTCTCTTCCTAAACCTGATGCTGTCGTAAGAATTGCCCATTTTTTTAATTTAAGTAGAGATGATATAAATAATTTAATAGAGAAACAAAAGAAGGTAAAGTATAAAAAGAGAGGTAGGAAAAGAAAAGAAGAGGGGATAAAAAAGGAAAACAGCAAAATAAGAGAGGGAATAGAAGAACTTATGAAGAGGAGAGATAAATTAAAAGAAAATTTTTTTGGAGTTTTAAAAGAGTTTATTGATCTTGAGGTTGAAATAGCCTTGCAGAGAAAGACTGAGAAAAAAGATTGAAACATTTATATTGTAAATAAAAATTATTTGTGGTATTTTATAACTACTGAAAAAGGAGGTGGAGAATGAAAAAGAGTGTTGTATTTGGTTTGGGAGCTCTTATTGTTGGCTTTTTACTTGGCGGTTGGTTCTTTGGAAATCTTAACACTCCCAAGAAGCCTTTTGTAGATTCTCCTAAAACGGTTTTTGCTAAGACAGTGCCTGTTGTGAATAATTCTTCTTTTGTAGAAACCGCAAAAAAAGTTACTTCGGCAGTAGTTAAAATACTTTCTACTGTAGAAATTACTCAACAGTATTCACCTTTTTCTTTTGGGGATGATTTTTTTGGAGATGATTTCTGGAAAAGATTTTTTGGAGTTCCTCAAAAAAGAAGAGTACAAGGGCTTGGTTCAGGTTTCTTTATTTCAAAAAATGGTTATATCGTGACTAATAATCATGTGGTAGATAAAGCAACAAAAGTGGAAGTTTATACTTATGATGGTACAAGATACAAGGCAAAAATTATTGGTAAAGATCCTAAAACAGATTTGGCACTTATAAAAATAAAGGGGAACAATTTTCCTTTTCTACCATTAGGTGATTCTTCAAAAGTTCAGGTTGGAGAATGGGTAATGGCTATTGGAAATCCTCTGGGGACAGAATTTTCTGTTACAGCTGGAATTATATCTGCAAAGGGAAGGCAGCTTGGTGTAGCTGATTATGCTGATTTTATCCAGACAGATGCTGCTATTAATAAAGGAAATTCTGGAGGACCTTTGGTAAATCTAAGAGGAGAAGTAATTGGTGTGAACTCTGTTATTTTAACTCCCAATGAAGGTTCTGTTGGTATAGGTTTTGCAATACCATCTAATCTTGTAAAAGTAATTGTAAGCGAATTAAAGACAAATGGAAAAGTTATAAGAGGGTGGCTTGGTGTAGCTATTCAAGATATTTCCCCTGAGGATAAAGATGCTCTTGGGTTGAAGAATACAAGAGGAGCTTTAATTTCTCAAGTTACACCAGGCAGTCCAGCGGATAAATATGGCCTTAAGCCTTATGATGTGATTGTAAGTATCAATGGGAAAAAGATTAAAAATTCAACAGAGCTTAAAGTTATAATTGGAGCTACAAAGCCTGAAACAGTTGTAAGTTTAGGCATTATTCGGGAGGGAAAATTAATAACAAAAAGAGTAAAGATAGGAAAATTAGGAGAAAAAGGGGATAAAACTCAATCTCAACCATCTGAAAGAGAAGAAGTCAATCTTGGAATGAACTTAATTACTTTGAATAAAAACATTGCTGATAATTACAATATTCCCTTTTCAAAAGGTGTTCTTGTAGTAAGTGTTAAGCCTTATTCCCCTGCTGATGAAGCTGGGATAATAAGGGGGGACATAATCGTGGAAGTTAACAGAGTAAGAGTTCTTAATGTTTCACAGTTTAAAAGACTAATTTCAAGGGCAAGGAGAAAAGGGAAAAGAGCTGTAATGCTGAAGATAAGAAGAATTGCAAGAGATGGAAGCTTTTTTGAAATATTGAGGAGTATTAGCCTTTTACAATGAGAATTGATAAACTTCAAGCCTCTGGAAATGATTTTATTATTGTTGAAGGAGAGGAGTTCAACAATCTTGTTAGAAAAGAGATAGCCTTGAAAGTTTGCGATCGTCATTTTGGAGTAGGCGCGGACGGTATTGTTTTTTTGAACTTAAAAGAGAATAATAAATTTGATTTTAGAATTTGGAATAACAATGGCACAGAGGCTGAAATTTCAGGGAATGGATTGATTAATGCGGGGGCATATGTTGCTTTAAAGTACAGGGAAAGGATAGAAGATACTGTGATTTTTCTCACAAAAGCTGGTGAGAGAGATGTTAAGATTTTGGAAGTAAAAAACCATACTGTAAAACTTAAAGTAGATATGGGACAACCTCTTTTCTCTTCAGATGATATTCCCTTTTATGATGGTACAAGTTATCAAAAAATTGTTGATTATCCTTTGAATATTAATAGAAGAGTTTATAATGTAACAATCCTTTCGATGGGAAATCCTCATACTGTTGTGTTCCTTGATAGTTTTCCATCTTCTTTTGAATTGCAACAGATAGGAAGAGAAATTGAATCTCATGCATTTTTCCCCAATAGAACTAATGTAGAATTTGTTAAAATTATTAATAGAAGCAATATAGAAGTACTATTTTGGGAAAGAGGGGTTGGTGAGACTCTGTCTTCCGGAAGTGGTTCTTCAGCGGCTGTTATAGCAGGTCGGTTAAAGGGTGCGCTTGATGAAGTAGTCTCAGTGAAAACTAAAGCTGGGGACATTATAATTGAATGTATGGAAGAGAAAGTTTACTTAAATGGGGTTTCTCAACATATTTTGAGCGGAGAATTTTTTGTAAAGTAAGAGAGGAGTATTGAAAAAATAGATTAAAAATATTACAATATAGCGGTAAATTTTTAAAGGAGATGAGAAAATGGATTTATTGTCAAAAGTTGAGAAGGAGTATTTAAAAAAAGAGGTTCCTGTTTTTAATATTGGAGATACTGTAAAAGTCTCAGTAAAAGTTAAGGAAGGAGAAAAAGAGAGAACTCAAATATATGAAGGTGTTGTTATTGCAAGAAAGGGCGCCGGTATTAGAGAAACTTTTACAGTAAGAAGAGTTTCTTATGGTATTGGTGTAGAAAGAATTTTCCCGATTCATTCTCCCACAGTACAGGGCATAAAAGTCGTAAGAAGAGGTATTGTTAGAAGATCAAAACTTTATTATTTAAGGGATCTGGTAGGTAAAAAAGCCAGAATAAAAGAGAGGAGATAGTTGGGTGAAGAATTAATAGTTGCGGGTGTAGATGAAGTTGGAAGGGGGGCTCTGTTTGGGCCTATTTTTGCAGCAGCTGTAGTTTACCGAAAAAACAAAATCCCGGGGGGAATTAAAGATTCTAAAAAATTAACTACAAGACAGAGAGAAAAATTTTTTGAAAAAATAGAAAAAACTGCTGAAGATATCTCTGTAAGTTTTATTTCAAACTTTGAAATAGATGAAAAAAATATTCAATATGCTAATATTAAGTGTATGAGAGAGGCCGTTCTAGGACTTAGAAAAAATTTTAATATTGTTTATGTTGATGGATTTAGAATAAAAGATCTTCCTTATGAACAAAGGGTCATAATAAAGGGGGATGAAAAGATTCCTGTTATCGCAGCAGCCTCAATAATTGCCAAAGTTTTAAGAGATCATCTGTTGGTTCACTTTTCCAAGTTTTTTCCAGAATACAAACTTTATAAAAACAAGGGCTATTGCACAAGAGAGCATAAGGAAGCTGTTTATAAATTTGGAAGGACTCTTTTTCATAGGTTATCTTTTAAAATTAATTAAAAGGGGAGATAAGTGGCGGATAATAAGGATGTAAGAAAAATCCTAAAAAATATTGAAAAATTTATAAAAAACGGGAAATTTCAGAATGCTATAAATGAATATTTGAAACTTTTGCAGATAAACCCTAAGGATTTATCTGCTATAAATCAGTTGGGTGATTTATATGTAAGAGTGGGTAATTATAGGGAAGCATATAAATATTACAAAAAATTGGCAGAATATTATGAAAGAACTGATGTTATCCCCAAAAGCATAGCCATCTACCGAAAGATTTATAGATTGGATCCTAAAAATATTGAAGTTGCTTTTAAATTGGGGGAACTTTTCCAGAAAATAGGTGCCGAAGTTGATGCTAAAAAGATTTATATAGATGTAGCTGAATATTTAAAATTCCAGAAAAAGACTGATGAGGTATTAAAAGTTTACAAGAAATTAGCGGAACTTGATAGAGAAAATGTAGAAATTCTCACTACTTTAGCTGAGATGTATAGAGCTGAACATCTTTTTAAAGGAGCGGCTGAGACATACAGTAGGATAGGGGATATTTTTAAGAAAAAAGGTAATGTTGAAAAAGCAGTGGAAAATTATAAAACTGCGTTTAATCTTGATCCAAATCTTTTTACTTTAAAAGTTTTAATAGATGTTTATAGAAAAGAGAATAAAACAGCTGAGGCTATTAGCTTTGTTGAGGATGTTGTAAAAAAGAAGAATGATAGAGGAGAGTTTAAAAAAGCTTTGGCTCAGCTTTATCTTGAGAACAAAAATTATGAAAAAGCCGAAAAAATATTGCTTGAACTCTCAAAAGAGGCAAGCGAATCAGATGTCGAGGCATATGAATATCTTGCAAAACTTTATGTGGAACAGGATAATTATGATAAAGCTTTTGAAATAATAGAACCTATTGTAGATCTCCTTTTAGAAAATAATAAAGAGAATAAGGCTCAGGACCTTCTGAATGTCATTTTAACAAAGAACCCCCAATTTCTTCCGGCTTTGCAGAAAAGAGCAGAAATATTTGAAAAGTTTGGCAAAGAAAATAGCTTGATGTTAGTTTTAGTTTCAATAGCTGAGGTTTATGAAGGAAACGGGGAGTATGATAAAGCAAAGGAAATTTATGAAAGATTGCTTGTTATGGATCCTAACAAAGAGGAATTTAGATTTGAACTTGAAAGATTAGATAGGATTATTAACAAAGGAGAGGATTTTCTAAGTGATGATGAGAAGAGGGTTCAGGAATTAGAGGAGAAAACAATAGTTGAGAATTTAAGCCAGTTTGTGAAAATATTTGACAGTGGATTTAAAGAAGAAGCTATACGAGAGGTTCAAAATTTAAGTGAACTTTATCCTTCTAACCCTCGAATAAAAGAGCAGCTTCTTGATTTTCTAATAAAAAATGGTTCACTGGAACAAGCTTTAAAAACAGGGCATCAGTTAATTGAAATTTATGAAAGATTGGGAGATAAAGATTCCATAGCAATGACCGTTGAAAGATTAATAAAGTATTTTCCGAATGACCCCCTTTTAAATAATTATATTACTTCTTCAAAAACCGAGATTTCTATGGGGGAAATTGGAGAAGATGAGTCTGTATTTAGAGAAGATGAGAAAAAAGTAGAAGAATTTATTTCTGAAATAGATTTTTTTATTAATAATAGTTTTTTTGATGATGCAGAGAAAGCTGTAAACAAAGCTTTGGAACTTTATCCTGGAAACAATGAATTGATTGAGAAAAGAAGATTGATAGAGAAAATGAAAAACACTTCAGCAAAAGGTGAAACTCAATTTCCTTCTGATGAAAATGATGAAATAGAATTTGAAGAAGATACAGAAGAACTTTATGTTGATGATTTAGCAGTTAAACCGGACTCAGAAGTTGAAGTTAAAGAAAATAAAAAAGAGGAGGAGAATTCTGAAGAGGGGATAGAAATTGAGGATGAAATTGAAATGGAAGTAGAGCTTCCTCTTGAAAATTCAGAAGAAGAGAGCATTCCAGAGGAGCAAACGATAATGGATGAAAGAAAAAACAATATAAGGGAGGAAAAAGAAGAAGAGATAGAAGAAATTGAAGATTTACCTTTGGATCAAGAGGTCTCTCTCGGTAATGAAGAGTTGAAAGCCGAAGAGAATGTGAATGAAAAAAACTCTAAAAGTGATGAGATTAATATTTTTGAAGATGAGGAGCTTTCCGATAAACCCAATTTTGATGAATTGGATTTTGATTTTGATCTTGCAGAGAAAAAGTTAAATGATGAACTAGATACTTCGGATGATATAACAGACCTTAAAGATGATGATATCCTTAATTTGGAAGAAGGAATGGATGATTTTGAGAATCTTTTTGAAGGGGAGGATATTTTTGATGTTCCTGAGTCATATTATTATGAAGTGGGGACAATAGTCTCGGATGAGGTAAAAGCGATAAGAGATATATCCGAAGAAGCAAAAGATAATGTTACAACTACTATGGAAAAGAATCTTGATGATATACTTTCCCAGTTTAAAGAGAAACTTGAGGATACCATAGAAAAAGAAGATTATGCGACAAGATACAATTTAGGTATTGCCTACTTTGGAATGGGGTTATACGACGAGGCTATTAATGATTTTTTGATTTCAAGTAAAAGTGAAAAATATAAATTTGATTCTTTTGTTCATCTTGGTCTTTCTTTTTTTAAAAAAGGTGTTTTTAGTGAAGCAGAGAAGTGGTTTAAAGAAGCTCTTAAAGTAAAAGGGAGATCTCAGGAAGAGTATTTGTCCTTAAAGTATGAGCTTGCCAGTTTGTATGAGATTGAGGGGAAAATTAATGAATCTATTCAGCTTTTAAGGGAGATTATCAAAGAGGATAAAAGCTTTAGAGATGCTAAAGATAAATTAGATTCTTTACTCTCCTAATGTATGTTTATTATTCTCGCCTTAAGAAAATAAAAGATAATATTTATTGGGATTTTTTTACGCAAAAAAGAGTGGAGATCATAGAAAGAGATAATTATGATTTACTGTCGAACTTATACCACGAGAAAATATTAAATATTTTATTTTACGGGGAAAAATCGAATGGAAGTAAATTTTATGCTTTTGAATATTTTGAACCTGATACTCCCAAAAAGAAGAGATTTGAAGGAATTAAAAATGAAATACTGGATTTTTTTAAATGTATTGGTAAAAAAGTTTCATTGTCTAAAGATAGTTATAGTGGAAAGTATAAGGTTTTAAAAATAGAGGAAGATTTAGAAATAAAATCACCAATGGGTATTGGGAAAAGTCAAGGATATAAAAAAATAATAAGAAAGGAAACATCAAGCTTTCTTTCTCTTTTAGAAGATAAGAGAAGAGTTAATCTTTTTGGGGAACGAAGGACAGGGAAAACAACTTTTGTGGAAGATATTATCAATATATTACAGTTAAGCGGGAAAATAGTTTTTTTCTTTAATTCGCTTGAAAGCTTTTACAAAGAAATTGAAAGTTTTTTGTTTTTGGGCGAAGAGGAAAAGGGGTTTGTAATAAATTCAGAAGTTTTTCACCTTTTAGATAATGATGCTACTTTTATATTTTTTGATTCTTATAGTGAAGATTTGAATAATGGTGATTTGAAGTTATTAATTAATTCTTTTAAAAAAGCAAATATTGTGGTTATTTCAAATCATAGTGTTAAAGAAGATGATTTCGTGAAATTTGAGTTTCCAAACTTTACCCCCAAGGAGATAGAAGAAATTTTTTTCTGGAGCCATAGGAGTGGTAAACTTTTTGAGCAAAGCGGAAGAGACATAGGAAAACTAAAAAAAGCTCTTTTTTCCAATTCTTCTGTTGAATTTGATTTCAGAGAGAGATTTGCATTGATTTATCATTTCTTATATGAGCGTTATCCTTCAACTTTCAGCAAGGTTCATATTGAAAAACTTGAAAAGAAGAGAACTGAGTTTGGTGTTGGGTTTAATGATTTTTTTGATGAGGCAATTTTTGAAAGAATTTTGAAAGAAAATTCGGATAAAAAACTTTCTTTAAATGATTCAAAGATAAGAATTATCTATGAAAAGATTAAGAATAGAAAAGTATTAAAATTATTTTTCTTAAAAATTTCACCTGAACTTAGGGAATCAAACTTTTTTATTTTTGGGGGGTGCTATTTTAGTGATAAAGAATTAAGGGTTTTATATCAAAGTCTTGATAAATTCCCCTATCACAAAATGGAGATTCTTAAAAAAGTTAAAGTTAAAACAGATGAGGAAAAGAAAGAACTTTTAACCCTTTTATTTAAAAATTCAGAATATAAAGAGGCTTTAAATTTAATTGAATCTAATGGTGCTTTTTTTAGCGATGAGGAATCTTCCTTTTTGAGAATAAGGCTTTATAGAATATTAGGATTTGAGGATGATTTTCTTAAATGGATTAAAGTATTGAAAAATAAAAAATATAGTCAAAAGATTATTTCACGCTTGCTTCTTGAAGAAGGGATCTTTTACTATGGAAGAGGAGAGTTAAAAAAGGCAGAAAAGATTTTTAATAAGATTATCTCTAGTACAAATGATTCAGACGTTGATGAAGAGGTAAGAAGGTATCTTTATTATATAGATAGAAGGAAAGGGAAAGGGAAACTTTCTGATTTACTCGAAATTTATAAAGAAAAGCTTAACAAGGTTGATTACTTTGCACTTGGTGAATTGAGCTCTGATATAGGTCAATATTATTTTAAAAAGAAAACACTCTTTAAAGCTTTAAGCTGGTTTGAGCTTTCTGAATACTATTTTAAAAAAATTGAAAACAAAAAAGCTTTTACACTCTCTTTATTTAATCAGGGAGAGGTCTTAAAGGAAATGGGAGCTCTTGAAAGATCCGAAGGATTAATTAAAAAAGCTCTTTTACATGATAATTCTTCTGGAAATCTTTTATCGAAAATAATAGATCTCTTTTCTTTGGGAGAAATAGAGTTTTTAAAAGGAAATTTTAGAGTAGCAAAAAAATATTTGGATGAAGCTTTGAATGAGCTACCAATGAATAGGATTGAAAAACGAATTCCACTTTTTCCTGTTTTTTATGATTTTGTTTCTACAGTGGAGGGGAAAAAGAAAAAATCTCCTACTCTTTTTTTAAAATGGAATGATTTTGAAAAGATCATTAAAAAGTTTGCTGCAAATTACTATGATGAGCTTAAGATACTTTTGATGTTTTTAATTCTTTCTATCAAGGATAATGATGGTTTTGATGAAAGGATCATTCAGCAATATAAAAAAGGTATAAAAAAATTTAACCTGGAATTTTATGAAAAACTTCTTGATTCTGTTTTAAGAGGGAAAATTTTTCACCTTGATAATTATCATGAAAAACTTTCTTGTTCTGAAATAATTGGATTTGAAACAGGGCTTTCAAAAGTTAAGGAGATGGCCGATCGAATTAAAAATCTTCCTTTTAGTGTATTAATTACTGGTGAGTCAGGAACGGGAAAAGAGCTCATGGCAAAATATCTCCATTACACTGGAGAAAGGCGAGATGCACCTTTTATTACTGTAAATTGTGCAGCTATTCCTAAAGAACTTCTTGAAGCTATGTTTTTTGGCTATAAAAAGGGAGCTTTTACAGGTGCTGATCAGGATAAAAAAGGTTTTATCGAAAGTGCACATAAGGGAACTCTTTTTCTTGATGAAATAGGAGAACTTCCGCTTGAGATGCAGAGTAAATTATTAAGAGTGATTCAGGAGAAAGAAATCACAGAAATAGGTTCTACTTTCCCTAAAAAGGTTGATGTAAGATTTATATTCGCTACAAACAGGGATTTGAAAAAAGAGGTGGAGAAAGAAAATTTTAGAAAAGATCTCTTTTTTAGAATTAATGAATTTACTTTAGAGCTTCCTCCTCTTAGGGAAAGACGGGAGGATATACCTCTTTTAGTAAATTATTTTATTAAAAAGTATGAGAGCTTTGTGGGAAAAAGAAATATAGGAATTACCCAAGATGCTCTTAGGGCATTGCTTGCTTATTCATGGCCAGGAAATATTAGAGAGCTTGAAGCAAAGGTTAAAAAATCCATTGTTCTTCTTGGTGAGAACGAGCTGATTTTAGATAGCAAACATTTTGATATTAATTTTGTTGAAAAAGCGCTTTTAAAAATTGAGAGCCTGAAAAAAGTCAAAGAAGAAGCGGAGAAAAAGTATTTGTTAAAATTGTTACCTTTTTTAAGGGAAAAGAGCAAATCAGAAATTGCAGATATGTTGGGCATTAGTAGAATGCAGTTTTACAATCTTCTAAAAAAGTATAATATAGAAGGATGATGTTTTTTTTAAAAAGAGCTTTAATTTCTGTTTTTACATTATTTTGTGTTGTGACAATTGTATTTTTTATTATCCATTTAATCCCTGGAGATCCGGTTCAATTAATGCTTGGAGAGGGTGCACAACAGGCGGATATACTTAAACTAAGGAAGGAATTAGGGCTTAATAAACCTGTTGGAGTCCAATACAAAGATTTTTTAAAAGGTGTTTTTTCAGGAAATCTTGGAAATTCTTTAATTAAAGGTGAAAGTGTAAAAAGTATAATTATGACAAGGATTCCTTCTACTTTTTATCTTGCAGTAGGGGGAATGATTGCAGCTATTTTGATAGCTTTTCCACTTGGAATCTTTTCTTCAAAAAAATCCAATTCTTCTATCGAAAAAATTACAACAGGTCTTTCTGTTTTGGGGATTGCGATTCCCAACTTTGTTCTCGGCCCTATTTTAATTATTTTGTTTTCCATTTATTTAGGCATTTTCCCCGTGTCAGGAGATAGTTCCTTTTCACATTTTATTCTTCCATCTTTTACTTTGGGCACTGGATTAGCTGCTATTTTAATACGGATAATAAAAGCTTCTTTGGAAGAAGAAAAGGGAAAAGTGTATATTGAAAATTTAAGATTAATTGGTTTACCCGAAGAAAAGCTCTGGAGATTTCATATTATAAAAAATGCAATGATTCCCATTATTACTGTTTTGGCACTCCAATTTGGGGCATTACTAACAGGAACAATTATAACTGAAACCGTGTTTTCTATTCAGGGTATAGGAACTCTTTTAATTGAATCCATAAAAGCGAGAGATTATCCCGTTATTCAGGGGCTTATTATCTTCATCTCTTCTGTTTATATAATAGCTAATTTTTTAGCTGATATAGTGTATTTGATTCTTGATCCGAGAATTCGTAAAGGAGTCATGAGTTGAATTTCCACCTGAAAATTGGAGTTTATATTTTAATTTTTGTATTTCTCTTTTCATTTATCTTGCCTTTTTTTTACGCTAAAAACCCTTTTACAATAGATCTTTCCAATGATTTAGCTTCTCCTTCTTTTGAACATCCTCTTGGAACAGATGACTTCGGAAGGGATGTACTTGCAAGGCTTATATATGGAGGGAGAGTTTCACTTGGTATAGGGTTAATTGTAATTTTAATTTCTTCTGTAATAGGAACAATTATAGGAGCTTTTTCTGGATACTTTGGAGGAATTGTAGATGAGATATTAATGAGAATTGTTGATATTTTCCTCTCCTTCCCCGGGATTTTACTTGCTTTAACTTTAATTTCATTTTTAGGAAATAGTATAGCTAATCTTATCTTAGCACTTTCTCTTATGGGATGGGTCTCTTATGCAAGGCTTTCTCGTGGGATTTCTTTAAAAGTAAAAGAAGAAGATTTCGTTTTTGCAGAGAAAGCCTTAGGTGCTTCTGATTTTTATATTATCATTAAACATATTTTACCTTTTGTTATTCCTACGATAATAATTCAAGCTTCTTTGGGAATTTCCGCTGTGATTATAGCAGAAACAGGATTGAGCTTTTTAGGTCTTGGAGTTCCTATTACATATCCATCCTGGGGGAATATGATTGACACAGGAAGGAATTTAATATTAACACATCCGATTCTCCTTATTTACCCCTCTTTTCTTCTTATGCTAACTGTTATAGGCTTTAATTATCTTGGAGAAGGATTAAGACAGTTACTTTTGAGTAAAAAAGAGAGATATTTTTGAACTTCTTTTTTTTAGTGTTTATAATTTTTATTAAACTTTGGAGAATAAAATGAAAAAAGTGTTTAATTTTGTATTACCTGTTTTATCTTTACTCCTTCTTGCTGCTCATTTTTCAAGAGCTAATTTTGTGGTTTTACCCTGGATTTTTCTTCTTATGCCCCTGCTTTTTCTTGTAAGAAGAGAATTTATAAGAGTTTTTCTTCAGATTATTCTTTTTTTAGGAGGTTTTGTCTGGATTTCTGCCATTTATCATTATTTAAGGATGAGAATACCGGCCGGAGAGCCTTGGTTAAGATTATTTATTATTTTAGGCCTTATTTCTATTTTTACTTTTTACACCTCTTGTTTAATGGGATCCAAAAGAATCAAGACTTGGTTTGGAAAAAAGTAGAGGGTTTCAATTCTCTGATTTTTCTTGACAAAAGAATTATTTTTTAATATTCTTACTTACAAATTTAACATCTGGAAGGGAAAATGAATAAAAAAACGTTTCCAAAAGGTGTTCATCCTCCTGATAAAAAGGAGTTATCAAAAGAGTTTAAGATCGAGGTTTTTCCTGCTGGGAAAACAGTTGTAATTCCTCTTCATCAACATACCGGAGCTCCTGCTGAACCATTGGTGAAGAAAAAGGACAGAGTTCTTAAAGGGCAAAAAATAGGTGAAGCAAAAGGCTTTATTTCTGCCAATGTCCATTCACCTGTTTCGGGGACAGTAAAATCAGTAGAGCCTCATGTAACACCACTCGGGAAAAATGTTCTATCAGTTATAATTGAAAATGACGGAGAAGAAGAGCTTTTTCCTGAAATCAAACCTCTTAAAGATGATCCTCATTCTTATTCACCGGAGGAAGTTAGGAATGCTGTAAGAGAAGCGGGGATTGTAGGTCTTGGTGGAGCTGCATTTCCGACTTCGGTTAAACTTTCTCCTCCGAAAGAGTACCCTGTTGATACTGTTATTCTCAATGGAGCTGAGTGTGAGCCTTATCTTACAACTGATTACAGGTTAATGCTTGAAAGAGCTGATGAACTGATTGCCGGGGCGGAAATTCTTAAAGAAACTGTCGGAGCATCCAAAATTTATCTTGGTGTGGAAGATAATAAACCTGATGTGATTGAACTTTATGAGCGAAAATTAAAAGGTAGAGCTGATTTTGAGGTTGCTCCTCTAAAGACAAAGTACCCGCAGGGCGGTGAAAAGATGCTGATAAAAGCTATACTTGGAAGAGAGGTTCCAACTGGAGGCTTGCCTTTTCATGTTGAAGTTCTTGTTCAGAATGTTGGTACGACCTATGCTGTTTATGAGACCTTAAAAACCGGAATGCCTTTAATCGAGAGAGTCCTTACTATAACGGGAGAAGGTGTGAAAGAGCATAAAAATCTTCAGGTTAGAATTGGGACTATGTTTAAGGACATAATTGAGTTTGCAGGAGGTTATGTTGGAAAGCCCGGAAAACTAATTATGGGTGGACCTATGATGGGAATTTCTCAGTGGACTGATGTGGTACCTGTTTTAAAAGCAACTTCCGGAATTTTGGTTCTCCCGGAAGAGGAGCTTCCTAAGAAAAAAGAGTACAATTGTATAGGTTGTAATAGCTGTACTGAACACTGCCCGATGAATCTTGTCCCTACGAGAATAGTCACACTATCAAAGAATGAAAGATTTGAAGATGCAAAGGATTGGGGACTTATGGATTGTATTGAATGCGGTACATGCTCCTATGTCTGCCCTGCAAATATACCTCTCGTTCAATGGATAAGATTTGGAAAATCTGAATATATAAAGCTTAAGAAAAAATCGGAGAAATAAAATGAAGAGACAATATGCAAGTGAATTTGTTTTATCATCATCTCCTCATATAAGGAATAAAGAGTCAGTTCCCAAAATTATGTATTGGGTTGTAGGAACTTTAATGCTTCCTGTAGCTGCATCAATATATTTTTTCAGAATGAATGCCATAAGAGTCCTTTTAATTTCTATTATTTTCTCTCTTCTAACTGAATTTGTTTTTCTCTTAGCGAGGAAAAAAGATATTTCCGCTGTTTTTGATGGTTCTGCTTTGATTACCGGTATTTTGTTAGCATTAACCTTACCTCCCGGCTTAAAATCTTCTTATGTGGCAATAGGTGCATTTGTTGCTATTGCCCTTGGAAAGCAAGTGTTCGGAGGATTGGGTTATAATATTTTTAATCCGGCTCTTGTGGGAAGAGCTTTTCTACAGGCAGCTTTTCCGGTTGCAATGACCAATTGGGTTCCTCCTGTTGTTCAAAAGGTTGTTGATGCAAAAACATTTGCAACTCCCTTAGGAGGATTTAAATTTTCTCATGTTTTGACTCCTTATAAAGATCTTTTAATTGGAAATACGGGAGGCTCATTGGGAGAGACTTCTGCAATTCTTATAATTATAGGAGGTTTAATACTTTTATTTAAAAAATACATAGATTGGAGAATACCTGTTGGTATTTTAACTTCTGTTTTTGTTTTTGAAGGTGCTCTCTGGATTGCTAACTCTGAAAAATTTGCGGATCCCCTCTATTTTCTTTTTGCGGGTGGTTTGCTCTTAGGTGCGTTTTATATGGCTACTGATATGGTAACATCTCCTTTAACTCCAAAGGGAACTTGGATTTATGCTGTTGGAATTGGTTTTCTTGTTGTTCTCATCAGAGTTTTCGGAGGATTACCAGAGGGTGTGATGTATTCGATTTTGATAATGAACTCTTTTGTCCCCTTGTTAAACAGATACACAAGACCTAAGATTTTAGGGGAAGGAGGAAAAAAGTGAAATCAAGGTTTTATATGATTTTTGTACTTACTTTGGTAGCTGTCATATCGAGCGGACTTTTAGCATACTTCGCAGTTTATACTCAACCATATATTGAAAAGAATAAAAAAGCTGAGATTGAGAAGGCAATAAAAGAGGTTGTTCCAGGAACGGTAGAAAGTAAGGCTTTAAAGGATGAAAATAAATTTAAGATATTTGCTGGTTATGATAAGGATGGGAAACTTTTAGGTTATGCTGTTTATACTGTTGGTACTGGTTTTCAGGATCTAATCACAATTATGTTTGGGGTTGATAAACATCTTGAGAAAATGTACAGACTTGAAGTACTTGAACAAAAAGAAACTCCCGGCCTTGGTGCAAAAATAACAAATGAGAATATCTTCTTAAAATTCTGGAAAAATAAAGATATAAGAGAAGAAATAATCTTGGCAAAGCCCCCAAAAAGTGAAAATGAACTAAAAGACAATGAAGTTAATGCAATCTCCGGTGCTACTATTTCTTCAAGATCTGTTGTTACTATTGTAAACAAGGCTTTAAAGAGAGTGAAGGAGGAGGTTAATAATGGATGAGAACAAAAGCTATCTTTATGATTTTATAAAGGGACTCTGGAAAGAGAATCCTGTTCTTGTTCAGCTTCTTGGTATGTGTCCCACTCTTGCGGTTACCAATGCAGTTGAAAATGCATTGGCAATGTCTGTTGCTGTTATTTTTGTCTTAACCGCTTCCGCTATTATTATTTCTCTTATAAGAAAGCTCATTCCTGGTCAGGTTAGAATTGCATCTTATATAGTTGTTATAGCCACTTTTGTTACAATGGCAGACAGATATCTTGCGGCTTTCTATCCCGCTCAAAGTAAAGCATTGGGACCTTTTATTCCATTGATTGTTGTCAATTGTATAATTTTGGGAAGAATGGAAGCTTTTGCTTCCAAAAATGGAGTATTCAGATCAATCCTTGATGCTCTGGGAATGAGTTTTGGTTTTGCGATAGCTCTTCTTCTTATGAGTAGTTTTAGAGAAATTCTCGGAAATGGAACATGGCTTAATATGAGAGTATTGGGAAGCTGGTGGGATAATTGGATGGTTATGATTCTTCCTCCGGGTGCATTTCTTACTTTAGGCACAATTGTTGGTGTTTCAAGGTTTATTCAAACAAAATTAAAAAAGGCGTAGGAGGAGATAAATGGATTTACTTATAATTTTTGTTTCCGCTCTGTTGATAAATAACTTTGTTCTCTCTTACTTTCTTGGGATATGTCCGTTTTTAGGAGTTTCAAATAAATTAAGTTCTGCTGTTTCAATGGGGATGGCGGTTACCTTTGTTATGACTATAACAGCTGTGGTTACCTGGCCCATATATCATCTTATTCTTGCGCCTTATCATCTTGAATTTTTAGAAATAGTTTCTTTTATTTTGGTTATAGCCTCTTTGGTTCAGTTTGTTGAGATGTTTATAAGGAAGACATCAGAAGCAATTTACGATGCTCTCGGTATATATCTTCCTTTAATTACGACTAATTGTGCTATTTTAGGTTTTGCATTGATAGCTGTTTTGAAGAATTATACATATATTGAAACAATAGTTTTCGGAGTAGGTGCAGGTTTAGGTTTTACACTTGCTCTTGTTATAATGGCAGGAATAAGAGAAGAGCTTGATTTTGCAGATGTTCCCGAATCTTTGAAAGGTCCCGGAATAACCCTTTTGGTAGCAGGCATTTTGGCTCTTGCTTTTATGGGATTTGCGGGACTTATAAAGTGAGGTGACTAAATGAGTACACTATTAATTTCAATAATCACACTTGGTGTTATGGCATTGCTTTTTGCTGTGATTCTTGCTGTGGCTGATGCCAAACTAAGGGTTGAAGTTGATCCGAAAATAGAGGAAATTGATGCTATTTTACCTCAGGCAAACTGCGGAGCATGCGGTTATCCCGGATGTAAAAATTATGCAACAGCAATTGTTGAGAAGGGAGAAGAAATAAACAAATGCTCTGTCGGAGGCCAGGCTGTTACAGATTTAATAGCAAAGATAATGGGGGTGGACTCTGCTGAAACTACAAAGGTGGTTGCAAGAGTTCACTGCCGAGGAACAGAAGAAGCAGCTAAAAGAAAGGGTTATTATGAAGGAATTAAAACATGTAGAGCTGCAGCTCTTGTAAGTTCAGGAGATAAACTCTGTGATTGGGGATGTCTCGGGTACGGAGATTGCGAGAGATCCTGTCCTTTTGATGCTATTACAATGATGCCTGATGGTTTGCCTTTTATTGATGAGGAAAAATGTACAGGTTGCGGTATCTGCGTTGAAGAGTGTCCCAAGGATATTCTTGAGCTTCACCCGATAGATGAGAATGTTATGATATTTTGCAGATCTCAGGATCCTCCGAAACAGTCAAGAGCTGTTTGTAAAAATGCATGTATCGCCTGTAATATCTGTGTGAGAAAGTGCCCTACCGGAGCTCTCACGATGGAAAATAATCTTGTTCATGTGGTGGCTCCTGAGAAATTCACCGAAGAGTGTTATGAAGGAATAGATAAGTGCCCGACAGGTGCTATTAATTTTGTACATCCGGAAAAGGTTGTAAGAACAGATAAAGAAGAAAAGAATGAAAAAGCTTGAAGAGGGTAAAGTAGAAAAGATAGAAAGCAAATTTGCCTATGTGAGGCCAACTGATCCAAAGCTTTGTAAAAAGTGTGCTCTCTCTGCTCTTTGTGCAATGAACTCATCTCAGCAGATTAAAATGTTAAATTTGATTGGAGCGAAAAAGGGAGATTTGGTTAGATTTGATGTTAATATAGAGGAGCTTAACATACGCTTTATCAAGTTTTTGACATTCTCACTTTTTATGATGCTTGTCGGGATATTCGGAGGCTATATTTTGGGCGATAAAATCGGTTTTCAAAGAGAGCTTTTATCTCTTTTAGGAGGAGGTTTGTTTTTGTTCTTTGTGTATTTAATCTATAAAAAACATGATAAAAAAGAGGAAAAGATTCCAAAAATTGTTGAAATAGAAAAGGAGGAGTAAAATGAAAATTTCAAGAAGAGATTTTTTTAAAGTTTTGGGAGTTTCAACACTTCCGCTTTTAAGCATTAATAAAATTTTGTCTGACGAAAAAGAGTTTGATTTTACAATATTAACATCAAAACCAGTTGAATCCCTTACATCTCTTTTAAATTCCGTAAGAGCAAACACTGGTAAAAATATTTTTGTGTATAGTGTTAATAATGAGGCAGCTGATGTTTTAAAATTTGTCTTAAACAGAACAAAGAAAGGAGTTTACGGAGGATCAAAGGATCCTATTTTTTCAAGACTTACCGGTAAATCAATTATGTCTGTTGTGGAAGTGAGAAGAATAAACAGGACAGACCCCGGTATAACAATGACTTATGGTAGTAAAATAGCTGATCCGAGAACCGGTGTGTTTTCAAATGTTTCAAGTAAAATTTATTCTGAAAAATCAGCTACATTTGAAATAAGGGTTAAGATAAATTCTGTTGATACAAAGTCTTCTTATGGAAAAGGAGAAAAAGCAAGAATTAGTATTAATGGGAAAACCTATGGTTATATTAACTTGAATAAAAACACAACTATTACTTTACCTACAAATCTTGGAAAAATAAAGATAGCTTCAAATTCAGGAAAAGTTAGGGTTGAAGAGAGCTCTTGTAAACACAAGATTTGTATGCATAGAGGCTTTATCTCAAGTCCGGGAGAAAAATTAATCTGTGCTCCTCAGAAAGTAGTTGTTGAAATAGTAGGAAAATCATTGGTTGATGCAATAGTAGGATGAGCAAGAAGATTAAGTTAATCTGAGAAAAGAATAAATAGAAAAAAAAATAATTTATTTTTTGATACCTAAATCCCTAAGATTAAATATTGAATAAAAGTTAATACCCATCTCCCTTATCTTTTGGCTTCCTCCCTCCTCTCTGTCAATTACAGAAAGAGCAACAACCGCCTCACTTCCCAATTCTTTGACTTTATTTATACCTTTTAATATTGAGCCTCCTGTTGTTATAACATCATCAACAACAGCAACTTTCATTCCCTCTGAAAAATTGCCCTCTATCTCTTTACCTCTTCCGTGTGTTTTTTCTTCTTTCCTTATAATGAAAGCTGGTATTGGATGTCCCTTTATGTAGCTTATTACGGCTATGGAACTTACAATAGGGTCAGCTCCTATTGAATATCCACCTACTGCATCTATTTCATATTTCTGTAATATTTCAAAGATTATTTCTCCGATTAAAAAGGCGGATTCAGGGAAAAGAGTGGAAATTCTCGCGTCAATATAAAAATTTGATTTTTTGCCTGATGAAAGTACAAAATCTCCGAAAAAAACTGATTTTTTTAACAGAATTTCTTTTAATCTTTCTCTCTTATCCACTATACTTCCGTTAATTTTGGTTTATAATCTTCTGGTTTGAAAAAGGCAAAATAGGTAGCTATCTCTTTTACTATATCCACTAAAAGTTTCAAATCTTCTTCTGTAAAATCAGGCCCAGCTTCATTCCATGAGATTGCCTTTTTCATTATTTCGATAACACCCAATTTTTTACCTTTTAAAAAGAGGGGGACAATCATCAATTTTTGAACAGGATAATTAGGTTTATCAGGGTTTTTTACGAGTTCAAAGATAGAGGAAGGTCTTTTTTTCTTCAAATGATTTACTACTTTTGCTTTAGCTGTTGAAAGGGACTGTACGGCAAAGGAATCCTGAGAACTCATGGGGATAATACCTGCTCCTCTCAAATAATTAGGTTTTACAAAGGAGAGTATCTCCTCTTTTTTGTCTGTTATTAAAATGGAGACTTCATCATCATCCACTTTGAAAATATCTTGCAAAAATTCGCTAAGAATATCTAAAAATTTAAGAAATTTTTCTTCTTTCTTTAAATCTTCCCCTTGGAGCTCTTTTAACTTTGTTTTTAAAGCCTCAAGTTTTTCCTTATCTTTTGGTTCCATCGTAACACCTCTTATTTTTAACTTAATAAATAGTTTAAAATAATTAAAAAAAAATTACAAGAGAATATTGAAAAAGGGAAAAACTGTGGTATAATACCCACTATTAAGGTAGGAATTATGAAAGTAACAACAAAGACAAAATATGCTTTATTATCTTTGAGTGAGTTTGACAGAGAGGAGAAGATTATCTCCATAAGACAGCTCTCCGAGAAGTATTCCATATCCAAGAAATATCTTGAGAGGATATTTTGTGATCTTGAGAGCTGTGGGATTGTGGAAGGCAAAAGAGGGCCCAAAGGAGGTTATAAACTTTCAAAACCTCCTTCTCAAATCACTCTTAAAGATATAATAGAGGGTCTTGAGAAAGAAGTAAAAGTTATGGATTGTGAGGGAATTAGGCTTCAGTGTCCTTTTAACAAAGATTGCAAAATAATTCCTTTTTGGAAAAATCTAAATAAATTAATAGAGGATTATTTAGGTTCTGTTACGCTGGAGCAAATACTAAGAAAGGAGGTAGAGAATGGAAGCTAAGGCCAAATGGGTTGAAGGAATGAAATTTGTTGCTAATTCTGATTCAGGCCATTCAATTGTAATGGATGCATCCCCTGATGTTGGCGGGGAAGATACTGCCTCAAGGCCTATGGAAGTCTGTTTGATGAGTCTTATAGGTTGTACGGGGATGGATGTTATTGCTATTTTAAGAAAAATGGAAATTAAGTGGGAGGAATTTGAAGTTAAAGCAACTGAGATTGAGAGAGCACCCAAGCATCCAAAGGTTTACACAAAAATTAAACTTGTTTTTACAATTAAAGGAAAAGATATTCCCGAGCATCTTTTTGAAAAAGCAATCAGGCTTTCATATGAAAGATATTGCTCTGTTACCGCCATGTTAAGCAAAACCGCTGAAATAACCTATGAATATAAAATTTTAAATTAAGGAGTCAACTATAAGGAATGAAAGAGCGGGTTGAATTTTTGATTTTTAG
>CAZWJH010000014.1:0-14487 GCA_964634755.1 uncultured Clostridia bacterium
TTTCTTTAAAATATTTTGCAAAATATTCAACGAAAGCTACTGATCTATGTTTTCCACCTGTACAACCTATTGAAACATTTATGTAAAATCTATCTTTTTTAGCTTCTTTTAAAAAGAAATTTAAGAAAGATGTCATTTTCCTTACAAACAGATGAGTTTCTTTAAACTGCATAAGAAAATCAACAACCTCTTTTTCAAGGCCAGTTTTCTGTTTGTAGATATCAACATAATATGGATTGGGTATTGATCTTACATCGAAAACTAAATCACTGTTTTCAGGAATGCCATAGATAAAACCAAAGCTTTCAAAATTCACAAAGAAAGAGCTTTTTTTATGAGGACTGAAAATATTTGAACTTATTATTTTTTTTAGATCTTGAGGAGTTTTGTCTGATGTATCTATTACCAAAGATGCGATATCTTCTATGGGTTTTAAAATTTTCCTTTCAAGTTCAATGCTTTCTTCGAGAGAAAGATTCTTTTTTGATAATGGATGTGGTCTTCTTGTCCTTTTATATCTCAGTACTAAGGAATCTTTATTCGCTTTTAGAAATACTAAACTTAGGGGAATCCCTTTCTTGTTCATTCTTTTAATAAAGGCAGGTAATTCTTTTATTAGTTTCTCATCTCTGATATCAACAACAAGGGCTAACTTTGAACTCTGTTCAACTCTATTTTTTTGTAAAAGCTCTAAAAATTTAGTAAAAAGTTCGAACGGAAGGTTATCAATTACAAAGTAACCCATATCTTCGAGTATCTTAGTAAAAGTTGTTTTCCCTGCTCCTGAAAAACCTGTAATTATAATTATTGTGCTTCTTTTCGTCATGGTTTTTTATTCCACTCCCTCAATCTTTTATCTATTTCCCTTATTGGGTTAATTCCTTTTTTTCTCAATAAAAATACTCTTACTGCTACCTCTATAATAGTTGAAAGGTTTCTCCCTGGAGCAACGGGAATTTTAATAAGAGGAAACTCTTTGCCAAGTATCTTTTTTGAGTTCATAGTCCATCCCAATCTGTTATACTCTTTTTTATCGTCCCACTTTTCAAGCTCTATAATAAGATTTACCTTTTTGTCATCTCCAATAGCTGAAATTCCTAAAAGTTCTTTTATGTTTATTATCCCCAGACCTCTTATTTCCATGTGGTATTTTGTTAAGTCAGGAGAAGCGGCGATGATTTCTCCATTCATATTTTCATAAAGTTCGACAATATCATCTGATATTAATCGATGCCCTCTCATAACTAAATCAAGAGCATTTTCACTTTTTCCCACCCCAGAATCTCCAATAATCAGTACTCCTACTCCGGAAATATCCATCATAACACCATGGATTCTTTTTTTAGAGGATAAATTTTTAAAAAGGTATGAAGAGATAGTTTCAAGGGTATCTCTAAGTGAGGAATAGGATATTAAAACAGGCAGCTTATGATAATTTGCCATTGTTTTAAACCTTTTATACAGTCCCCCTTCAGGTTCTATTAAAATTATACAGGCAATATTCTTAGAAAACATCCTTTTCAAAACTTTTATCTTTTTGGAAGGAGCAAAGTTTCTGAAAAGATTTAGATAAGTATTTGAAATCAAAAGAATTCTCCCGCTCTGGATTTCCTTCGTTTTATGTTCAGACAGAAGATACTCAGGCTCAAGTATGTAAGGGGAGGTTATTTGATTTTTTAATCCTTTTATACCGCTGACAACTTCAATTTTTAGAAGATTATCTAAGTTCTTTATTAATTCTTCTACTGTTATGAAGATAGCCCCATTGGAAAGGCTCATTACTAACTCTCGCTAAGCTCTGCTTCTTTTAAGATCTCATAAACTTCAATTGGGGAAGTACTGTTTCTTAAATCTTCCATAAAGGAATCTGATTTTTGAGCCAAATGAGCTGCTGCAGCTAATATTTGAAGATGGTATGTTGGATTCTCTGTCGGTGATATAACCATAATTACAAGATATGTTGGCTTTTTATCATTTGAATCAAAGCCAATCCCTTCTTTGTTAACTCCTGCTGCAATTATAGGTTTTTTAAGCTCTTTTATTTTACAATGGGGAATAGCTACTCCTTTACCAATACCTGTGCTTCCTAAGGCTTCTCTGTCAAGAACTTTTTTGATAATCTGTTCTTTTTTCTTTATGAGTTTTTTCTCGTGAAGTTTTTCTATTAATTCCCTTATTACAGCTTCCTTTTCCGCTGATTCTAAAAAGAAAACCAAATCTTTAGATAAAAGCGATGTTATATTCATCCTTTAAACTCTATAATACCTATTTCATTTTCACTCCTCTTAAATACCACAGAAAACCAGCCCGTGTCAATATTTTTAAAAGCAAAGATCGGATCATTTGAGCTTTCAAGAAAACTTATTGCCTCATTAATAGAAATAGGTTTCATTGTATAATTATCTGAATAGTACATAACAGGCTTTTCAGAAGTTTTTTCTTCTTTCCTGTACTCTTTTTCAAAAACTTCTTCTTTCTCCCTCTTTCTTTTTCCTTCTTTAATCTTTTCTTTTTCTTTTTTTGCTTGTTTTGTAACAGAATCAAAAGCTGCTTTAAGGGTTGCTTTTAAATTTTTTCCTTTTTCCTTAGCATTAATGAAACCTAATTTTGAATTAACATTGATGTCTACTACAAAATTAATTTTTTCCTTGGATATAATAATTTCGGCGTCAACAATTTCTGAAAGCATTTTCTCAATTTTGTTTAATTTTTTTACTGCAAATTCTCTTTCCCAAGAACCTAAATTTAAGTTTCTCCCTGTAATTTTAAAATTCATTTATTCACCTCTCATTTTATTTTTCTTTTAACAGAGGAAGGAATTCCTATTGCTTCCCTGTATTTTGCTATTGTTCTTCTCTTTATGTTAATACCTTCTTTCTCAAGAATTTCCGCTATTTCAGAATCCGATAAGGGTTTTTTCTTATTCTCTTTTTCTATCAATTTCCTTATTTTCTCTTTTATACTTGAAGAAGAAATAAAATCTCCTGATTTAGTTTTAAGGGAGGATGAAAAGAAAAATTTTAGAGAAAATAGGCCTGAAGGTGTTAGAACATACTTATTTGAAACTATTCTACTTATTGTAGTTTCATGGAGCTCTGTAACCTCCACAATATCTCTTAATTTCAATGGCTTCAGGTACTCAGGTCCTTTGTAAAAAAATTCCTTTTGTATGTCCGTTATAGCTTTTACTACTTTGTACAGACTGTTATTTCTATAATCATAAGCTTTTATGAAGTTAATTGCTTCTTCAAATTTTGCTTTTAAAAATTTTGCATCCTTTCCTCTTTTCCACTTGTATTGAGCTATTATGTTTTTATAGTATTTGCTTAACTGCGGTCTTGGTAAATTATCATCATTGATGTAAACATTTAACTCTCCATCCTCTTGAATTATAAAGGCATCAGGGACTATATATTCTGTTCTGGTTTCTGTAATACTTTCCAGCGGGTATGGTTGGAGAGTTTTTATCTCTTCAATAATTTCTTCAATATCTTCCTTTGAAATTTCATATCCCTTTATCAACTTGTCATAATCTTTTTTTGCAAGATCTTCTAAATTGTTGTTTACTATTTTTTTGATTAGTTCTTTGTGTTTTAGATTATTAAGCTCTGCTTGCGTAATAAGAACTTCTTTAATATCATAGCTTCCGATTCCATAAGGCTCAATTGCTTTTATCTTTCCTCTTATTCTTTCAAAATCTTCAAAACTAAAATCAATACCTTTTCCCTTATTTTCTTCAATGAATTTTTCAATATCAGAGTCATTTAATACAAGCAATCCTTTTTCATTTAGATTATCAATAATAAAGTCAGAAATGATAAGAGAGAGCGAATTATCAAGCTCTAATCTTATTCTAAATTTGATTTTATCATAAGGACTTTCTCTTGAAGGAAGCAATTTTTCTATGAGATTCTCTTCTTTTTCCTTCCTTTTGCTATAAAAACTAATATCTTCTACAGACTCAAAAAAATCTTCTATCACATCAATGTCAAAAACAGGTTCTTCACTGTTTTGCTCTTTTTTCTCCTGGTCAACTGAGAGCTGATCTTCTGTCCTTCCTTCCTCCTTATTTTCATCTTTTTTCTCTTCTTCTTTCTCTGTGGATTCTATTTCAATAAAAGGATTCTCTTCTACAATTGTGTTGAGAGAAGAAAGTAAATCTATGTAATTAAGATTTAAAAGCTTTAATTGTTGAAAGAGAGAAGGGTTTAGCTTTTGCTTTAATGCAGGGCCTAAATTGATTGAAATTCCTTTTTTAGCTACCATCAGTGTATCCTTATCTCCTTTCCTAAATATTTTTCTTTAATTAAGGGATCAGAAATAATTTCTTCTGGAATTCCCTCTTTTAAAATTTCTCCGTCTACTAATATGTATGCTCTATCTGTTATTTTCAAGGTTTCTCTAATATTATGGTCACTTACGATAACGCCGATCCCATCCTCCTTAAAGCCTAATATGAGCTTTTGAATCTTGTTTATTGCGATAGGATCCACTCCTGTAAAAGGTTCATCCAAGAAAATGTATTTTGGGAAGGTAGCAAGAGCTCTTGCTATTTCAAGTCTTCTCTTTTCTCCTCCTGATAAAGTTTTTGCTTTTTGTTTTCTTACCTTTTGGAGTCCAAATCTATTTAGAAGAAGCTCAAGGTAAAAACCTCTTTTCTGTATATTATGAACCATGTTTTCCAAAACAAGTAAAATATTATTCTCAACAGAAATGTCTCTAAAAATCGAGTGCTCTTGAGGAAGAAAGGTCATCCCAAGCAGCACTCTTTTATACATATGATAGTTTGTTATTTCTTTATCATCAAAATAGATTTTTCCATTATCAGCTTTTATTAAACCTATTATAATTGAAAATGCAGTTGTCTTTCCTGCACCATTTGGACCAAGAAAACCAACAATTTCTCTCTTTTTTAGATTGAGATTTATTCCTTTCAGAACCTCTTTATCTCCATACTTTTTTATCAAATTTTCTGCTTTTATCATTCTTCTTTAATGATTACTTTTACCTTCTTATCTACCTTCGAAGTAGCATAAATTTTACCATTCTCAAGGTTTAAAGTCAATTTTTCCCCTTCAATTTTCGTGCCTTTTTGGTCTTCAAACCTTGCTTTTCCTGTTAAATAAACTATTTTCTTTTTTAAATCTATTTCAGCTGTTTCACATCTCCCCTGTCCTTCATTAAAATTAATTTTAATATTTCCTTTTATTAAAGCCTTTTCATATTTTTTATTTTTTATTGATATTGTGGCATTTTCTCCCCTTATTTTTAAATTATCTCCTTTCATAAACAATATTTTATTTTTAACATCAATAGTCTCTTCGCTTATTTCTATTATTCCGCCTTTTATTTCAATATCTTTTTGTAAGAGCTTTCCATTGATTATTTTTGAATCTTTATTCTTTTCAATTTTAACTTTTTCTCCAAAAATCTCTCCATCTGAGCTTTTTATGTAAACATTACCGATAAAAGTTGTAGCATCTCCTTTCTTAACAAAAGAGTCACAAATAAAGTTAAATTTTCCCTTATCTAAAAATCCGCTTACATTACCTATTGCCTCAATATTTTTTTTACTGTTGATTATTATGCTTTTTCCTTTTAAATAAAAATCTTTATTATTGTTGAAGGTGGATTTTTTAAAAAGTTTGTATCTCTTTTTTGTTAGTGAAATATAGGCTTCTTGGGCGGTAAGGCTCGCTTTTTCATCAATGAGAAATAAAAAATTGCTATCCTTTGCCTTAATTTCGGAGACCTTACTTTCATTGTCAAAAATTATTTGAAGGTATTCACTTCCCCCTTTCCCCTTTTTATTGCTCCCCTCTTTTATTGTTTTTAGCGCAGAATTTAAAAGCTCTATTTCTCTAAGGTTATTGTCTGAAAATTTGGCTTTTATTGATGAGAAAATTATATTTCTTCTGATTTTTGGCTCTATAATTGTAATTCTACCCGGTGAATTGCTGAATATTTCTGTTATGTCATTATTTTCAAAAAAAAGTCTTAGATTGATCATTACAATTTTTCTTGCTTTTACAATTTCTTTCTCTTTTTCATCAAACTTCTTCGAAATTTCCGTAATATTGATATTTTTTGAAAACCCATCATAAAGCTTGTTGTTTTCAGTTAAGTTTAAATAGAGGTGTGACATTTCTATTATTAATACCTTGTTTTCTTTTTCGTTTGTTATCTTTAAGGGGGTGCCTGCTATTTTTAAAATCTTTTGTTTATTGTAAAGAAACATGTTTTTGGGCTCAATCTTAAAAACAGAGTTGTTTTTAATTATTTTAAAATCTTTGATGTTTCTAAAGACTACAAGATCTTTATCTAATTCGTAGAAAAAATCTTTTGCCCTAAAGCTGAAATTTTCACCCTTTAATAATACGGGAAGTTTTGATCTTATAACTTTAACATTATAAATAATTTCTTCTCCTTTTAAAATTATCTTATTACTTTTCACTTTAATATTTTTTAAAAATACTATTTTTTTAAAATCAGGGGAGGCTTCCATTTCATCAGAAAAGATTTTTACTATCTTTTTCCCAGTTAACATTTCAGTTAAAACATTTCCCTTTATATGTATTTTTTTATCGTTGCCTATTGAAAAATTATCCCCTTTTACACTGAATTTTTTTACTCCTTTGACCCTTTTTTCAAAATAAAATTTATTATTTTCAGTTTTTTTTATTATTTCAATGTCTTCTTTGCTTTTGCCTGAGTTTATAACAATCATTATAGCCAATGTAAGCATGACTGTTATTATTAGGGCTATTAAGATTCTTTTTTTCATTTTATATCAAGTACCTCTATGACAAATTTATTTGAGTATGTGTGAATAGTAAAGATAATGTGTTTTTTGTTGGAATTCAGGTCTAAATAAGGTCTTTTCCAAAGATAAGCTTCAATTTCTGAAGAATTTTTTGAGATTTTAAGATTTACCCTTTTGCTATCTTTTCTTACTTTCATCTTAATGTTTGCATCAAGGAGTGCAAAAACAGGTTTTGTGTTTCCAAAACCAAAAGGTTTTAATTTGTTAAATGATTTGAAAAAATTTCCGTTTAAATTAAAGAGATCAATTTCACCATCCACGAGAAATCTTTTTTTTATCAATGTATCCTCTTTATTAAAACTTTTTCTTATAGCCTCTCTTAGTCCTTCTATTCTATGGGCATCTATTGTAAATCCTATTGCCTGAGCATGTCCTCCAAAATTTAAACCTCCCTCTTCGGTTTTGAGATTTTCTTCAAGAGTTCTTATTTTATCAATAAGTGAAATTTTCCCAGCAGATCTTCCCGAGGCATGGCCCTTTCCATTTTCATCAATAGCTATTAAAATTACAGGTCTTCCGTATTCTTCCACTAATTTTGAAGCAACTATTCCGATTACACCTTTATGCCACCCCTCTTTTTCAACTATTATGATTGGATCTTCTGAAAATCCCCTTTTTTGGATTAAATTTTTAGCTTCATTTAGAATTTTATTTTCTATGCTTTGTCTTTTCACATTGAGCTTGTTTAAGTTTTTGGCTATCTTAAGAGCTTCTTGTTCCGCAGAAAGAAAGAGAGACATTATCATGTTTGGATCTTCTAACCTTCCTGCAACATTGATTCTGGGGCATATCCTAAAAAGAAAGTCTTCAGTATTAAGCCCCTTTGAGCTTACTCCAGATACTTTCATAAGCGCATTTAGAGCCGGGTCAGAAGAATTTTCAATCTCTTTTATTCCGTTTGAAACTATTATTCTGTTTTCATCAATTAGTGGAACAACATCAGCAATTGTCCCGAGTGCTGCCCATTTCAAGAAAGGAGGAAGCAAATTTTCCAGATTTAAGCTTTTGAATAAAGCTTGAACAAGTTTAAATGCTACACCTACTCCCGCAAGATGTTTAAATGGGTAATTTGAATTTTTTAGTTTTGGATTAATTATAGATAGGGCAGGGGGAAGCTCTTCAGCGGGGATATGGTGGTCGGTTATTATTAAGTCTATGGGGGTATTTATTATCTCTTCGGCAAAGTCAAATCCTGTTATCCCATTATCTACTGTTATGACTAAAGTTGCGCCACTTTCCTTTACTATATTTATATCTTCTTTTTTCACACCATAACCATGATTTAGCCTATGGGGAATGTAATAAGTATTCTTTATGTTTAGAAGACTGAAGGCTTTGTGAAGAAGTATGGAAGACGAAAGACCGTCAACATCATAATCTCCGATTATTATTATTTTCTCTCCTTTTTCCTTTGCTCTTAGAATTCTTTCAACACTTTCTTTAATCCCTTCAAGAAGAAAAGGCTCATAAAGATTGTCTAAGGAGGGATTTAGGAATCTTCTGATTTGTTCTTTTATATTAAGCCCTCTGTTTAAAAGAATGTTTGCTACTCTTTTATCAAGAGAGAACTCCTTTGAAATTTCCTCTGCTTCTTTATGCTCAGGTAAAAATTTCCAGATTGTATTTTTCATACTTCCGGTGTTTCCTTTGAAGCTCTTACGGCTCTGTCATGTGCCCATGAGCGAATCTTTTTAATCTGCTCTGCCATTGTGGTGGAGAGCGGAACTGTATTTCCGAAGATTTTAAACAAATCATCTTCTGTTAATTTTCTCTTTTCCGCATAAGCTTCATACATGGCTGAGATTATCACCTGCTCTATCTCAGCTCCACTCCAGCCTTTTGTAATTTGGGCAAGCTGTTGAATATTAAAATTATTTATATCATTACCTCTCTTTTTTAAATGTACTTTAAATATCTCTTCTCTCTCTTTCCACGTCGGAAGATCGACAAAGAAGATTTGGTCAAATCTTCCTCTTCTTAGTAGTTCTGCAGGGAGTCTGTCTATTCTGTTTGCAGTTGCTCCGACGAATATATCGGATTTGTGCTCCTGCATCCATGTTAGAAAATAGCCTAAAATTCTTGATGAGTGACCTTCAACCTGTTTATCTGTGATTCCACTCTCAATTTCATCAAGCCATAGGATCGCAGGGGATAGAGATTCCACTAATTTCAATGCTCTGTTAAAAGCCTTTTCAGGGTCACCCCCAATTCCGGAATACACGAGATTCATATCGAGCCTAAACATAGGAAGTTTCCACAATTCCGGGATAGTTTTTATTGATAATGACTTCCCACATCCGGTTATTCCCATTACAAGTATTCCTCTTGGTTTATCCAATCCGTATTTCTGTGCTTTTTTTGAAAAGGCATCTTTTCTCTTTATAAGCCAATCCTTCAGGTTTTCAAGTCCTCCTATGTCTTTTATGTTTATCCTCTCATTCACAAACTCAAGTACACTTTCTTTCATTATTATCTGTTTTTTAATGCGGTGCACATCATTTAAGATTGATGAATCAATCTCTTTTTTCCCATGAAAAAGTTTTACAAGACTTTTTGTGGCTTCATCAATTGTCATGCCTTGAAGCCCAAGGGCAATTTCATCATAATCATCTTTGCTAAGATTTATGTTTACCCCTTTGTTTTGATATCTTGTGACTATTTGTTTAAACACTGACATGAGCTCATCTTTGTTGGGAAGAGGCATTTCTATCACTTCTATCTCTCTTGTAAGTTCAATAGGGATTTCCTGTACGGGAGATATGAAAAAAATATATTTTAGCTTTCTTTTAAGATTGTAAATTAACTCTTTTGTCATTCTGATAATGTCAGGAGAATGTTGCCAGTATAGATGGAAATCTTTTAATATTAAGATTGCTTTATCCTGGACTTCATCAAAGTATTGTAGTACATCTTTCGGGTTATCAGCTTTTTCTATTTGCTTTTCATTTTCATCTGTTATCCCTTCGCTGACATTCCAAATAAAAGCTTTTAAATCAGATATGAGAGGAGAAACTATATTTAAAATTTGTTTTACAGCCCTTTCCTCTTCCCAACTAACCAAATATATAGCCTGATTTTTGGCTATTATTGCCCTTTTTAATTCCTCTTTAAAATTCATCAAACCCCCTCATTTTTTTTGAAAAAGTGAATTTTACTTTAAGTCCTCCGTTGGAAAATTTGCGGATATTTTTAGAGAAATCTGTAGTTTGAACTCTTTTCTTTTCTGTTATTTTAAAACTTCCGAAATTTTCTATTTTTACATTTTCTCCTTTTTTAAGACTTTCCGCCATTTTATCAATTATCATATTTACAAATTCTTCCGCTTCATTTTTCGTAAGCCCTGTTCTGTTGTGTAATTCTACTATAAGGTCCTTTTTGTTCATTGATTATTCCATAATAAAAACAGCAGCTGCAATTGTACTTACCCAGATACCCTTTTCACCTACACCATTTTGAGTAATTGAAGTGGTATAGAGGATTTTATCCTTGATTTTATAATAATCTTTATCCTCTTTCCAGGATGTGCTTGGTGGAACAAAAGAAAGCCCCATGGTGGTTGCGAGCATGTGAGCTGCAAGAAATTCAGCATAATCTCCTGATTCTTTTTCATCCTGACCAAAGCTGTGATGCTCTGATAAGTATCCATAAGTAGAACGGTCTTTTGGAATAGCCAAACCAACGGAAGATGAAATCACTCTCTTAGGCTCATCTGTTTGGTTTTCACTCATAACAACAAAAACAACCTGACCCGGATGAATAAGTTTTAGACCTTCTTCAACGGAAATCAACTCTGCTCCCGGTGGGAAAATACTTGATGTTTTTACAAGATTAAAAGGAGCAATTCCCGCATTTCTCAGTGCATCTTCATAACTTGCCAGCTTCTCTTTGTGTTTACCCAAACCTTTTGTTAAAAATACTTTTTTAGGAATTAAGTTTTTCATAACAAATTTTAACAGAGAGAGCCTCTTTTTTCAATTAGAACATTGCTTATTTTGACTTAAATTAATTTCTCAAATATCTTTTTTATTCTTTCTTTTGTAAGCTCTTCAAACTCTCCGAGGTATCCGCTCTCATTACCGTGTAATCTTATGCAATCATCAGCAAAAATCTTTATATTAGCTTTGCTGACCCCATCCTTGTTAAGTTTTTCGGGCAAAAGGTTTTCCTGCATCCATTTCTTGAATTCGGAAATTCCCTTTTCTGCAGAAGTATTAAAAATCAATTCAAAGTATTTTTCTGTTCTTTCTCTGTTTATCTCAAGCATTGTTTTAAAATAGGGGGGAAAGAGTGCCGAAAGTCCTTTTCCGTGTGGTATATTAAGGTGTCCTGAGATAGGATGCTCAAGGTAGTGCATCACAAAGGTTCCCTTTGTTCCTATTGACGGAATACCTGAGAGTGCAAGGGTTGATGCAATCATAATTTCAGCTCTCTTTTCATAATCTTTGGGATTATCCAAAACTTTTGGCAGAGTTTTTATTAATATTCTTATTAAAGATGCTATTATTTCATCAGAAATTTCGGAGTTATTTTCCCTTGTGCCTAAAAATGGTTCAGTTAAGTGGGATATTATATCGGCCACACCGTATGCAGTATATTCGGGTGATACTGTGAAAGTGTATTCGGGCTTGAGAACTGCTATCTTTGGTATTGTATGAGTTGAGCCAAAGGCTATCTTCTCTTTTGTATCCTCATTGGTTATTACAGCTCCTCCGTCTGCCTCAGAGCCTGAAGCCGCAAGAGTTGGAACTGCTATAAGTGGCAAGGCTCTTTTTATTCTTTTGAGCCTTTTTTTTCCGTCTCTTATGTAATCCCATATTTTACCTCCATTGGAGTGAACAACTGCTATCCCTTTTGCAGAATCCATAACAGAGCCTCCGCCGATGGCTATTATAAAGTTTGTCCCAAAATCCTTTGAAACCAGGGCTCCATTATCCACGACTGTGTTTATCGGATTACTCATTATTTCATCATAGATTCTAAAATTAATATTCTTTTCCTTTAAAATAGGAATTATATCATCAAGAGCCCCCGATTTTACTGCGCTGCTTTTTCCTGTCACAATAAGCGCTTTCCTTCCGAAACCGCCTATTACCTTTTTAAGTTTCTCTATTGCACTCTCTCCGAAAAAAATCCAATCAGGAATCTTTAGTCCAAAATCTAACATCTCACCTCCTATTTATAAATAATTTAATCCCTTTCAATTATTGCACCGCCGATGAGATAATCGTCTATGTAAAAGCTGGCAAGCTGTCCGGGGGTGATTGCTTTAAGAGGGGATGAAAGTGAAATTTTGTATTTACCTTCTGATCCTTCGATTTTTTCAACTAAAATCCTTTCCCCACGAAATCGTGTCCTAACTGAGAATTTCTCATTTAAATCTGGTTTTAGAAACCAGTTTATGTTTTTTGTATAAAAGTGTTTTTTCATTAAAAGTCCTTCATTTCCGAGAAAAACCAAGTTTTTATTAGGTTCTGTTTTGTAGACATAAAGCTTTTCTCCCGCGGAAATTCTCAAACCTCTCCTCTGGCCGATGGTGTATTTGTAAAAGCCTGAGTGCTCTCCTAAAATTTTGCCTTTACTATCCATAAAGTAACCCTTTCTTCTCTTTTCCCTGATTCTTTTTCTTATAAAATTATAGTATTTTTGCTCTTTAATAAAACATACTTCAAAGCTCTCTTTTTCTTTTTTGAAGATTTCTGAAAAATTTTCAAGCATAATTTTTTTAACATTATCTTTTGCTTCATTTTTAAGCGGGAATATTAACTTTTTTAATACGGATGGTTTGATTAAGGATAAAAAATAGGTCTGAGATTTTTTCCTGTCCTTATGCTCTTTTAAAAGCTCCTTTCCTTTGTATTTTGCTTTTTTAACATAATGTCCGGATGCAAAATAATCGAAATTTTCAAATTTTAAAATTTCCTTTATGAATAAATCTGATTTTATCTCTCTATTACAGATTGCACAAGGATTGGGAGTGTATCCTTTAAGATAGGCGGAAATAAAATAGTTGATTATTTTTTCATTAAAAGCTCCGGATATATCTATTGTATGATGCTCTATCCCAAGAGCTTCGGCTACTATTTTTGCCCTATTTGTATCAAAAATATTATTTACTTTGAAAGTAAAAGCTTTTACTTCATTACCTTCAGATTTTAATTTAAGTGCAGCGAAAGATGAATCAACACCACCGCTTAAAGCAATTGCAATTTTCATTTAAGATTTTACCATAAGCTTAAAATAAAAAGAATTTTTTCTTTATGTTTTTCAAAACCAACTTTGAAAATTCTTCAATATCAACCCCGAATTTTTTAAAAGCATACTCATCGTAGGGAGTATCCCCTTTGTTTATAATAATCAGTTTTCCATCATTATTTAAAGTACACTCTGGTATCTTTGCCACAGGATGAACTATAAGAGATGAGCCAAATACGAGACAATAATCCGATTGTCCGGCAATACTTATCATTTGGTTGATTAGATTAGGAGCAATCTTTTCTCCGAAGAAAATGACATCGGGTTTTAGTATTCCACCGCATTTTATACATTTAGGGATATTCTCATTTTGGATTTCTTTATATACCTCATCAAGAGGATACTCCATTCCGCAATTAAGACACCTGAATCTTTCAAAAGTTCCGTGAACTTCTATAACCTTTTCTGAACCTGCTTTCTTATGAAGTCCGTCAATATTCTGAGTTATTATCCAGTTTACTTTTTCAAGCTCTTCAAGTTTTTTTATGAGAAAATGGGCTGAGTTGGGTTTTGATTGTTTAAGGAGTTTAAGGAAATCTTTTGCAAAAAGGTAAAAGGACTTGGGGTCTTTTTTAAAGCTTTCAAGATCAAAGACATTCTTTTCCGAAACAGTATAAAGCCCATTTTCCCCTCTGAAATCCGGAATTCCCGAGGCAGTACTTACTCCTGCCCCTGTGATTATACAAAAATTACTTTTCTCTTTTACGAGTGTTGCAAATTCTTTAGCCGCAAGTTCTTCATCAAGTATTAATCTCATTTAATATCCTTTTAACATCTCCCACTAAGTAAAGGGAGCCTGTTATCAAAATTTTACTTTTTCCACTTTTTTTCAAAACTTTTTCAACAGCTTTTTTGAGGTCAAGTTCAATTTCAAAGTTTCTATTTGTGTGGGAAAATTTTTTGTAAATATTTTTCGGGTCTTCTGCTCTGTAAATATTTGCTTTCGTAAGAATTATTTTTTTACAATAAGGAAAAAGCATATTACCCATTTCATCTATTTTTTTCCCTTGAGAAATCCCAAAAAGACAGCAGAGTCCATTTAAATTCTCACTTTCTAAAAATTCAGTAAGCCTTCTTATTCCATCAATATTATGAGCTCCATCAAAAATAATTTTATTCTGATAAATTTCAAGCCTTCCTTCTATTGCTGCACTTTCAATTCCCTTTATTATTCTTTCCTTTTTAGTTTTATTAAAAACAGGCAGATTTTCATATATCTTTATTGCTAGCGATGCATTTTCTCCTTGGTGTTTTCCCAGCATTTTTGGTTTGAAAAAATAGTTATCTTTTGTTGTATGATAGTGAAATCTTTTATCCTTTGCCTTGTAAAGCCTGTTTTTTTTATCAAAAGCCCTGATTAATTTTGAATTATTTTTCTTGGCAAAATCTTTTATGATTTTGATTGTATGTTT
>CAZWJH010000014.1:14497-23867 GCA_964634755.1 uncultured Clostridia bacterium
GACCTATTACTATGGGCGTATTGGGTTTTATTATACCTGCCTTTTCTCTGGCAATTTTAGTAAGAGTTTTTCCTAAAATTCTTGTGTGATCATAGCTAATTGTTGTAATTGCTGAAATTAAAGGGGTAAGAACATTAGTGGCATCAAGTCTTCCTCCGAGTCCTATTTCAAAAACACCGAAATCCACCTTTTTTTCGTTAAAATACAGAAAAGACGCAACAGTCATTGTTTCAAAAAAAGTTAAACGATTGGGCAAAATATTTTTATTAAGTGCATTTTTAACTTCATCTCTTATGAAAAAGACAATACTTTCAAGTTCATTGTAATTTATTTTTTCCCCGTTAATTCTAATTCTTTCGTTAACTTCAATTAAGTGGGGAGATGTGAAAAGACCGACTTTGTATCCTAATGAGTGTAAGATTGATGATAGAAAAGTTGAAACAGAGCCTTTACCATTTGTTCCTGTTATTAAGATAGATTTTATATTTTTCTCAGGGTTTCCTATTTCCTTTAAAAATAATTTGATTCTATCTAACTCTAGCTTAAAACCACTCTTTTGTATTGAAACTAAGTATTTTTCTAAATCTCTTTTTGACAATTAGATTTCTTCTGCTTCCTCCTCTTCATCAGCAAATTCGTCAGGTACTCCTAAGAGTGTAGCAGCACCGTCATAGATCTGTTTGATTACCTTTCTTCTACTTTTTAATTCTTCCATCTTTTTCTTAAAATTTTCAATTTCTTCTTCAATTTGCTGATCGATGGATTTAATCTGCTCTCTTGTTTGATTTAGTGTGTTTGTGTAAAATTCCTTCTGTTCTTTGCTTAATTCGGCCATATTTTCACCTCTCTAAATTATTTTTTTATTAATAAAGAAACCATTTTCCATGTTCTTACTTTGATTCCATTTCTCGTAGGCTTTGTAAATCTCCATTTATCGATGACTTTAGCCATTTTTTGTTTCATCCTTGGTATAGGTGGGATTGATTTTATTACTCTGAATTTTTCAACTGTTCCGTCTGGACCAACGAGCATTTGAATGAAAAGTCTCACATTACCAAGTCTTGCTTCTTCATAAGTAAGACTCGGGACTCTTCTTTTTAAAATTTTTAGAGGTTTATCCAATGTATTGAGGGGAACGATATCTCCTGCTTTAAAAGGTGGTTTTTGGACCTGTAGTTTTTGGACAATGGAGTTTTGAGACTTTTGTTGAGTGGTTTGCTGAGATTGTTTGTTTTGATTTTGTACTGTATTGCTTCTTGTTTGCGGGGAAGTTGTTTTACTTTGTGTGATCTTATTGTTTGCTGTGGTTTTTATTTGCTGGTTGTTTGCAATCTTTTGAGATTTCTGATTGTTCTGAGCTTTTTGTGTTTGTTGTGGAGCTATGGGTTGGATATTTTGATTCTGTCTCTTTTTATTTATCTGATTCGGTTGATTTGCTTTATTTTGATTTGTTCTTTTGGGCTTTTTTATAGTTTTAAGAGGTTGGCTTGTTGTTTTAGTTTTTTTACTTTGAGCGTTTGCATTATTTTGCACCTGAATTGTGTTAGTTTGTGTAGTTTTTTTGGTGAAGGAGATTGTGTTTAACTGTTGCTGGGTTGGTTTTTGAGTTTGGTTATTTTGAGCTATTTGCTGATTGTTTTGCTGGGTTTGAATGTTGTCAGAATTCGTTTGTAAATCCTGAGCTCCTGTTGTTTGCTCATTTGTTAAATTGTTTTCTGTGGGTAAATTTTGTGAGGCTATCATTTTTTCTTTTTTTTCGGAAGCTGGATTTATAGGGAATTCTTTTATTGCAACATAATTCGAATAAAAATAATAACCAGCTCCTCCTAAAATAATAATTAAAAATATAATTATAAGAAAAGCTTTGGATGATTTTTTATCCTCCATTAAAACAGATTCTATCTCTTTGCTTAATTCTTTTACTTTTACTTTTTCCCTGTTTTTCTCTTCTTTAAATTCTTTGATAGGTTTTTCTTTTGTAGGCGAAGGTTCCTCTATTCCTTTAACTTTTTCTTTTCTTCCCTCTTCCAATTTTTTTTCGATATTTTCAGCTTTTGGAATTTCCTTTTTCTCTTCCCTTGCTGGTTTAATTACCTTTTCCCTTTTCTTTTCTACTTTCTTTTTCTCTTTTTCCCTTATTATTTCATCAAACTCCTTTTTCTTTTTGATTATTTCTGTTGTGTCTTCTATTGAGAATCCCTCTTTTTTAACCTCTTCCGGGAACATCCTTGCCATAAACTTGGATAAAATATCTTTCATAATAGCTACATTATTTACTTCTTTGACAAGTTCTTTTTCAATTTCATTTCTCAACTCCCTTGCTGTTTGGTATCTATCATCAGGTGATTTCATAAGACATTTTGTAATTATTTTTAATATGTTTTCTGAAATTGATTTATTCCACATAGTTGGAGGGTCATACTTAACTTTTCTGACTTTTTCTAATATTGCAGTTTCCGAAGTTGCGATAAAAGGATTTCTTAAAGTTAACATCTCATAAAGCAAAACTCCTATGGCAAATATGTCTGATCTTCTGTCAATATCTTCTTTCCCCATTGCCTGCTCAGGAGACATATAAATGAGCTTTCCTTTTAAGCCTCCTGCTACAGTTTGATGTAATTTGATTTTTGCCTTTGATATTCCAAAATCCGTTAGTTTAACTTCTCCTTCGTAGGATAAAAGTATATTGTTTGGGTTGACATCCCTGTGTACTATATTTAAAGGCTCTCCTTTGGAATCTTTTTTTCTGTGAGCATAATCAAGGGCATCACTTATTTTCAAAGCAATGTAGAGAGCTATATCAATGGGCAGTGCTTTTTTTATTTTTCTTAATTTCTTTAAAACAGCGCCAAGGTCTTTACCAGATACATATTCCATTGCAATTATGTATTCATTGTTCATCTTTCCCAAATCAAAAATCTGAATTATGTTGGGGTGGGAGAGAGAGGCTGCTATTCGAGCTTCGTCAATAAACATTGTAATGAAATCATCATCCTGAGCCAAATGTGGTAAGATTTTTTTAATAGTAACTATCTTTTCAAAACCCACAGGTCCTTTTTGCTTAGCTTTGTATATTTCAGCCATCCCGCCTGTCGCTATTTTACTCAAAAGTTCATATCTACCCTCAATTTTATCAACATTTTTTTGGATTTCTTCTTTTTTTTCTGTAAGCTCTTTTTTTAGTTTTTCCTGCTCTTCTCTTTTTTCCGGGGTTTTTGCCGGTTTTTTATAGCCCGTTTTTTTTAGCTCTACGAGTGTTTTTCTTATTAATTTGTCTATATCATCTGTTTCTATATTTCTCTTGCTCTTTTTTTCTTCTTTTTGTATTACCTTTTTTTTCTTTTCTTTGGGGGTTATTATGTCTGTTATTAATTGGTCAATATCTAATGTATCACTTTTTTTGTGGGGATGCTTCTCATGGTAAAGAACTTCTTTTTTTACATCTTTTTTTTCAGGCTGTGGAGTTTGAGATTCCTCTTTTTTTATGTTAGCTTCATTCTCGGGTTCTATCTCCTGGATTTCAGGAATCTTATCTTCAATTTTTTCTTCTTCTATTTCATTAATTTCCTCTATTTCTTCAATCTCTTCTATTTCTTCTTTAATCTCTTCCTGATTAAAATCTTGAGTTTTTTCTATCTCTTTTTCAAGTTCCTCCCTTTCCTTGTTTATGTCTTCTTCAACTTTTTCATTAATTTCTTTTAAAATATCTCCAAACAAATCATTTGAGCTCATTAATTCTCTTTCTTCGGGGGAAATCTCTTTTCCTACCATCTTTTCCATTTCTTCTTTTTCAAACAATTGAGTTTTTCCCTCATCCTCTTCTTCTTTTTTTTCTTCTTCTTCTAATTCCAAATTTAGCTTTTCTATTATTGTGCTTTTCAAAGATTCAAGAGAAAAAGGTTTTTCAAGAAAGGCAGAAGCTTTGTTGGTACTCAAGGCTTTGTTTTTTATTGACCCCCCTTTGTATATACCTGAGACTATAATGATGGGGAGGTCAGAGCCGAATTTTGTGAAAATTGTTTTTGAAAGCTTTAGACCATCAATTTTTGGAATAACTATTTCTGTAATAACCAAATCAAAAGAATTATCAAGTATTTCCAGTACATGGTTTCCGTCTTTGGCAATTACTGTTTCTACATTGTATTTCGTAAAAAAATCTTCCATATTTTTAATAAATTTGGAATCATTATCAACAATTAATACTTTTTTTAATTTTTTCACTCTTTTACCTCTTCAATCTATTTTAATTATTTTTATAGATTTTTTATTTTAATAAAAAAAGTTTTTTTTGTCAAAAAACTTTTTTAAAAAATGAGAATTAATAAATTTTTACTTAAAAGATTGAAGAAGTACTATAATTTTGCTATTCTACTACATAATAAAGAGGAGACACTCATGAAAAAAAGACTGCTCATTTACATAATTATGTTTTTGATATTCCTTTCCTCTCTTTCAATAGCTAAATTTTCAACAGAGGAACTTAGAGAAATAATGAAAAAATCGGTAAATGTTTTTGTTGATTGCCCTTTTTGTGATATTGATTATATCAAAACAAATGTAAATTTTGTAAATTTTGTAAGAGATAGAAAGGAAGCGGATGTTCATATCTTAATAACGAGAATTAGAGCAGGAAATGGAGGAAAGGAGTATACTCTTGATTTTATTGGACAGAGGAAATATGAAAAAATAAACAATAGATTGAATTTTTTTACCCAAAAAGATAGCACTGATGATGACATAAGAGAAGAGATGGTGAGAAATCTTAAATTGGGCTTGGTTCTTTATTTATCATCAACTCCTGTATCAAAAATACTTGATATTAAGATAGATAACAAGAAAGTGGATAAAATTCCACAGCCAGATGATAAGTGGGATTATTGGGTTTTTAATGTAGGCTTAAGGTTTTATTCTCAAGGAGAGGCTTTGAGAGGTACCACTTCTGTAAGGTCTAATTTTTCTATAAATAGAGTGACTGAGGAATCAAAGCTAAGAGTAGGGTTATCCTTAAACAACAGGTATAATTATTATCAGATTGAATCAGAAAAGGTAAGAAATACTGTTATAAATAAAAGCATTCAGAGTGTCTATGTTAGAAGTGTGAATGATCACTGGTCTGTGGGAGCGTGGTTTTCTTATGAAAACTCTTCGTACAAGAATTATGTTTACAATATATCCCCTCAGCCTGCAGTTGAATACAATTTTTTCCCTTACAGTGAATCTACGAGAAGGCAGTTGAGAGTCCTTTATAGAGTGGGACCGAGTATTAACAAATATTTTGAAGAGACTGTTTACGGAAAACTTGCAGAAACAGTATGGAAACAGGTCGTAAATGTTACTCTTGAGACAAAAGAAACATGGGGAACAACAGAGCTTAGGATTTTTTCTTCAAATTTTTTAGATGATTTTTCAAAACACCATCTGGGAGTTAGTGCTGATTTTAATTTTAGAATTATGAAAGGTTTGTCCATTGAATTGGCAGGGCATTATAGCAGAATTCACGATCAAATAAATTTGCCCAAAGGTGATGCTACTCTTGAAGATATTTTGTTAAGATTAAAAGAAGTTGAATCAAGTTATTATTATAAGCTCTCAATAGGTTTGAATTTTACATTTGGCTCTATTTACAGCAATATTGTTAATCCAAGATTTGGGAGTTAGCTCATAAATTGTAGTTGACAAAATAAAACCATCTTTATAAAATTAATCGAGTTTAGGAGGATAAGATGAAAAGCTATACAACATATCTTTTTTTTTATACTGAAAAAAGAAAAGATATTGTACACATTACGCCTGAGGTTCAGAAAGCGGTTAGAGAAAGCAGAATAAGAGAAGGATTTGCTTTGGTCTCTGCTATGCATATAACAGCAGGTGTTATAGTAAATGATAATGAGCCTGGCTTACATGAAGATATCTTTGAATGGCTTGAGAAACTTGCTCCTTATGGTCCTCCGTATAAGCATCATCTTACAGGGGAGGATAATGGAGATGCACATTTAAAATCAATTTTAGTGCATCATGAGGTTATTTTGCCAATAACTTCAGGTGAACTTGACTTAGGTCCGTGGCAAAGGGTTTTTTACCTTGAGTTTGATGGTCAGAGAAGAAAAAGATTAATAATAAAAATAATAGGGGAGTGATTGATGAAAACAGCTTTTTTATTTCCGGGTCAAGGTTCCCAAAAAGTTGGAATGGGGAAAGATTTTTATGAAAACACCACTTTGGCTAAAGAGCTATTTGAAATAGCAGAGGATTCTTTAAAAGTAAAATTAAAAAAAATCTGTTTTGAAGGACCTGAAGAAGAGCTTCAAAAAACTGAAAATACACAGCCAGCTTTGTTAACGGTTAGCTATATTGCTTTTAAGCTTTTTGAAGGAGATTTACCAGATTATGCTGCGGGACATAGTTTAGGGGAGTTTTCCGCTTATGCAAGTGCTAATACTTTAGAATTTCCCACTGCTTTAAAAATCGTAAGAAAAAGAGGAGAATTTATGCAGGATGCCGTACCTTTGGGAAAGGGGACAATGGCTGCGATAATAGGTGAGGAGATTGAAAAGATAAAAAAAGTGATTGATAAAGTTGATGGAATAGTTGAAGTTGCCAATTGGAATACTCACGAACAGATAGTTATATCGGGTGAGATTAATGCGGTTAATAAGACTATTGAGTTGTTACAGCCAAAAAAACATGTTATATTAAAAGTTTCAGCCCCTTTTCACTCTTCATTGATGGTAGAAGCGGAAAGAAAGCTTTCAGAAGTGCTTGATACTACAAATTTTAATGACCCTTCATTCCCAATATTAAGAAATATTGATTATGAGATAGTAAAAGATAAAAAAATGGCAAGGGAAGGATTAAAAAAGCAGGTGTCCTCAGGTGTTATGTGGTATCCGACAATGAAAAAGTTAATGGAAGAGCTTGAGGTGGACAATTTTATTGAATTTGGGGAGGGTAGAGTTTTAACTAACATGGCAAGAAAAATAGCAAGACATCTTAATACAGAAATAAAAGTTTTCAATATTTCCAGGATGAAATCATTGGAGGAGACGATTAATGAAATTCAAAAAGCCTGAAGAACAGTTTGAGCTAATAAAAAAAGGAGCTGAAGAGATAATCCCGGAGGAAGAGCTTTTTAAAAAATTGGAGAGGTCATATAAAGAGGGAATGCCTCTGATTGTTAAAGCTGGTTTTGATCCAACAGCACCTGACATCCACCTCGGACACACAGTCCTTTTAAGAAAAATGAAACATTTTCAAGATCTCGGACATACGGTGGTTTTTTTGATAGGTGATTTTACTGCTTTAATAGGTGATCCTACCGGAAGAAATAAAACAAGGAAACCTCTTACTAAAGAGGAGATCCTGAGAAATACTGAAACATATAAAAAGCAGGTGTTTAAAATTTTAGATCCGGAGAAAACAGTTGTGGATTTTAACTCAAGATGGCTCGGAAAATTAACACTTGAAGATACTATTTATTTAACTTCAAAGTACACTGTTGCAAGGATTTTGGAAAGGGATGATTTTTCGAAAAGGTATAAAAGCGGAATTTCAATATCACTTCACGAACTTTTGTATCCTCTTTGTCAGGCTTATGATTCTGTTGCATTGAAAGCTGATGTTGAGTTGGGAGGAACAGATCAGAAATTTAATTTGCTTGTTGGGAGAGAAATCCAAAGAGAATATGGGCAGGAACCTCAGGCGATTTTGACAATGCCGATTCTTGAAGGCCTTGATGGTGTTAATAAGATGAGCAAATCTTTGGGAAATTACATTGGTATTTACGATTCTCCTTCCGAGATGTTTGGCAAAGTGATGTCTATCTCTGATGAGCTTATGTATAGATATTATTTGCTTTTAACGGATTTTTCAGAAAAAGAGATAAATGAATGGAAAAGGAGAGCAGAAAAAGGTGAAATAAATCCAAAGGGTTTAAAAGTACAATTGGGAAAAGCTATAGTTAAAGATTTTTGGAGTGAAGAAGAAGCGGAAAAGACTGCGGAGGAATTTGAAAAAGTATTTAGTAAGAAGAATGAAATACCGGAAGATACTCCTGTTTTAATGTTTCAAGAAAATAAGTTAAGATTATTAGACATTTTAAAACGATCGGTAGAGGGCGTGTCAAGTTCTGAGCTTAAGAGGTTGATTAAATCCGGCTCTGTTCAGCTTAATGGAGAGAAAGTTATTGATCCCAATAAAGAGATAGATTTAGTAAGAGAGCTAATATTAAAAGTTGGTAAAAAGAGATTTTTTAAAATTAAAAAAGCCTAAGAAAATTATTTTTTGTTTTTAGTATTTCTATTTTTCTGTCTTGGGAAAAAGACTCTCTCTTGTTCTAATATCCCTCAAGATTCCAGTTTTCACACTTTTTATTATTTGTTTTTTGTTATTCAAAAGGTAAAAGTCAATAAAATCAATATTTGGGTAATCAAAGATTATCCCGAGATTTTCCTCCTTGCTTTGATTGATAATGGAGAACTTTAGCCAAACCGGATATGGAAGAAAACCTAAATTAGTTTTTCCTTTAAGAAGAGTAAAATTAGAAGCTTTTTTTTCTATTAAATCTTTTATATCAATTTTGTTTGTTTTGTCTATTTTGTATTCGTAGTAATAAGTAAGATTGATGAGAGAGTTCTTTTCCTTTATTAAAAGCTCTTTCGAAAGTAGTGTGAGGGGTGGGAAGAGAATTAAAAGAAAAAGAGAGATAAAGAGCAATTTTAGATTAAATCTTTTTTTATTTGAATTGTTGCTACCCCATCTAAAAATCTTAATTCATTTGCTATTAAAAGTCAAATTCTGGATTGTTGGATATTTTTAATGCCAATGAGTTAAAAGTAAAGAAATTTTTAAGAATTTTTGTTATTTCCTGCAAAAGGTTTTCACCTTCTACTTTGCTAAAATTTTTGTGGAAAAAAAGAAATATAAGAATATTTTCTGAATTTTCATCTACCGAAGTTCTTAAAGAATCAGAGGAAGGGTTTCCAAAAGCTCCTAAAGTATCTTTTAAAACTATTTTGTTTTTTAGACTTACTTTTTCCTTCCTTATCCCTTGATAAAAATCATCTTCATTCCCTATTTCTATTTGAATATCTCCTCTGATTTTCTCCAAATCATATAAACCACACGATATTTGAAATTTTAGAGAAAAAATATTTATCAAATCAACTATAGGGTTGATTTTGGGAAATTCTTCCTTTTTTTTGAATCTTCTCCAGAGAGCTTCTGATGATGGCCTGTATTTAGTAGGGTCAATTTTAAAGCTTTTGTAAAGCGCTCTTGTTTTTTTATAATTCGGATGAGAAAACTCATTTTCCTTTAAATTTTTTAACTCATCTTTTATAACGGATTTTTCTGTATATCTTGGAAATGCAGA
>CAZWJH010000014.1:23877-37676 GCA_964634755.1 uncultured Clostridia bacterium
TATTTATTCCCTCTACTTTAATAATCCCTACTTTTAAATTATCGTGAAGGGAATTTATGATTTTTTTCATTTTTTATTAAGTATAAAATAAACACAATGAAGATCAGAAATGAAAAAATTTCTTTTAAGGAAACTATCCTCTTATTAAAGAAATGCAAAGAGAGTGATATGTGGTTTGTGTAGAAAAATATGGCTACAAAGAAATTAATAGTGAGATAAACCAAAAGTAAGTATAACTCATAAATCCTTGTTTTTTTAAATAAAATAAGAATAGAACTCGATTCAATAATAATTAACAGTATGATAAAAATATAAATAGATTTTTCAGGATAATTGTTTTTTGTCCCCCATTCCTTTTTTATAGTTGTTTTATTTGAAAATTTTAAAACAGCACTGTTAAAAAATACTGCAATAAGAATAAAAATTACCACTATAATTGAAAATTTATGTAGTTTTTCCACTTGATTTTGGTTAATTTAGATTATAAATTTGTCAACAAACTCTTTTAGTCTTTCTGATTGTGCAGCAAGATCCCTTGCTGTTTCTGCAAGCTGAATGTTAGCCTGTTTGGACATTTCTATGTTAGAAACAATTGCTTGGATGTTTGAATTAACTTCTTTTACTGTTGCTGCTTGCTCTGTTGTAGCTGTGGAAATTGCCGTTGTTATTTGTTGTACCTCTTCCGAGCTCTTTAATACCATGTCTAACATCTCTCTGCTTTGCTCCGCAAGTCTTACTCCTTCTTCTATTGCCTGTAAAGATTCGCCCATTGCAATGACAGCACTTTCAGCTCTCTTTTGAATTGTGTTTGTTATACCTTCAATTTCTTTAATGGATTTTGCAGTTCTTTCGGCAAGTTTTCTTATTTCATCAGCAACAACTGCAAATCCTCTTCCTGCCTCACCGGCTCTTGCAGCCTCTATGGCAGCGTTCAGGGCAAGAAGGTTTGTTTGGTCTGCTATTTCAATAATAACACTTAAAATTTCTCCAATTCCTTTTGCTGACTCTCCGAATTCATTAATTAAACCTGAAAGTCCTGCCGATTTTTCAGAAATAGTTACAATTGAATCAATAGTTTTTGCCATTGAATCTGAACTCTGTTTTGTGACATCTGCCATTTCATCAACTTTTGTAGTTGAATTTTCAGTCATTCTATGATTGTCTTCTATCGTTGCCGTTAGTTCTTCCATTGCAGAAGCAACCGATTGAGATTGAAAAGCCTGATCTTCAGCTGATTTTGAAATTTCTTCTGTAGTAGCTGAAATTTCTATGGATGCTGAAGAAACAGCTTCAGTATTTTCTTTGACCGCTTGAATCATTTCCTGAAGTTTTGATAGAAATTCATTGAATTTTTTAGAAAGATGCCCAATTTCATCATTGTTTACTACTTTTACTCTGACTGTCAAATCACCTTCAACTCCTCTGTCAAAAGCCTTCATAAAATCCCTTATCGGGACTACAATTGATTGTTTAATTATGAAGAATACAAAAAGAAGTAATATCAAAGAAAGAAAAGCTACCAAATATTGTACTCTTTTCATACTAATTATCTTAGCTTCTGCTGTTTTTTGCAAAGCTGATACTATTTTGTTTGAAAGAGCTAATAGTTTTAGATTATTTTTAGCAATGTAATTTGCTGATTGGGGATCTCTGCTTTTTATAGTGTTTTCAATCTCTTTCTTAAAATTCTTCCAAAGCTTATTGGCATCTTCTGCATATTTTTTATCCTTTCCAATGGAATTTATATGGATTTTATTTTTGCCTGACGGACTTAGTGTTTTTCCACCTTTTAAAAATGCATTTATGGTATCATTGTATGTTTTCATAGCTCCTTTTAATTCTTTTAATACCTCTTGCTCATTAACTCCTTTTACTTTATCAATAGATAGGAGCAAAAATACATTCTTACTCATTTTTTGAGTCAACATTCTCTGTCTTCCTGCAACATTTATGATTAAAGCATCATCTTTCTGAGCTTTTAAAGTACTTATTATATAAAAAACATCAAAGATAAGAATCAAAGAAAAAATTGCAAGAGCTCCTATAATTTTTGTCCTTATACTTAAGTTTCTCATTACTTCTCCTCCTTTTTTAATGAGTTAAGTGAACTCATGATTTATTATACCTTTAAATTTTTTTTAGTCAAGAGCCCCGTGTTCATTAAAATAGTACAACCGGTAAAGGTATGCTATCAGTAAAAAATAAGAAAAACATTTTTTGTTTATATTTGTTAATAATTGTATTAAAATAGTCTATAAAAAACATTTGAGGTGAAGAATGAAAAAAATATGGGTTTTATTTTTAACTGTTTTTTTTCTTACAATGTTTGGATTTGCTGAAAAAAACAGGGTCCCTGATGATTTGCTGAAAAAGATTAATAATGCTGGTAGTTCAAAGGAGTATAAAAATGCTGATACATTAATTATTGATGAGCAAGTGGTAACTACTGTTGAAAAAGATGGTTCTTTCGTTAGCAAACAATACCTTCTTATGAAAGTTTTAACAGAAAGAGGGAAAAAGGAGCTTTCTTCTCAAAGATTTCCTTATCATAAAAGGTACAATAAAGTAAAACTTATAATGGCAAGAGTTATTCATAAAGATGGTACATGGGAAGAGGTAGACGAAAATAGAATTAAAGACCAAACGATGGCTGAAACCCAACAGATGAATATTTACGAGGAGAATTTTAGAGAATTAAGAGTGGAGTTTCCTTCTCTTTCAATTGGGGATGCTGTTGAGTATAAAGTGAAAATCTCTTCTAAGCCTTTGCTTAAAAATAATTATTCTGACATAAGTCTTATTCAAGGTTTTACTCCTGTTAAGAATGTTTTAATAACATTGAGAATAGACGGCTCTATGCATCTGAATTACATAGTTAAAAATGGTAGGATGAATCTAAAAAAGACAAAAGATGGGAAGTATAATGTGTATGAATGGAGTACTCACGAGATAAAACCTTTTAAAAAAGAAGTTGGAATGATTTCTCCTGTTGATATGGGTTTAAAATTGATTGTCTCAACCTTTAAAAACTGGAAGGAGCTTTCAAAATTCGGAGCAGAGCTTAATAGGGGTAAGATAGATAAGACACCCAAGATGGTTAAAACTGTTAAGGAATTGATAGAAGGGAAAAAGACGGAAAAGGAGAAAATTCTTGCTATTTTTAGATATATTTCCCAAAAAATCAGGTACATGGGCTCTTCAATGGATGTGGGAGCTTTCATAGAGCCTCATAAAGCAAGCTACACTTTTGAAAAACAGTATGGTGTTTGCAGGGATAAATCAATCCTGATGATTGCTATGCTGAAAATAGCAGGAATTGATGCAGATGATGTTTTAATTAATGTTTCACATAAAACTGATTTTGAAGTGCCCACAATTTTCTTTGAACATGCCATCGTTGCCGTAAAATTAAAAAGTGGAAAATTCGTTTACATGGATCCGACTCTTGAGCTTAGCTCTGATTTCGGAGAAGCCTATATGAGCGGAAAGTATGTTCTCCATCTTGTGGAGAATGGAATGGATATAAAAAGGGTGCCTGTTTATCCTCCGGAAAAGAGTATGGGATACATAAAAGCACTGAGTAGAGTGGGGGAGGACGGAAAACTTGAATCAGACATAAAAATATCAGGCAAAGGGACATATGATTTGATAATGAGGCAGGTAGGGAAAAGATTTCCGGGAAATATGCAGAATTTAATATGGAATAAGATTCTTCAGTCTGTTCAACAGGGGACTGAGGTTATTAATGCAAAATATGGAAATCCAGAAATTCTATCAAAACCGTACACAATTAGCTTGAAAATAAGAGCTCCTCACTTTATTGAAAAGCTTGGAAATTATTATCTTATGAAAATACCGGAAGGGAGATCATCCGCTGATATATACCTTTCTCTTATTTTGTATCAAATGACAAGATTAAATAAGAGAGAATATCCAGTGAATTTAACTTCCCCATTGGGTTCTGTGATAGAGGAGACTCTGAAGATTCCAAAAAACTATAGAATAAAGGCTCTTCCGGATAGTTTTGAATATAATGAATATCCTGTATCTTTAAGTGTAAAAGTGGAAAGAGTAGGAGATAATATAAAGTTTATACGGATATACAAGCAATATAAGTCAGTATTTACGCCCGAGGATTATCTTAAGTTAAAGAAAGCATTTTTAAAATTGGACAAATTTAATAAGAGTTTTATAATACTTGAAAAAGAGGTGGAAAAATGAGAAAAAAAATAATAGCCTTTTTTGCAATTTTTATTCTGTTGATAGGTTATGGTGTTTCAATAGAAAAGCAGTTAATAGGTGTATACAAGGATTCGGGAGGACCTATAATATTCCCGGATTCTTATATCTATACTTTACTGAAATCTTACAGGATATCTTATAATCCTCAAACAGAGGAACTTATAACAGAAGTTACAGATTTTTATCAAATATTGAACAGAGCGGGAAGGGACAGATACGGAGACTATAAAATAAGATTTTCAAAAGATAAGGAAAAGCTTAAGGTCATTGAAGCAGATACTCTTAATAAAGATTTAACAATAATTCCTGTTGAAAAGGGAGCTATAAATACAGTTACTCCTCTTGGTCTGCAAAAGGCTTCTCTTTACTCTAATATTCTTGATAAGGTTTATTCTTTTCAAAACCTTGATCCTGAGGATGCGGTTTATATAAAGTACAAGAGCACAAAAAAATCTGAAACAGGCGTGATTAGCTCTCTTTTTGTGTTCAAAGAAGATAATCCTATAAGAGAAAAGAGTATAAAAGTTGAACTTCCTTCAGGGAGGAACCTTTATTCAATGAAATTTAATGAAACAAAGGATGAAAAGATTGAAGAAATAAAAAAAAGTGAACAAAAAGTGAATATATATGAATTCAAAATGAAAGATTTGGGAAAGATAAAGCCGGAAGAATACAGACCTCACGATTTTATTATTTCTCCTTCAATTGTGTTCTCCAATTCAAAAGATTGGAAAGGGGCGGTTGGAAAGATAGTGGTAAAATTTTCCAAAAATTCCAAACCTGACAGATTTATTAAAAAGAAAGTTAAAGAGCTTACGAAAAAAGCGAAGAGCAAGTTTGAAAAAGCCGTTGAAATTTACAAATTTGTTTCAAAGGAAATTAAAGGCGTACCACTTCCGCTCGGAATGGACGGATATATTCCTCACAAAGCTTCAGAGGTTCTTAAAAATGGTTACGGGGACATAAGAGATAAGTCTGTGCTTTTAATTTCTATGTTAAGAGCGATAGGGCTTAAACCTTTCCCTATTATGATAGTAAACGGGCATAAGGCAATAAAGAAACTTGTTGTATTCAATCAGTTTTCTTATATTTTGGTTTATGTGAAAATAGATGGTAAAGATTATTATCTTGATCCAAAAGGGGAGTACAAAATTTTTGGCTACACAGGCCTTGCTGATGGTACGGATGGACTTTTTTTAGGAAAAGATATCAGGTGGATAAAGGTTAAAAATAATGTGGAAAACTACGCTGTTGCAGAGTTTAATGTGAATATAAAAAAAGATGGAAGCTTTGAAACAGATGTGAATTTGAAAACAGAAGGATATTTTGATTCTATTGTTAAGAGAAATTTTAAATTGTCTTCCAATGATGAGAACAAAAAATATTTTACCTCTGTTGCAAATATTTTTAATGAAGGTTCGGAAAGTGTATCTTTTATATTTCACAATCTCAATTCTTTTTCAAGCTCTTCCAATGTTTACACTAAAATAAGGGGTAGAGATCTTTATATTAAACAGGGGAATGTAATTGTCTTAACAATACCTGATAATCCCTACTTTTTTTCTAAATTTCCTTTTAACTTAAGCTTAAAAGACAGGCACTATCCCCTTTATTTTGGAAAAAGATTCAGGGTGAAAGAAGTTTGGAAGATTAATACGGAAAGGGATACAAAAGCTCTTTATCTACCTGAGACATTTACGGTTGATGATTCGGATTACTCATTTAAAATAAATTCATCAAAAAGCGGAAATCAAATAATAGTTGAGAGGGAGATAATTATAAAAACACCGATTCTTTCAAAGGATAAGTACGGAGTTTTTAAGAAAAATTATGATAAATTTAACAATTGGAAGCTTAAAACAATACTTTTGGAGGAGAAAAGGTGAAGTTAATTGACAGCTGTGTTTTGGGAAAAGCCAAAAAAATAAAAATGGTATTGATGGATGTTGACGGAACGTTAACGGACGGTAAAATTTATATTTTGCCTTCCGGTGAGGAAATAAAGGCTTATGATACAAAAGATGGTGCGGCGATAGTTGTTGCTCAGGTTTTAGGTATTAAAGTTGGTATTATAACAGGAAAAAGTTCTCAGAATGTCATGGAAAGAGCAAAGAGATTGAGAATAGATGATGTTTATATTGGGGCAATTGATAAGCTTCCTGTTTTAAAAGAGATAATGAAAAAGCACAGTTTGAGTGCTGATGAAATTTGCTATATTGGTGATGATATAGGGGATTATTCTGTGATGAAAGAGGTAGGTTTTGCTATTGCCGTGGGTGATGCACATTATAAAGTAAAGGAAATTGCTGATTATATAACCGAGAAAAATGGGGGAAATGGTGCTGTAAGAGAAGCCTTTGATGTAATCTTTGAAACAAAAGGGCTATACGAAAAGGTTCTAAAAATTTTTGAAGATATTAAAAACTGGAAAGAAGGACTTCTTGATAATTTTAAAAAGAAGAGATGAAGTGGGGAATAGGATTAAAGTTAATTTTCATAACAGTTAATTACGCTATTTTAGTAAGCCTTTTATCATGGCATGAAGGAAATTACCTTCAAATAAATTTTAATTCTTTGAATTTTAAAATAGGTGTTTTCCTTCTTGTTTTAGGCTTTTATTTTTATATAAGCATCTTAAAGAAAATTAAAAGAGCCTTTAAAAGAAGGATTTTTTTGAAGGAAGGGGCATACAGGGTTGTAAGGCATCCGATTTACTCGATTTGGGCTTTTTTACTAATTCCAGCAATAACTTTAATTGTGAATAACAAATATTTTTATTCACTTCCTCTGTTTTTTATTATTATGCTTATTATACTTATTCCCAGAGAAGAAAAAGAGGTTATTGATAAATTCGATAAAAAGTACATTGAATATAAAAAAAATGTTCCTTTAATTTTTCCGAGTTTTGACTCAATTTACGGATTTTTGTTTTACCCGGAATTTTCAAGAGTGTTAAAAAGCGAGCTTTACATAATTAGGGAAAGGTATGCCAACTTCTTTATTTATAAAAAAGGGAATTCATATATTGCTGTTGATAGTGGGTTGGGAACTAAGAGAGGAAGACAAGAAATGGAGAAATTCGGAATTCCTCTGGGAAAGGTAAAAGCAGTTTTTTTTACTCATTCTGATTATGATCATATTGACGGAAGAAAATTTTTTTTTAATGCAGATTTGTACTTTTGTGAAAGGGAAGAGCTGATATTTCAAGGGAAAAAACCAAGGTTTTTAAAGATAATCCGCGAGAAAAATAGGATTGATCGGTATGAGATGATAAAAGAAGAAGAAACAATTATTATTGATGGGATAAAGATTACTCCAATTAAAACACCTGGCCACACTCCCGGCCATTGCACTTATATTATTGATGATAAATATATTACTACCGGGGATTTATTAAGGATTAAAGAAGGGAAGATTATTCCGTTTTATAAAATACTTAGCTTTGATTACAAACTTCAGTTAAAATCCTTTGAAAAGATTAAAAAATACTTAAAAAAATATACGGTACTAACAGCTCACCATGGGATAATAACTAAAAATAGTGTTTAATTTTTTTTCACCACAAGATATAGTACTCCGACAATATTGTAGTGTGATTTATCGCATTAGTTTAAAAGGTATGATATTGTGGTGTTTAGATATTAATTATTTAATTTGTACTTTTGATTTTTAACAATTATTGTGAATTTTTTTGTTAAAATTTTGTGAGTATCAAAAAATAGTTGACTTTTGTTTGGATTGAACAATAATTGTGCAATTACAAACCCTTGAAAATAAAGGAAAAGAGTGAAAAACCATTTTATTTATTAGGTTTTAAGAGGTGATAAACAAAAGAGAAGAGATATTTACAGGTGATTGAAATTCGTAATTAAATTGACTTGCAACCTCTGTTTTCCTAATGTAAAATAAAAAATAGAATTAAAGGAGGTAAAAGTTATGAAAAAGAAGATTCTTGTTTTTGTTTTGGTGCTATTTGTTGGGTCAATTGTTATGCTTTACAGTAATGAAAAACCAAGAGTGGGTGTTTTAAGATTTACAAACACGGTTGCTGGAACTGGGTTCTGGGTATGGAATCCTAAAGTTGCTTCTGATTTACAAGATATGCTTATATCAGAATTACAAAGCACAGGAGCTTTTCAAGTACTTGAAAGAAAGGAAATAAATGCGGTTCTCTCAGAGCAGGATCTCAGTGCTTCTGGAAGAGTTAGTAAGGAAACTCTTGTTAAAATGAAAAAAATAAAAGGAGCTCAATATCTTATTGCAGGTACTGTTTCAGCTTTTGAGATGAGCAGCTCCACAGGAGGAGGAATTAGCTTCAAAGGGGTTAGTTTAAGAGGCAAAAAGACAAAGGTTTATATAGCAATTGATGTTAAGGTAATAGATGCAGAGACAGGAGAAATTGTTGATACGAGAACAATTGAAGCAAAGGCAAAAGGAACATCAATTGGTGCCGGTTTAACAATAAGTGATCTTTCTCTGACAGGCGGGGAGGCAAAGAAAACACCTGTGGGAAAAGCAATAAGAGCTTGTATAATCTATATCTCAGAATATCTCAAATGCTCTCTTGCAAAAGTTCATTATCCCAAGTGTATGAAAAAATGGAATAAAATGGAGAAAAAAAGAAGGAAGAAAACAAAGGAGTCAATAGAGCTTGATTTGTAATATTTATGTTTAATAATAGAAAACTTACATCCCCTTTGGAAATTAAGGGAATAGGTGTTCACAGCGGGAAAGAGATAAAAGTTTGGGTAGAGGAGGGAGAGGGGAAAGATATAGTTTTTTATAATAAAAAGAGAAATTGCAAATTATCCCTGCAAATTGAATATGTGAAGAATTTTAGCTCTACATTTCTTATTAAAGAAAATTGTGAAATTAAAACAATCGAGCATTTTATGGCTGTCGTCTACATTTTAGGACTTGATTCTATTAGGTTTTCAATCAGTGGAGATGAATTCCCAATTTTGGATGGAAGCGCAAAGGAAATAGTGGATTTAATGTTAACTCATTCAGAGATTACCGGTGAAAAGAAAGATTTTTTCTTGATTAATAAAAAAGGTGTTGTTGTGGAAAAGGATTCTTTTATTGAATATTGCCCCTCTGATGATTTTTCAGTTGATTATACTATTGTTTATAAACATCCGAGCATAGGAGAAATGAATTTTTCCATAATGATTTCAGAGGAGGCTTTTATCAAAGAAATTTCTCCTGCGAGAACATTTGGTTTTTTGAAAGATGCAGAGTATCTAAAAAGCAAAGGTTATGCACTCGGAGCAAGTTTTGAAAATACGGTTGTGTTTGATAATGAAAAGCTGTTAAATCCCCCTTTGAGATTTGAAAATGAAATGGTAAGGCATAAAATTTTGGATTTTATAGGTGATCTTTCATTTTTAAGAAAACCAGTTAAAGGATGTTTTAAGGTTTACAAAGGAGGACATTCTCTACACATAAAGCTTGTGAAAGAACTTTTAAATATTAACTAAAACTTTAATCTTTTTGTTTAAAACCCCGATTCTGATTTTTTGGAAGTGAGGAGAATTATTGTTAAAAAGAATTTCTCCGTCACATTGAATAGAAAAAGGCTCTTTCCCCTCTATTTCGAAAGATTTGTTTTTATCTATTATTACATTGTTATCATTGAGATGCTTTTCCCTTATTACTTTTGAATATAATTTTAAAAGTTTAAAAAAACCAATATCATTAATTATCATCAAATCAAGGACTCCATCGTCAGTTTTAGCGGAGGGAAGCACCTTTTTTCCCGTAGCCCAATATTTTATGTTTGAAAAAAGCGATATAAGAAAATTCCCAGTAAGATTTAATCCATTATTGTTTTTAATATTTAATCTCTTTGCTCCTTTAGCTCTTTTATAAGTTTTCACAATGGAAGAAAAACCCATTAAATATTGATTTTTAAGAGGAAATTTTGACTTTTTCATTTTTTCCACTTCCATGTTTACCTCGACTCCGATTCCAATATTTACCTGCCCTAAAAAGTGATTAATTATTTTATTATCTTGTATTATATATCCTACATCCATTTCTTTATAATTAATCCTTTTTAAGGATTTTGCCGCATCCTTTAAATTTAAAGTATTAAATTCTCTAGGGATATCATTTGAAGATCCGGTAGGGATAAAGGAGAAAATAGGAAGAACTTCTTTTTTATTTTTTAAAATATGATCAATAGCAATGGTATAGCTCGAGTCCCCACCTGCGATACTAAGGATTTCAAAATTATTTGCTAATTTTAGAGACAAATTTTTAAAATCCTCAACATTTTTACTCAAAAATAACTCAAATTTTATATTTTCTTTTTCAAAAAGATTTTTTAAGTTTTTTAATTTTTTTAAAGATTTTCCTCTGTTGGAAGAGGGGTTGAATAGAATGGCTATTTTTTCCATTATTTCTTTTTAATTTTGGCTTTAAACTTTAGTTTTCCCTCTTTAATCTCAAAGTCAAGAATTATATCTTTGTCTTTTCCGAATTTTTCTTTTAATGTTTTAATCTTTGATTGAACAGCTTTCTCTATTACAGTAACATCTGAAATTGAAGAGCCTTTTTTATTAGCTTCTTTTAATATTTCAATTGAAAGATCTTTAACTAATTTATCATCAGGGACATTGTTTAATACAAATTCTTTTTTCTCTTCTATTTCATCTTTTGTGGCTATTTCTTTTTCCTTTGGTTTTTGGTTAAGTTTTCCCTCTCTTATCTCTCTTATCCTTGTTGAACTGATTGTCCCATATTCAAAAAACATTTCAAGCCTTTTATCCCATAAATTTTTGTAAGTATTAAATCTATTCAACACTTTGCTGATTTTAAACTGTAATTTGGGAGGATATTCTTTTTGCCTTAAAATTGAAACAAGATTTTCAAGAGCTTTTCTCTTTTTCTCGGGTGGAATTTTTTCTACTCGTGTAAAGTATTGCTGATAGGCATGATGAAGCTCATCTATGTGAAGGTCAACTTTCTTAATTATTTCTTCAATTTCCTTGAAGGTATAATTCTTTTTTAATGCCATTATCTTATCCTGTATAACCAAAATAAGAGCAACCAGAGTGATTGGGAATAGGGTAGATGGTAATTATTAATAAGAATTTTTTTGTACTCAAAATTTGCAATTAATTCCCAAAGAGAATGCAATTCTTCAACTTCTTCAGGGAAGAAAGATGCGCAATGATATAAAAATCTTCCTTTTCCTTCTGTATAGTATTTATCCCTGCTGCTCACTATTTCAACAGCTTTTTTTGATTTTTCCGTGAGGTTTTCTCTGAAACAAACGGTTATTTTAAATCTTCTCTTTTTTCTGCCCTCAAGTAAAATATCTTCGAGTATTTCATTTTCCACTATTTTTTTATATTCTTCCATCAATCCTCCTATAAGATAAGCATAGCATCGCCATAGCTAAAAAACCTATAACCTTTATTTATAGCATATTTATAAGATTTTTTCATCAATTCAAGAGTTCCAAAAGCTGAAACAAGCATAAAGAGTGTGGATCTTGGCAAATGGAAGTTTGTTAAAATTGTCCCAACTATCTTAAATTTATAACCAGGATATATAAAGAGATTTGTTTTCCCTTTTCCTGAAGGAATATTACTCCCATTATAAACGCTTTCAAGAGTTCTCACTGATGTTGTTCCGACTGCGACAATTCTTTTACCTTGTTTAATTGCAGTATATATTTTTTTGGCATTTTCTTCATCTATTTCATACTCTTCATATTTCATTTTATGATTTTCTATTGTATTTACCCTTACCGGCTGAAAGGTTGCTTCTCCCACATTAAGTGTTATTTCAGCCTTTTCTATACCTTTTTCATTTAATTTTTTAAAAAGTTCGTCAGTAAAATGAAGACCTGCGGTTGGTGCTGCGATTGATATACCCTTTTTTGCATAAATGGTTTGATATCTTTCAAGATCATTTTCTCTGTGGACAAAAGGATTTTCTCTTTTTATGTAAGGTGGAAGAGGAGGAAAACCTCTTTTTTCAAGTATTTTGTTTAGCTCTCCCTTTTCAAATCTGATAATCCTGTGTTCTCTGTCAGCCCACCCCTCTATTGTCCCATAATAATCATCTCCAAAATCTATTTTTTCTCCGAATTTAAATGATTTTGGTTTTTTTACGAGAAAGCTCCATCTGTTCTCTTCTGTTTCTTTTACAAGAAGGATATTCACAACTTTTCCAGTTTCTCTTTTCCCCAGTAATCTTAATGGTTTGACCTTTGTATTGTTTAACACCAAAAAATCATTTTTGTTAAGAAAGCCGGGTAGGTACTTAAATTTTGAGTCTATTATTTCACCTGTTTTTCTTATTACAACCAAAAGTTTTGATTCATCCCTTTTTTCAGAGGGAAACTGTGCAATGAGCTCTTCCGGCAAATTAAAATCAAATTCTTCTAACTTCACTTTAAAACAGTCTCCCCTTAAATCCTTTGATGCCGAGATGTAGATAAGCTTTTTGAGTGGCTCTTCTTCCTCTTGCTGTTATTTCAAGAAAACCTTTTCTAATGAGGTAAGGCTCATAAACATCCTCTATTGTATCCTTTTCTTCATTTACGGCTGAAGCGAGAGTTTTTATACCAACAGGCCCTCCGTTAAAGCTATTAATTATTGTATTTAGAATTTTTCTGTCAAGAGTATCAAGACCTTCGCTATCAATATTTAAAATTTTAAATGCTTCTTCTGTTATCTCAGAATTAATTTTTGCAACATTTTTAACATCAGCCACATCTCTTACTCTTTTTAAAAGTATGTTGGCTCTTCTTGGAGTCCCCCTTGATCTTTTGGCAATTTTTTCAGCTGCCTCCTCTGTTATGTTTATCTTTAATATTCTTGCGCTTCTCAGGACTATCTTTTTTAAATCCTCTGCAGAATAAAAATCAAGGTGAAGTGTAATCCCGAATCTTGAAACCAAGGGATTAGTTAGAAGGCCGATTCTTGTTGTTGCTCCTACTAAAGTAAATTTAGGTAAGTTGAGCCTCATACTTTTTGCGGCTCTTCCCTTACCAATGATAATATCAATGTAATAATCTTCCATTGCGGAATAAAGAATCTCCTCAACCGAAGGATGTAATCTATGAATTTCATCAATAAATATTAAATCCTTATTTTTTACTGTTGTGAGAATTGATGCAAGATCTCCCTGCTTTTCTATTGATGGGCCTGTCAGAAATTTAATGTTTACCCCAAGCTCATTTGCTATGATTTTTGAAAGTGTTGTTTTTCCGAGGCCGGGAGGACCGTATAAAATAGTATGATCCAAATGCTCTCCCCTTTTTTTTGCAGCTTCAATGTAAATTTTCAGACTGTTTTTTAGCTTTTCCTGTCCGATAAACTCTTCAAGCTTTGAGGGTCTTATTCCCTCTTCCCATGGATAGTGTTCTTTTTCAAAAACATTACTCATTTTTCAGCAAGCCTTTTTAAGCTTTCTTTTAAAACCTCTTCAGGTAATAGATCATTACCGATTTCTTTTAGCACTGAGTTAACTATTGCTTCAGCCTCTTTTTTCTTATAACCAAGACTTTGAAGTGCAAGCACCACATCCTCAAAATCCTT
>CAZWJH010000015.1:0-37336 GCA_964634755.1 uncultured Clostridia bacterium
TTAAGGATGAATGGATTGATTCCGGAATAATGAAACTATATAAAGAGTTGGATTCAGTAGTAATCGGGTTAACAAGGATATTAGCGGAATTATCGGGAGTTGTTAAAAAGAGAAGAGGAAGATTGAGTTTAACCAAAAAAGGAAGAATGCAGTTAGATGATAATTATGAATTGTTTAAAAATCTTTTTACAACATTTGCCTTAAAATTTAATTGGGCATATTTTGATTATTTTGAAAGTGAGGAAATAGGACAGCTCGGTTTTGGCTTTACCCTTATATTATTAAAAAAGTATGGTAATAAAAAGCGTCCTGATAGTTTTTATGCGAAAAAATATTTTGAGGCATTTCCTCACTTGCTTGAGGATGTCCGTCCCACAGAGTATTTGTCGGTAATTGAAAAAGCTACCACTTGTTATTCTGTGCGAACTTTCAAAAGGTTTCTTGATTATTTCGGATTAATAAAAACAGAAGGGCAAGGATTTTTTTCAAAAATATATTTAAAAAAGACAAAATTTTTTGACAAAATTATAAAAATAAAACCTCCTGCAAGGCTTTTTGAATAAAGGGGTGAAATGCTAAATTTTATCCTAAAAACTGTGGAACTATTTTAGGAAAAGACAAAAAGATTACAAAAATGACTATACACAGGTATTGGTGACTATTAGGAAATAATTAAGTAAATCGAGCAACTCATTTGACAAAGTTTTTTCAAAGTGTTAAAAATAATAATGAAAGGTGAAATTGATAATCCTAAGCTTTAATAGTAAGAGCCTTTATAAATAGTATAATGGGAAAAGGTGATAAAAAAAGAGGAGATTAGGAAAAAAAACAGTGGATAAAAAAAATAATCAATTAAATATTTTTGAAACGGATTATGATGGAAAGATTTTGTGTGTTGCTCCCACATCATCCGAACTTATGTATAAATTGCCTGAAGGTGTTATAGGTAAAACATTACACGATATATTTCCAAAAGCTGAAGCGGATAAATTTCTTGAAGTCATTAGAAAATGCCTTGATGAGAATAGAACTATTACTATTGAATATCCTCTGATAATAAAAGGTGAAACTATGTGGTTTGAAGGCAAAGCCTCTCCCAAATCTTCTAAAATAGCTTTTTTTATAACTCAGGATATTACTGAGCTTAGAAAAGAATACGAAGCTTTAAAAGAGAGCGAAGATCGGCTGTCTAAAATTATGCTTGCATCAAACGATGGAATGTGGGACTGGAATTTAAAAACAAATGAAGTTTACTATGATCCTCGTTACTATAAAATGGCCGGATATTCAGTAAATGAATTTCCGCATACTCTGGAAGAATTTCAAAAAAGAATCCATCCGGAATATCTTGATATGGTGATGAACCAAGCACAAAAGCATCTTAATGGTGAGATAGATAGATTTATAGTAGAATTCCCTTTTAAAAAGAAGAATGGTGAATGGATGTGGATTTTGGGAAGAGGTGTAATTGTTGAAAGAGACGAGAATGGAGTTCCTTTGCGATTTGTTGGAACTCATACTGATATTACAGAGCGTAAAAAAATTTCAGAAGCATTGCGCTTAAGCGAAGAAAAGTTTCGTCTGGCATTTAAAAGCAGTCCCGATGCATTAAACATCAACACAATGGATGGTGTTTATGTGGATATTAACGAAGGCTTTACCAATGTTACAGGCTACACACGCAAAGATGTAATTGGAAAATCTTCACTCGAAATTAATATTTGGGTAAAACATAAAGATCACAAAAAATTAGTTACAGCCTTGAAGAAAAAAGGATTTGTTCAAAATCTGGAATCTCAGTTTCGTTGCAAGGATGGTTCAATAAAAATAGGATTAATGTCTGCTGCTATTATTACCATAAATGACAAGCCTCACATTCTTTCCATTACCCGTGATATTACAGAAATTAAAAAAGCAGAAGAATCACTAAAACAAAGTGAAGAAAAATACCGACTTATTTTTGAAGAATCACAGGATGTCATATTTGTAAGCTCTACAGATGGGAGGATTCTTGATATGAATCCGGCAGGTTTAAAACTATTTGGTTATTCATCTTTAGAGGAAATAAAGAATGTTGATATTAGCAAAGAGTTATATAAAAATCCTGAGGAATGGCTGAAATATCAAGAGTTTATTCAGAAAAACGGTTTTGTTAAAGATTATGAATTACACTTAAAGAAAAAAGATGGTTCAGAGTTAATTGTTCTCGAAAATAGCACAGCTATTTATGATACTAACAAAAACATTATCGGATACAGAGGCATTTTACGCGATATAACCGAGAAAAAAAAGCTGGAAGCGCAATTATTGCAAGCTCAGAAAATGGAAGCTGTAGGAAATCTTGCTGGTGGTATAGCTCATGATTTTAATAATTTGTTGACTGTAATAAACGGCTATGCTGAGATGGCTTTACGAAGCATGAAAGCTGATAATCCTCTATATAAAAATATTATGTATATTTTAGAAGCAGGCAAACGAGCTAAAAATTTAACAAGTCAACTATTAGCCTTTAGCCGTAAACAAATTTATAAACCTGAAATATTGAATATTAACAAGGTTATTTCATCAATGGATAAAATGTTGCGACGACTTATTGACGAAGATATAAATATCGAAACTATATTAGCAAAAAGTCTTCCTAATATTAAAGCAGATAAATCTCAACTTGAGCAAATTTTTATCAATCTTGTTGTTAATGCAAGAGATGCTCTTCGTGCCGTTAAAAAAAAGGATTTTCAGAAAAAAATCACCATAGAAACAGGCCAAACTACTATAGATAAAGAGTATGTTTTAAAACACCCAGGAAGCAAAGAGGGGCAATATATATTCTTTGCTGTTTCAGATAATGGTATCGGTATGGATGAAGAGACCAAAAGTAAGATATTCGAACCATTTTTTACAACAAAAGGGAAAGAGAAAGGTACTGGGCTGGGTTTATCTATGGTCTATGGGATTGTAAAACAGAACAATGGTTTCATTTATGTATACTCTGAACCAGGAGAAGGAACTATGTTTAAAATCTATTGGCCAGTGACGGAAGAAAAAGGCACTTTAAAAAAAGCCAAAGTTGAGGACACTATTTTACGCGGTAATGAAACGATTTTAATTGTTGAGGACGAAGAAGATGTACGCCGTTTTGCCAGTGAAGCTTTAACCTATTTTGGATATAATGTGATTATGGCTGCCAATGGTCGTATAGCTTTAGAGCTTATTAAAAAAGAATCTCTAAAATTTGATTTGATAATAACAGACATTGTTATGCCGGAATTAAATGGTAAGGATTTTATTAAAAAAGTAAGAAAATTTTATCCTGATGTAAAAGTACTTTATGTTTCAGGTTATACGGAAAATCATATTGTACACAATGGGATATTAGAAGAAAATGTAAATTTTATTAATAAACCTTATTCTGTTGAAGTATTAGCCTCTACAGTTCGAAAAATTTTAGATGAAAATTAAATGATATGTTAATCTTTCCCCGTTATTTGACCGTACAACATTACTGTTAGATGATTCTTTGTGTTAATTTCTTTACCCATTTATCTCCCAAATACTTGTTTATTGCTCCTTCCATCCTGTTTTTGGTGATTGATACTATCTTGATGTTTCATAAAAAAGCAGTGACTTTTGTCATATTTTATGTTTTGTTTTTTCTTGACTTTCAACTTTCTATTCGCCACGGCAGATCTACGCTCACGCTACGGCTTTCAACTTTCTACTTTCGACTTTCTACTACTTTGTTCTTCAATCTCTTAAATTTTTCAAGGCAAAAGTGACATATTTATACTTTTTTACCCCATAGTGAAAATGCAGGTTATATTATATGACTATGGGATAAATAAAAAAAAACAGACAGCTCCCGAGCTAAATTTTGGTAATCTGCTCTTTGTATATTGTATTTTTTAAAAGATTTACTATTTAAAAAAGCGCTCTTTTTAATTATTATTTCCACTCTTCCGGAAAATTTAAAAAGCTTTAAAGTTTGTATCTTTAAGTTCGGGGTTTTATTATCTATTATTTCTTATTTATTACTTGAAGTTTTGGGAAAAAATTCCTTTTGACAAAAATATCGTAATACGATATAATCTACATACGATATTTTGGAGGAAAGAATGGGTATCGGAGAAAAGATTTCTCATATAACTTTTTTGTTTCATTTTCCGATTAAGGTAGGAGAGGTTAATTCGGAAAAGGTTCACAGTATAAGGCAGTATCATCTTTTAAGATTGCTAAAAGAAGCAAAAGCTCTTGATGTTAAAACAATTTCAAAAAGGCTCGGGCAGGCACAGAATACCAGCTCTGAGATGGTTTGGAGAATGTTTGAGAAGGGATTGCTCATTTCAGAGAGGGATCCTAATGACAGAAGAAGGACAATTGTGAAGTTAACGGAAAAGGGTAGGGAGGAGCTTTTTAAAATGGAAAAAGAGCTTGATAAAGCTTTTGAGTCTTTTTGTGAGAAATTTTTGTCTGATGATGAGAAAGAGAAATTTTACAGATGTTCCGATGAGCTTTTTAATCTTGCAAAAAAGGTAATAAAAAAATTGGAGGGGAAATGAAGAGAAAAATTTTAGCTTATTTTTTTATTTTTAATTTTTTTGTTGTATTATCTTTTTCTTTAACTTACAAAGAGGCTTTGAATATAGCTTTTGAGAAAAATCCTGATCTTAAAGGTATGAAGGAGGCTGTTAGAGCGGCTGAGCTCAATATAAAAAAGAGTAATTCTCTTTTTCTTCCCACTTTGGATATTAATGGCCGCTATACGAGAATAGGTGTTATTCCTGAGTTTGAGATACCGGGAATGGGAAGCTTTAAATTTGGTACTCCAAATAATTATGATTTCAGATTAACATCTCAGTATCTTCTTTTTGATTGGAATAGAAGAAAAAATATCAAAAGTATTTCCGAGAAGGGAAAGGAGTTAAAAGAGAATAGTTATATTTCAATGAAAAAAAGACTTGCCTATACCATAGCTACACTCTTTTATACTTATGATATTTTAAAAGAGAGTAAACTGATTTTTGAGGAAAATTTGGAAACTTTAAGAGCCCATCTAAAAATTGTCAAAAAAAGATATGATGCAGGTCTTGTTTCTTCCTATGATGTTCTTTCCACTAAAGTTCAGATTTCAAAGGTGGAGGCTCAGCTTATAGATTTTGAAAAAGGATTGGAAAATTTAAAAGTTTCCTTAAAGCAAATTTTAGGTATTGATAAGGGAGTTAATTTTGAAGGCTCTTTGGAGCTTCCGAAAATTAATTTTGACATTACAGAATTGCTAAAAATCTCACTTGATAGCAGAGAAGAGCTTAAAAGCCTCATGCTTCAGAAATCTTTGATTGATTTGAATATTAAAATTGCAAAAAGCTCTCTTATGCCTCAATTGGCATTGCAGGCAAATTATCAGTTCAGAAATGGAATGCTTCCCGATGTTGATGAGATAAGAAGCAATTGGAATATTAATTTGCTCCTAAGTTTCAAAGTTTTTGATGGTTTTAACTCAAGGTATGAAAGAAAAATCCTACGGGTTCAAAAAAAAGAGATTGAATTTAAGATAGAATCAATAACAAAAAGTATTAAGGCAGAGTTGGAAAAAACCATTGTTAATATTGAATCATTAAAAAAGAGTTTGAAAAAAGAAAAGGAAAAATTAAAACTTGCAGAGGAAGCTTACAGTACTGTTTTAAAAGCTTACAGGGAAGGTGCTGTCTCAAACATAGATGTTTTAAATGCAAACTCAAACTTAAAGTTTGCAAAGCTTTCTGTTTTAAAAATAAAAAATCAGATTTTACAGGAAAAGCTTAAAATTTTTAATATTATTGGCTTTGAATTTTGGAGGGCAAAATGAAGAAAAATATCTTTTATTTTATATTGTTTTTTCTTATTTTAAATTTCAGTCTTTTTTCAAAGATGAAAGTTGAAACAGGAAAGGTTGTTAAAAAGGAAATCTCCGAGACATACAGGTTTCAGGGAAATTTTTCGGTTGAAAAAAGCATTAATGTATTTCCAAAGATAAGAGGTGTTCTTATAAAATTGTTTGTTAAGAATGATTCAAGGGTTAAAAAGGGAGATGTAATAGCTTTGGTAAAAAGGGATGATCCCGGATATAAGTTCAAACCCAATAAAATCACTGCTCCTATTTCAGGTGTTGTTTCAAGAATAAATGCTTACGAAGGCACAAGGGTAAATTCTCAAAGCCCTATTTTAGTTATTTCTTCTTATAATCCTATTATTCTTAATGTGAATATTCCCGAATATGTTTTTTACAGAGTTAAGATAGGGACTAAAGTCAGTGTAAATATTAATGGACTTGAGAAACCTTATTCAGGTGTGGTTTATACAAAAGATAATGCAGGTGATCCGAAGACAAAGCTTCCTATTCTCAAAATAAAGGTGAAAAACCCGGAGTATAAGATAGTGCCTTCCGTTCTCGGAGAGGCTGTAATAGAGCTTGGGAAAAGGGAACTTGTCCTTGCTCCAGCTGATGCGGTCTTTTCTTCTGATAAAGGTTATTTTGTCTGGAAGATAGAGGATGGAAGAGCTTTTAAAAAATTTGTAAAGGTGGGTGAACTTTACGGAAAATACTTTGAGATAAAAGATGGAGTTTCAGAAGGAGATTTGCTTGTGACTTTCGGGGCTGAAAAATTGAGAGATGGTGAAGAAGTAGTTTTCTAAGTAAGGAGGCAAGATGAACTTATCAACTTTATCAATAAAAAGGTATGTTGCTACATACTTAATCTTTTTAACACTTGTATTTCTGGGGTTTTATTTTAGCTCCCAAATGAATGTGAGCTATTACCCTGATTTTTCAGCCCCTGTTTTAATAGTAATGACTCCTTATCGCTCGGCTACTCCACTTCAGGTTGAGCAAGATGTTACAAAGGTTATTGAAAAGGCAATATCTTCTTCAAAGGGAATAGATGAAATAGAGTCCACGAGTTCCGAAGGTTTTTCTCTTATTCTAATCAGATTAAAATGGGAAGCTGATTTAAAGGAGAGTAAGGAGAGTATAAGGGAGAATATAAACTTTATTATGTCTCAACTTCCGAGAGAAGTGGGAACACCGAATATTTACGAGGTTCAGAGCCTTATTCCTCCTCCTATGGAAATTGCTTTTTCTTCTGAGAAAATGAATGATGTGGAGCTTAAAAAATTCATTAAGGATAAGCTTCTTATCTACTTTCAAAAATTAAAAGATGTTGGTTATGTTGAGCTTTTAGGCGGAAGGGAAAAGTATGTTTCAATTAGAGTTAATAAGAAAAAGATGGAAAAATACGGACTCAGTGTTTCAAGATTTGTCAGGCTTTTAAATGGTGATAATATTGATTATCCTCTCGGATTTTACAAAACAGGGAATAAGGAGTTTCTTTTAAGATTAAATGCAAAATTTAGCTCTCCCGAAGATATTGCGGAAAAGGTTATTATGTTTGCGGGAACAAGAGCTGTTAGAGTAAAAGATGTTGCCTCTGTTAATTTTAAAATAAGAAGTGCTGATTCCATTTACAGGGTTAATGGGAAAAGAAGCATTGTTCTTTCTTTAAGAAAAAAGAGTAAAGGTAATTCTGTTAACCTTTGCAGGGATGCAAAAGAGGTTGTGAAAGACTTGAAGAGAAGATATCCATTTATAAATTTTAAGGTTATAAAGGATGAGTCTAACTTTATTAATAAATCAATGAATACGGTTTTAAACAATGCTCTTTATGGTGGTCTTTTGGCTGCTTTTATTATATTTATATTCTTGGGGGATTTAAGAAGCACACTAATAATCGCTGTGTCAATTCCATCGGCAATTATTTCCTCATTTATTCTTATGAAAATTTTTCATCTTAGCATAAATACGATTTCTCTCGGTGGTCTTGCTTTGGCTGTGGGGATGGTTGTTGATGCCTCAATTGTTGTGATTGAGAATATCTCAAGAAATCTTGAGCTTTCGGAGAAAAAAGATTTCGGACTTTTTGCAAAAGCTTCAAAAGAGGTAACCTCGGCGGTAATTGCTTCTATTTTAACCTCAATAGTTGTTTTCCTTCCTCTTGCATTTTTAAAGGGACTTGCATCAGTTCTTTTGGGAGAGTTAGCTTTGACAGTTGTCTTTTCCCTGGTATTTTCCGGGATAGTTTCCCTCTCACTAATTCCCACTTTAAGTTATCATTTTATGGGCAAGCGAGAGAGGAGGGTGTTTTTTGAACTTTTCAAAAGAGGGTTCTCTGAAGTAGAAAAAGTTTACGCTAAATTTCTTAATTATCTGATAGAAAAAAAGAGAAGAGCTGTTTTTACTCTTTTTATGTTTTTTATTATTTTTGTACTCTCTCTGATTCCCCTAAAAAAGATAGATTTTATTATGCTTCCTAAGGTTGATCAGGGAGAGTATAAGGTTGAGCTTTATTTTCCTGTTGGAACTTCTGTTGAGACAACGGAATCCCTTGCCTCTGATGTGGAAAAAGCAATAAAATCTAAATTCCAATTTATAGATAATGTGAGTACTACAATAGGTAAAGGTAGTCTTTTCGGAGAAAAGGTCTCAAATCAAGCTTTTATTTTTGTAAGATTAAAGGATAATTCAAAGAGACCGCATATATCGGAGTATGTTAATAAAACCACTGCTTTATTAAAAAAGATGAGTATTCCTGGACTTATCAATTATAAGGTAAAACAGATTGAACCTACCGAAGGGATGGTAAGACCTGCGGTTGATGTTAATGTGTATGGTGATAATTTGAAAAAATTGCGAGAGATTGCCGAAAGTCTTGTGGCTGAATTTGAAAAAATAAAAGGTGTTCAAAATCTTGATATTTCAATAAAACCTGGAAAGCAGGAATTGTCTTTTATACCTAATAGGGAAAAACTTGCTTTTTATAATTATTCTCCTCTCTTTTTAGCACAGGATCTTAAAGCTGAGTATGATGAACTCAAAGTAGGAAAAGTAAATATTGGAGACGAAACCTATGATTTGAGTGTGGTAACTGATTCTTTAAAACCATCTCCTTCAAAATTATATGTCTCTCCACTGCCAAACTTGTCTCTTCCTTTGAAGCTTTTTTCTTCATATCAGCTTAAAGAAACTTCTCTTCAGATAAAAAGATTTAATTTTCAGAGATTTGTGGAAATAAAGGGAGATCTCATCGGTGGTAATCAAAGGGAATTAAAAAAGAGAATAGATAAGATAATTTCAAAAAAAGATGTACCGGCAGGATACAAAATTGCTCAAAGAGGAGCTACAAAGGCAATAGTGAATTCATTCAAAACTCTCGGTATAGCTCTTATGATTGCAATCTTTTTGGTTTATGTTGTTATGGCAAGTCAGTTTAACTCATTTTTGCAACCTTTTATAATATCTTTTACAATTCCGCTTGCGATGATAGGAATTTTCTGGGGGCTTTTTCTTACTGAAACTCCGTTAAGCATGAACTCCTTTTTGGGAGGGATTGTTCTTGCTGGAATAGTTGTTAATAATGGAATATTGCTTATAGATTTTATAAATCAAAAGTTAGAAGGAGGAATGAACTTTAAAGATGCTATTGTAGAAGGTTCAAAACTTAGAATTAGGCCTATTATGATGACTGCATTTACAACTATCTTAGGAATGCTTCCTCTTGCAATAAGTAAATCAATAGGAAGTGAATCTCTTTCTCCTCTTGCGATCGCAGTTATTTTTGGGCTTTTTACCTCTACGATTGCAACTCCCCTTGTCATTCCATCTTTGTATCGCTTGTTAGTTAAAAAAAAATCTAATGGTTAATAGTGGGGGGCACTGGCTTTGCACTTGACATTTTTTATTATTGTTAGATATAATATGTAAAGTCTTTTGGACAATATATGAAGATAATAAAAAAAGCAAAAATTTTCCTTTTTATTTTATTAATAATTATTATTTTTATTCCTTTAGGATTTTCTGAGGAGTGCCAGAGAGGTTCTTATTTTATTAGAAATTACACCCCCGAAGAGTATAGAGGTTTTCCGCAAGTATGGGCTGTTATTCAGGATAAAAGGGGAATTATGTATTTTGGAAGCAGTGATGGAATAATCGAATTTGATGGGATAAAATGGGATATAATAAAAATAAGGGATAATAAGACAATAAGAGATCTGGAAATTGATTCCAATGGCATAATATATGTTGGAGCGATAGGAGATTTCGGTTATCTGTCTTTTACGGAAAGTGGTAAAACAATATATAAATCTTTAGTGCCATTATTGAAAAATTCCAATAGGAATATTAATAATATTTTTGAGATACATACTCTTTCAAGTGGGGTATATTTTATAGAGGAGAATAAAATATTCAGATATTATAATAATAAAATTGAGATAATACCTGTCAGTTTGCGCTCAAAAGGAACGGTTATAAATGACATGATTTTTGCTCAGGATGACAGCGGCTTAAAAGTAATCTTTGCTAATAAAATCTTATCTCTTCCACAGACCGAAATATTTAATCGCAAAAAAGCTGGCAGAGTTTTGATATTACCTTATGATAGTGGCAGAGTACTTATATTAAGTGATAGAATAGGTTCTTTCATTTATGATATCTCCTATGTAAAAAAGATAAAAAAAATCTCTTTCCCTGTGATAAAGACAAAAAGGATTTTACATAGGTTTTACACTGATATAGATGCTTATATAAAAAAGCACGGAATTTACACAGGTAAAAGACTAACCAATAATCTCTATGCTATTGCTCCCTTTGAAGGGGGATTGATTATTATGAACAAAAAGGGAAAAATTATTAATTTTATTGATGAATCAAGCGGACTTCAGAATAATATTGTTTTTGACATATTTGTTGACAAAAGTAATAATATCTGGGTAACATTGAACAATGGAATCTCTTTTATAGAGACCGGTAGTCCGATAACTTTTTTCGGATCCAAAAAGGGTTTGAAAAACCTTGTCCTTGATATTATTAAGTATAAAGATAAAATTTTTGTATCTTCCATGGATGGATTACATTATCTGCCGGAATGTAAAAATTATGATATGTTTTCGGGGAAAGGTTTTAAAAGTGTTAAAGGTAAAAAATACAGTTTTTTCACCCTTCTTAATTATAATAATATTTTGCTTGTTGGCGGTTACGAAGGGATATATTATTTAAACAAAAATAATGAATTAGAAAGATTAAAGGAGACTAAATTTGTTTATGTTCTTAAAAAATCAGAAAAGTTTCCCGATAAAATATTTGTAGGCAAAAGAGGCGGGCTATCAATTATTTTTTTACAAAAGAAATCAGGAGATAAAATAAGAATATCGGAATTCAAAATAAAAGAGATAAAAGGAATCGTAAGAAGGATTGAAAATGATAGAAACGGAGATATTTGGGTCTCCACGCAAAATAATGGTTTGTTTTATATAAGATTTAACAAGAACAATATTTTTGATTATAAAATATACAAAATAAAACCTGTGATGGGGCTTCCGGAGTCGTATTCTGCTTTTGCTTATTTTGTAAACGGAGAAATTATAATACTAAGTTCAAAATATTTTTATAAAGCAATACTTCCTGAGAACAAAGGACCTAATACAATTCCTTCTCCACCGAAAATCATAAAAATAAAAAAATTTGATAAGCTAATTCCTGATAGTAGTAATATTTCGTTATTAAGGGGTGATGATGAAAAAAATATTATTGTGGGAATGATTAATAAATTTGAAGTTTTAAAAGAAGAAGAAGATGGCAAATTGAAACTTATAGATAAACCGTTTGCCAAAATTAGCGGCTATGTTACGAGTTTTTTGAAAGACAAAGAGGTCGAGTGGATTGGAACTTCAAAGGGTCTATATGAATTTGATACAACTTATAACAAAGACTATAACAAGCATTATAATGCCCTTATTCGAAAAGTTGTTATTAACAACAAGAAAGAGTGCTTTTTCGGAAACTACTATGAAGTGAAAAACGGATATAAAGTAGCCTCCTTAAAACAACCCTCATTTATTATCCCCACTCTTAATTATAGTGAAAATTCTCTCTACTTTGAATTTTCATCCACTTTTTATGAACATAGTAAATATAACAGGTATAGCTATAAGCTTGAAGGTTATGAGAAAAAGTGGAGTAATTGGGTAAGTTTTACAAAGAAGGAATATACAAATCTTCCGCCGGGGAATTATGTCTTTAAGGTAAGAGCAAAAAATATTTTTGGTGTTATATCGAAAGAAGCGAAATTTAAGTTTAAAGTTTTACCTCCTTTGTATATGACATGGTATGCATATGTTTTTTACTTTGTTTTGGCAGGTTTTTTTATATATCTTATTTTGTTATTCAGTAATAAGAGACATTTAAAAGCAAAAGAGAGACTAGAGAAGATTATACGGGAGAGAACGGCTGAAATAGAGAGACAAAAGAAGAAGCTTGAAGAACTTGCAACTCATGATGGTTTAACAGGAGTTTATAATAAAAGGAAGTTCAATGAAGTTTTTAATCATGAATGGAAACGAGCCGAAAGAAATGGGATGTATCTCGGTATTTTAATGGTGGATGTTGATTTTTTCAAGCAATACAATGATACGTATGGTCATCAGGCAGGGGATAAAGCTTTAAGAAAAGTGGCTCAGGCAATTAAATCAATGGCGAAAAGACCTGCTGACTTTGTTGCAAGGTATGGCGGAGAGGAGTTTATAGTGCTACTTCCCGAGACAGATCCCGAAGGTGTGAAAATGGTTGGCGAAAAGATTAGAAGAGCTGTGGAAAATCTTAAAATACCCCATGAAAAATCAACTGTCTCTGAATATCTTACTGTGAGCGTAGGTGCAATATCGATTATTCCTAAAAAAGATCTTTTTTTCTCTTTAATAAAAGCTGCTGATGAGGCTCTTTATGAGTCAAAGAAGAAAGGAAGAAACAGGGTTTCATATAAGGATGAATTATAATTTTAAAGGGTTTTGACTTGTTATTTGTTGAATGATATGATATCATAGCTTACAAAAATTTCAGGAGGAAAAATTGAGTATTACAAAAGAGGTGAAAAACAAATTGATTGATGAATTTAGAATTAATGAAAAGGATACAGGTTCAGCAGAGGTACAGGTTGCAATCCTAACTGAGAGAATTAAAAATTTAACAGATCATTTTAAAGTTCACAAAAAAGATGTTCACTCAAAAAGGGGATTTATGGCTCTTATTAATAGGAGAAAGAGATTATTGAGTTATTTAAAAAGGAAAGATTTTGATAAATATCAGGAAATAATTAAGAGACTTGGGTTAAGGAAGTAAGAAGAGGTATAAATGAGTAAAAAGTACACCCTTGAAATAGGGGGGGGGAGTTTAAGTATTGAAATCGGAAAAGTTGCCACACAGGCCAATGGCTCTGCGTGGATTGAATATGGTGAAACTGTAATATTGGCGACTGCCACTCGAAGCAAAAAGGAAAAAGAAGATATAGATTTTCTTCCTCTGCTTGTGGATTACAGGGAACATACATTTGCAGCTGGAAGATTTCCGGGAGGTTTTTTTAAAAGAGAAGGCAAACCTTCGGAAAGGGAGATCTTAGTTAGTCGTCTGATAGATAGACCACTGAGGCCTCTGTTTCCCGAAAATTATCACTTTGACACCCAGATTGTGGTAAATGTCTTATCTTATGATCTTGAGAATGATCCTGATGTTCTCGGCATTACAGGAGCATCAACTGCTCTTTATCTTTCTGACATACCTTTCTTTGATCCTGTGGCAGGGGTAAGAGTAGGGATGATAGACGGGGAATTCGTAATAAACCCTAAAGCTTCTGAGCTTGAGAAGAGTAAACTCAATTTGGTTGTTGCGGGAACAGAAGATGCAATTGTAATGGTTGAGAGCATAGCGTATGAGCTTCCGGAGGAGGATATATTAAATGCACTTGATTTTGCTCATGAGCACATAAAAGAGCTTATAAAAACACAAAAGGCTCTTTATGAAGAGATTAAGCCTGAAAAAATAGAGGTGGTAGATCCATATCCTTTAACTAATGAGCTTTTGAAAGAGGTTGAAGATAAGATAGGACAAAAGTTAATAGATGCTTTTTATGTAGAAGGGAAGCTCAATAGTGAAAAAGCTATGGAGTCAGTTAAAGATGAACTTTTATCAGAAGTAGATGAAGAAGAGGAAAAGGAAAAATACATTCTTTATAATAAAGCTTTTCATGAGCTTAAACAGAGACTTTTAAGAGAGGAGATACTCACTAAAAAGAAAAGGCCTGATGGAAGAAGCTTTGATGAAGTAAGACCTCTTACCATAGATGTTGGTATTTTGCCAAGAACTCATGGAAGTGCGATTTTCAAAAGAGGGGAAACTCAAGCACTTGTAACAGCGACTTTGGGTTCATTTGAAGATGTGCAAATTATTGATAATCTTGTAGATGAGGATGTTTCCAAAAGGTTTATGGTTCATTATAATTTTCCGCCTTTTTCAGTTGGGGAAGTTTCGCCCTTAAGAGGTCCAGGTAGAAGAGAAATAGGACACGGAAACCTTGCTGAAAGAGCTCTGATTCCTTCTATTCCCGATGAAGCAATCTTTCCCTATACGATAAGGGTTGTTTCTGAAATTTTGGAATCAAATGGTTCATCTTCAATGGCAACTGTTTGTGGAGGCTGCCTTGCACTAATGGATGCAGGTGTTCCGGTGAAAATGCAGATAGCTGGAGTTGCGATGGGGCTTATAAAAGAAGGAGATAGTTATGCAATATTAACTGATATAGCAGGGCTTGAAGATCACTATGGAGATATGGACTTTAAAGTAGCTGGTTCTGAAAAAGGGATAACTGCTCTTCAGATGGATATTAAAATAAAGGGCATTTCAAGAGAAATTATGAAAGAGGCCCTTGCTCAGGCAAGAGAGGGAAGATTGTTTATTTTAAACAAAATGTTAGAAGTTATTCCAAAACCAAGGCCTGAGCTTTCCAGATGGGCCCCCCGAATATCTGTGTTTAATATAAGGAGTGATAAGATTGGTGATGTTATAGGCCCCGGAGGTAAAATTATAAAATCAATTATAAATGAGACTGGAGCTAAAATAAATATTGAGCAGGATGGAAAAGTAACAGTGGTTGCTCCGAATGAAGAATCACAAAAAGAAGCAATTAAAAGAATAACAGAATTTGCTGAAGTTCCTGAAATGGGTAAGATTTACGAAGGTAAAATAACCCGAATAGAGAACTATGGGATGTTTGTAGAGATTTTACCCGGAACTCTTGGGCTTGTTCATATTTCAGAAATAGCCAATACAAATGTAAGAGATATTCATCAATATTTTAAGATTGGAGATATAGTAAAGGTTAAAATAATTGGTATAGATGATACGGGTAAAGTAAGATTGAGCAGAAAAGTAGTTGATGGAACTCTACCTCCTCAGGTGGAGGGATATAAATATAACCCTCACAGAAATGATAGACCCCGTGATAGATACAATAGACGGGATAATGATTATCATCACAAAAAGAAATTTCACAGATAATGAAAGAAAATATAGGGATAACCTATATTGAGATTCTGATTGTAGTTGTTATAGTTTCAATTCTTTCTTTATCAGCAATTCCAGTGGTAGAAAACACTATAAAAAGGGAAAAAGAGCTTGAATTAAGAAGAGCCTTAAGAATGATAAGAACTGCAATTGATGAATATAAAAAAGCAGCGGATCAAAAGCTCTTTGAATATGATGAAGCCACATATGGATATCCACCTGATCTTGAAACTCTTGTTAAAGGGGTTAAAACAAAGAATGGGAAAGTATTGAAATTCTTGAGAAGAATACCTAAAGATCCAATGAGTGAGGATGGCGAATGGGGATTGAGATCATATCAGGATGATTTTGATTCAAATGTATGGGGTGGAGAGGATGTTTATGATGTTTATTCAAAATCTGAGGAAAAAGCTTTAGATGGGACCCATTATAATGAGTGGTAAAAAGGGATTTACTTTAATTGAATTACTTGTTGTTCTAACTATTATTGGGATTCTTATTACAGTTGGAGTTCCATATTACAAAAATTCTGTGATTAAATCAAAAGAAAGTGTTTTAAGGGAAAATCTTTTTATTATGAGAAAAATGATACAGCAGTTTAAATTGGATAAAAAGAGATATCCTAAATCTTTAGAAGAGTTAGTCGAAAATAAATACCTCAGGACTATTCCATTTGATCCTATAACAAACTCTGACAAAACCTGGAAAGTTAAAAAAGAAGAACCTCCCGAGACAAGGGCTTATTATGAAGAGGATCTTGGGATAGTGGATGTCTTTTCAGGCTCTGATAAGAAATCCCCTATAACCGGTAAACCTTATAATGAATATTGATTTTAAGATTAGAAAAGGAAAGATTGAAGACCTTGAAATCATAGTTGATAATAATATTAAAATGGCAGAGGAAACCGAGGGTAAAAGACTTGATTATAATACTGTCAGAAAAGGTGTGGAGAATGCCTTAAAAGATCCTGAGAAAGGAGAATACTATGTGGTTGAAAGCAAAGGAAGAATTGTGGGCCAGCTTATGATTACGAAAGAATGGAGTGATTGGAGAAATTGTAATTTTCTTTGGGCTCAGAGTGTTTACACTTTACCTGAATTTAGGGGGAGAGGTATATTCTCAAGCTTGTTTAATTATGTAGAAAAAATTGCAAAAAAGAACTTTTGCTGTGGATTAAGACTTTATGTTGACAAGCACAATGAAAAAGCTCTCAAGGTTTACAAAAAATTAGGGATGATTGAATCTGATTATCTATTTATAGAAAAAGAATTTTAATCATTTACAGTAATTTTTGAATATTTTGCTTTTATAGAAAATTTAATGCTATTATTGGAATTCCCAAATATTGCTTTTAGAACATTTCCATCTTCATTTGTTAATTTAAGAAAATTAGAAGTTAAAGTGCTATCAATTGCTTCCACCACAAAGAATACTCCGCTTTTATCATTTATCCTGATAAAAACAGGAGTATCAATAAGATCTATGGATAAATTATTTTTTAATTTATCTATTTCAAGGTTTATATCTCCAGATTCCTCTTTTATAAAACCACCTTTTGTTTTGAATGATAAGGTATTGTACTTTCCTGTGGAGTCTATATTTTCAACGCTTCCTGATACTTTGTTGTTTTTACCTGCGATTTTACAATTTTTTATCTTTTCGCATTTTAATCCATTTTCTTTACCAATTAAAATTAGAGTTTCTCCATTCGAAGGGAATATTCGTGAATAACTTGTTTCAACTTTTGCCACAGAAAAGCTTTTAATGAAAATTTTATCACTGTATCTATTCTTTAAATAGATGTCACCTTTGATATCTGTTAAGTAAACAGGAGTGTATTTTGTCATAATTGACACACTTCCTTTTACCTCCTTAGCATAGATACTTTCTCCAAATTTTGTGTTTATTTTTAGATCCTTTTGAATGTTTTCCACATGGATTTTAGAATACCTTGTATCAATTTCAGTATCTCCTTTTATATTTCTAACGTCTATTTTCCCGTATGCAGTGTCTATTTTTACGGATTTTGAATCTTCTATTAATATATTTGAGTAAATCTCTTTTATATAAATATCACCTCCGCCTGAGATTGTTTCCTCTCCATTCATGTTTGATATATTCAAGTTAAGAATTATTGGAGATTTTATTACAAGCTTTGCATTGGAAATAGCACCATTATTTGTTGTGAGCACTATGTTTTTTGTATTCTTTTTATCTGTTTTCAAAATCTTTAATTCCTTTAGGTTATTACCCTTTATTTTTATCTTTGTCTCAGATAAAGAGCTATCCCTTTTGAAAATTATTTTGCTTCTAACTGCTTTGATTGTGATGGAGTCTATGTCTTCTATATTGAAGCTCTTTTCTTCATCATATTTTATGCTCTCCGATACTTTTTCACCTTCAATGTTTGATATTACCTCCTCTTTTACGATTTCCGCTTTATAGGTAATTTCGTAGTAGAAAATTGCGAGAACAATTAAAAAAATGGCTAATCCTAAATTATTACTCTTCCTCCGCATTTTCGGTTTCCTCCATTTTATTCTGATTGCTTATTTCATTTTTTACGGAAAAATAATCATAAAGAGCTTTTCCTCCAAAATAGATTAAGATCACTGGCCAGAATTTCAATATTTTCCCTATACTAATGTCAACGCCCAGATTGTTCAGAAGAAATATGGTTCCTATAAGTAATAAAACAATACCCCAAAATAGTGAATCGGTCCTTTTCCTCATTTTTTATCCTCCTTTAAGTAATTATAGATTATTTTTATACCTATTATAATCAAAGCCAATGGCCAATAAAGCCTTACAGTTTTCCAGCTTATGATGTCAAGATTAATAAATAGAAAGAGAAATCCAAAAAATAAGACAAGTCCTGCCAGGATAGGATCAGAATCACTGTTAAGTTTTTTAAATGTTTCTTTGTCTTTTTCAAGAATTTCTGTTTTCTTACTGTTGTTATTCAAAGCTACTTTATAGCTATCAATTATCGTATACAGGTAAAATCCGGTGAAAGCAAGAGCTACAAAAACTTCTTCAAATTCAGGTAAATGTGAGTCTAATAGATAAATAAAGAATACAAAAATCCCCATAAAAGAGAGCCCTTTTAAGAACTCTCCATTGTAAATTGCTCCTAAACCTGGAACGAATGAAAGAAGTAGGGCTGCTGCCGGGGATTTCTCTCTGTTTTTATTTCCCATTTTTTATCCTCCTTATTTTTTTTATTCTCTTTATTAATTAAATCCTTTATTACTTCCTCTTTTTTTGTATCAAACATGAAAACAAATAAATCTTTTGCTGAATCTATCTTTTCAAGATAAAATTCGAGTTTGGATTTGGCTTTGTATGTATAATAGGAAAAATTGGTGGACAGAGGTTTTACTGAGTAAAATAAAAATCCAGTTAAGATAAGGATAATTGAGAATGCTATAGAAAAAGAAAGACGAGGAAAGGCAAAAAGTTCAAATATACTATTTAAAAATGGTTCTTTTTCAGCTTTCTCTTCGGAAAATAGTCTCTCCATTATTTTTTTATTTAGATTTTCCGGAACCTTTCTTATTCTTAAAGTTCCGAAAGTTTCATTAAAGAATAATTGCTCATCATAAAATTCTTTTAAAGTTTTATCTTTTTCAGCTAAGTTTTTCGCTTCTTTAAAATTTTTTTCTTCAATAAGTTCTAAAATCTTGATTTTTAAATCTTTTTTCATTGTTTCCTCCCTTGGAGGGTTTTTATTATTTCAGATAATTTTATCCTGACTCTATTTATTCTTGATTTAACCGTACCTACCGGTATGTTAAGAATCTCTGCTATCTCATCATAAGAGAATCCCTCTATTTCTCTTAAAACAATTAATTCCTTTTCATCTTTATCTAATTGGTTAATACCTTTCCACACAATATCTTTAATGGTATAGTCAGGATCCCATTTAGGAATAAGGTAATCCTTGTCCTCTACAATATTTATATTCTTATTTTTCCTATAATTATCAATACAATAATTTCTTGCTATCGTATAAAGATACTTTTCAAAATCATTCTTATTTCCTTTAATCTTTTTTATATTTTTAAACATTCTAAAAAACACCTCCTGTGTAGCTTCTTCTGCAAATTGCCTGCTCCCTGAAAAATTCAGGGTATATGAATAAATTCTTGAGGAATATTGTTCTACAATCATTTCCCATGCCCATTTTTCATTCCTCTCCAATCCTTCATATATTTTATTAAACTCCATATTCATATAACGGATTCCCTCCTAATTTTGTTCCATTAAAAAGATTAAGCAAATGATTGACAAAAGAAAACAAAGAATCTATTATAAAATATGCTGTTTAAATACGCAAATAGAATTAAATACACAAATAGAAATTATTTGAAAGCGAGCTTTTTTTTACTCTTTCTTTTTTCTGGTATCTTTCTTTTAGTAGGTGCTAAAAGAAGTAATAAGGTTCTTTATAGAGGGTTTTATTCTCGAATAGCGATAAGTTTTTTAAACTTAGAAAGCGAAATTAAATTTAATTGTTATAGTCGTCTTGTTTCTTACCAATCCTTCAAATCAATAGTGCCTGATATTGCATACAAGTGGGAGGTAAAAAAAGGAGGGAAACTTTTTATCTTTTATTTGAGGGATAAAGTTTATTTTCATGATGGGAGTTTGCTTAGGGCAGAGGATGTGAAGAAATCTTTGGAATACAGATTAAAAAGGGGGAGTTTTTTGTTCCCTGGTAATGATGTTATTGTGGGAGAATCGGATTTTTTTAAGGGCAAAGCAAATGAGATAAAGGGGATAAAATGTGTGAGCGATAGGACTCTTAGTATAGAGTTGCAGAGAAATTACCCTTTTTTTCTCAGAGCAATTGCAACTCTTAATTTCCCTATAGTTAAGTTTAAAAATGGTAAAATTATTGGTACAGGACCTTATATCCTTAAGATAAAAGAAAAGGATAATAGAGCAATCATTAGAAAGGCTGTGTTAATTAAATTTAAGAAGTATTTTCTTGATTTAAAAAGAGCTCCGGAAAAGATAGTTATTTTTGATATAAACAAAAATTATGAAAAATATACACCTGATATTTTTTCGGTTAACTCACTTGATGTTGAAAATATTAATTATGATTTAAAAAAATTTGATAAATATAGAGCCTTTGATACTTTTCTTCATGCAATCCTTTTTAATATTTGTAGTTACTGGGGAGGGAATAAAAACTTTAGAAATTTTGTAGGATATGGCTTTAATTTTAGGCAATTAGTAAAAAAACTTTACGGTGGGTCTGATACTATTCATAATATTATTCCGATGAGTCTTCCCCATTCTGAAAACATTCCATCTTTTCCTGCTCATAATTATGAAAAGGCGTTGGCTTGTCTAAAAGAGATAAAAAACAAAAGCAAAAAGGTTAAAATTTTGACTTTCCCATTAATGGGGAGAGATAAGGTGGCAGATAGTTTAGCAAAGTTCCTTATTTCTCATGGGTTCAAGGTAAAAGAAAAAATTTTCTTAAAAGGTGATTTAAGAAAAGCGGTCCTTTCTTCTGATATTATAATTGCTGGATTTAAGGATGAGGAAGATATTTTTAATGCAGAGTTTTTTTTATTTAAATCATTAAATTCTGAGGGTAGAGACAATGTTTTTAATTATAAAAATCAGTATGTTGAAGAGTTGACTCAAAAGCTTGTAAGAGGGGAAGTGAAAGATCGCAATAAGGTAATGAAGTTTATATTGGATATACTTAATGAGGATATGCCGGTGATTCCATTAACATCCAGTGCAATTTTCTTTTTTGTAAAAAAAGGAATAACTCTTTCTCCCCCTCCCTGTGTCCCATTTCTTGATTATAGAACAATAGTGATAAATGAAGAATAAAGAGAAAAACATATTATCTTCTGATGCAAAGACTTATTTTTTATTTTTCCTTATGTATATCCTTTTTTCACTATTACTTTGTCATTGTTCATTGTCTCTTTTCAAAAAAGCATTTGTTAAAAAGTATAAGGAGGGACTTAAAGAATTTAGTAAAATATTTTTAGTTTCTAATAAAGATAAATTTCTTAGGCTTGACTATTCAGGCATTAAAATAACTTCGGAGAAGATTTTTTCCGAGCCATTAGCTTTTATGATTGTTGAATACCCTCACGGATGGTTTGATTTTATACTGACTTCTAAAAAAATATCTCCCAAATTGCTTCTAAAAATCAAGAATTTGAATAAAAAATTTATAGTTTACAAGTTTGTTGCTGAATTTGAAGGCCAGGTTTTCGCTGAGATTAAAATAGGTGTTTTAAAGGAGGAGGTTTTTTCGGGGATAAAGAGATTAAAAAAGATAATCTTACTTTTGGAGTTTGTTTTTGGCATTGTTTTTACTTTTGTTATTTTTACGGTTTTAAGAAAAAAGAGAAAAGAAGCTGAGAAATTATTAGGCCAAATTTCAAAGAGAACGGAGAGAGCCTTTTTAGATTTGAATTGGTCTGGAGACTTCTTACAATATGTAGTTGAAATTAATAATTTATTAAAAGATATTTTTGAAAAGAAAAGCAAAATTAAAGAACTTGATGAAGCTTTTATGAAAAGGTTGGAAGCTGAGAAAGAGTCTTTTGAAAGAGAATTAAATGAATTAAAATTTTTGAAGAAATCTATTATAAAGGCGGAAGAAGAGCTTGTATTTTCAGATAACCTTCTTGTTTATACAAGAATTTATAAAGATCTTGAGAGAGAGTTAAAAACACCTATGGTGGAACTTAAAGAGGAGATTGAGACAGAGCTTTTGGAAAAAGATTTGGACAAAAAAGCTAAGACAAAAGTCCTTAAGATATACACTGCTATCTCTGATATATTAAAACTTCTTGATGAATTGGAAACTCTTGTTTCCAATACAAATGTAACTAAAGGTGACTTTGATTTATCTAAAACATTGAAAGGTATAGTTGAAAGATTAAAGAAAGAATATCCTTCTATTAGTTTTACAGAAGATATTGAAGATGGTATTAAATTTTTCGGGAATATCCAGCAAATTAGTGTGGCTTTAACAAATATTTTACTTAATGCTGTTGAGGAGCTTACTGAAAATGAAATGATTGAGGAAAAGAAGATTTCTGTACTTTTAAAGAAAGATATGAACAGTATTTTAATTATCATTGAAGATTCGGGAGGTGGTTTTGTTGACATAAACGAAGCTTTTGATGCTTTTTATACTACTAAATATAGCCCTTTACATAGGGGGCTTGGCTTGACTCTTGCTCAAAAGATTATTATAGAACACAGGGGGATAATCTCTCTTGAAAACAAAGCTGAGGGGGGAGCAAGGATTAAGATTGAGTTCTCCCTTTAATAATGTTTGATGTTATTCGCATTGCTGAGTATTTTCAATGTTTGTTTATAGAAAGAGTGAATCGTTTTGTTGTAAAGGTAAGAATGGATAATGAAGAGTTTAAGGCTCATATAAATAATACGGGTAGATTGGACTCTTTATTTGTTAAGGGGTTTACGTGTTTTTGTACCCTTATAAATGGGAGAAAGTTAAAATATCGGTTATTTGCAATAGAGAGTCCGAATAACAGGTATTTTAGTATAATTGATACATCTCTTCGCATGAAAGCTTTTGAAAAAATGATTGAAAAAAATTTAATAGATGATATTAAAGGTTTTGATTTTAAAAGAAACCCCCGTTTTGGAGATTCTGTTTTTGATTATCTTTTATTTAATAAAAAAAAGCAAATAATTGCTGAAATAAAAAGTGCTGTTATGTTTGGAGATGGTTTCTCAATGTACCCGGATGCTCCAACAAAGAGAGGAGAAAGGCACTTTGAGGAGCTTATTAAATTGAGAAAAGAAGGCCTAAAAACCATGATTTTTTTTGTTTCAAGTGTTCCTAATGTAAAAGGTTTTAAAGCTAACAAAAAAGTAAGTTCGAAAATTGCAGAGCTCTTGATTGAAGCTAAGAGAACTGGAGTGGTTATAAAAAGCTTTAATATACTCTTTTCTCCTGAAAAATCCGTTATTTTTTCGAAAACTATAAGCTTTCTGTTTTCTATAAATAAAAACTTTTAATAGTGTTATAATAAAAGATGAAAAAATTATTAATTATAGATGATGAAATTGGAATTCGGGAATCTCTTAAGAATATTTTTAAAAGAGAGGGGTTCCAGATTTTAGAAGCAGGAGATGGGGTCTTGGGGCAGAAGTTCTTGGAAAAAGAGATGCCTGAAGTGGTGATTCTTGATATTAGAATTCCTGGCAAAAATGGAATAGAACTTCTGAAATGGATAAAGGAAAACAACTTCAAAAGCGAAGTGATTATAATTACGGGATATGCAGACATTGATTTAGCGATTCAATCTACAAAGCTGGGGGCATTTGATTTTATTGAAAAACCTTTTTCTTCGGAAAGAATCTTAATTACCGTAAAAAATGCTTTTGATAGGTATGAGCTGAAAAGAGTAGGGGAGAGTAAAGTTGAGGAAGGGAGAGAAAGATATAGAATTGTGGGGGAATCCGAGCAAATAAAAAAATTAAAGGAGCAGATAGAAAAAGTAGCAAGAACTAATTCAACAGTGTTAATCCTCGGGGAAAGTGGGACAGGAAAGGAGCTTGTTGCAAGAAACATTCATCTTTACAGTCAGAGGAAGTTAAATTCATTTGTTCATCTTAATTGTGCGGCAATTCCTGAGGAACTTGTTGAAAGTGAACTTTTCGGCCATAAAAAAGGCTCTTTTACAGGTGCAATAGAGAATAAAATTGGTAAATTCAAGGAAGCAGATAAGGGGAGTATTTTTCTGGATGAAATCGGAGATCTCTCTCTTAGAGCTCAAGCAAAGGTTTTAAGAGTAATTGAGAATGGTGAAATTCAGAGAATAGGAGAAAATAAAACGGAAAATGTTGATGTAAGAGTTTTAGCAGCTACAAACAAAGATCTTTTAAAAGAAATAAACAAGGGAAGATTTAGAGAAGATCTTTACTTTAGATTAAATGTGGTTGTTTTGAAAGTTTCTCCTTTAAGGGAAAGGAAAGAAGATATCCCTGTCTTAATTGAGTTTTTTTCTAAGCGATTTGCTTATGAAATGGGGATTGAAATAAAAAGATTTGAGCAAAAGCTGATTGATTATCTGAAGGCAAGAGAGTGGAAAGGGAATGTAAGAGAGCTTAGAAATTTTGTAGAGAGGGTTTATGTTTTTATCCCTGAGAGAGTTGTCAAACTTGAAAGTGTTTTTAATATATTTGAAGATGAAACATTTAGTCTTCCTCAGCCAAAGAATTTTAAAAATTACAAAAGCTTTATTCAGGAAGCTGAAAGAAGATTCATAGAGCAAAAATTGAACTTTTACAATTGGAATGTGGCAAAAACCGCGAGAGAGATTGGAATGTCTCGGGTTAATCTTATGAAGAAAATTAAAGACCTGGGAATAAAGAGCAAAGGGGTAGAGGAGAGATCGCTTCCGCAAGATGCGGAGGAGGAAAGTCCGAACTCCACAGAGCAGGGTGCCTCGTAACGCGGGGTTCCGGTAGTTTTTTGCTATCGGAAAGGAAAGTGCCACAGAAAACAAACCGCCCCCGTTGTATGCGGGAGCAAGGGTGAAAAGGTGAGGTAAGAGCTCACCGCTCCGGTAGTAATATCGGAGGCACGGTAAACCCCACCCGGAGCAAGGCTAAACAGGGATGCCAAGGGTTGCCCGCCCGATATCCCGGGTAAGCCGCTTGAGGTTATGGGTAACCATAACCCGAGATTAATGATCTCTCAAGACAGAATTCGGCTTATACTCTACCCCTTTGCCCTTTTTTCTGATTCTTTTATTCCTCATTTGAAATAATAATTTTCTTAATGTAGAATTTTAAAGGAGGAGAGGATTGATTGAAAAATTAAAGAAAATTAGTGAATACAAATATGAGATTCCTGTCGGAAGTTTTCCTGATATGAGAGTTCCTGGCTGGATTTTTATGACAGAGAAATTATTTAAAACAGCTTTTGAAGAAGATGTTATAAGACAGGTGGTTAATGCTTCCACCTTAACCGGAATAGTAAGAGCTTCAATTGCAATGCCGGATATACACTATGGTTATGGGCTTCCAATAGGTGGTGTCATTGCTACCGATTGGTATGAAGGAATTGTTTCTCCCGGTGGGGTTGGGTATGACATAAACTGTGGTGTGCGTTTATTAAAAACAGACCTTGAGGAAAGGGATGTTTTAAAGGTTAAAGATTCACTTTTAAGTATTCTATTTAAGAATATACCTTCTGGAGTTGGTTCCACTGGGAAATTAAATCTTTCCAACTCTCAGCTTGAAGAGCTAATGGTGAAAGGTAGCAGGTGGGCTGTTGAGAATGGATTCGGTACAGAACTTGACCTTGAAAGAACAGAATCTTTCGGAAGATTAGAAGGCGCTGATCCATCAAGAATCAGTAAAAGAGCTTTTGAAAGGGGGAAAAAGCAGATAGGTACTCTTGGCTCGGGAAATCACTTTCTCGAAGTTCAGATAGTTGAAGAGGTGTTTGATGAGCAAAAAGCTAAAACAATGGGGCTTGAGAAAGGCAAGGTCACAGTTATGATTCACACGGGCTCAAGAGGATTTGGACATCAGGTGGCTTCTGATTATCTTGATGAAATGGAGTTAGCTGTTAAAAAATATAATATTAAACTCCCTGATAAAGAGCTTGCTTGTGCTCCTATTCAGTCAAAAGAAGGTCAGGATTATTTAAAGGCAATGGCATGTGCGGCTAACTTTGCATGGGTAAACAGACAGGTTATAATGCATTGGGTTAGAGAGAGTTTTGAAAAGGTCTTCACGGTATCCTTTGAAAAATTAGGTATGAATTTAGTTTACGATCATGCTCACAATATTGTAAAAAGAGAAGAACATGTGGTTAATGGTAAAAGGAGATTACTTGCTGTTCATAGAAAAGGTGCAACAAGGGCATTTCCTCCGGGGCACCCCGATATTCCGGAAGTTTACAGAGAGATTGGACAACCTGTATTAATTCCGGGTGATATGGGTAGGTACTCCTATGTTTTAACAGGTACACAAAAGGCGATGGAAGAGAGTTTTGGAACTTCCTGTCATGGTGCCGGAAGAGTCCTTTCAAGACATAAAGCTATTAAGAAAGCAAAGGGAAGGTCAATAGAGAAGGAACTTAAGGCAAAAGGAATCTATGTAAGATCAGACAGCAGAAGAACAATAATGGAGGAGATGCCAGAAGCTTACAAGGATGTATCTCTTGTTGTGGATACTATAGAAAAAGCCGGGATTTCTGCTAAAGTTGCAAAATTAAGGCCTCTTTTGGTTGTAAAAGGATGAGGATAGTAGTAAAAGAGCTTCCCCTTGAAGTAAAAATAAGAATATCGGAGCTTGAGAAAACTCTTTTTAATATAAAAGCTCTTAAAGTTGGAGATAAAGTTAGGGCTAAAGTTTTGAGTGTAAAAGGGGAAGAGTATCTTCTTGATATGAAGGGATTTAGAATTAGAGCGAGAATGAAGTTTAAAGTGAATATGGGAGAAGAACTTACCTTAAAAGTTGCTGAAAAGGGAGATGTAATAAAATTTGAACTTGTAAAAGAATCAGAGCTTAACAGTAAAATGATTAAAGTTATGAAGGAGATTTCAAGAACAGTGAATATTGCAAAAGAAATGGCAGAAAATTTTGAAAATTTAAGTAAAGTTATTAATTCAGGGGAATTTGAAAATTTAGAAAGATTAACAAAAAGGTTTTTTATAAATCCAGTTTCGGAGAATAGTTCACTTATTGTTTCCGAGAAAATTTCTGCTTTTCTTAATTCGAGAAGTGAAAAAGCGATTGCAAAATTGATTAAGTTCTTTCTCTCAGAGTTGTCGCGGGAGGGTGGAACTAAATTATCCGAAACAACTGTGAAAGAGGCAATTGAAAATTTAATGAAGGAGAATACAGATAAAATTAAGAGTATTTTTTATGAAAAAGATGATCTGGAATTTTTTAAAAATAGTTTTTTAGAAAAGATAAAAAGTGATAATAAGATTCCAAAATCTCTTAAAGAGAGTGTTGAGAATTTTGTAAAATCTGTTGAAGTAATAAAAAATCATAATCTTTCCATAAAAGATGCTTCTTTGCAAAACCCATCCATTAATATAACAAGTTTTATTATTCCTATATTTTCATCATTTAATAGTAAAGTTGATTTTGCTAAAGTGGATTACAAAAAGGATGAAAAATCGGGGAATTTTAAGTTAGATAAAGTATCTTTACTTTTGAATATGAGTAATTTGGGGAAAGTTATAGTGAATTTAAAAAAAGTTGGTAAAGTCCTCAGAATAGATTTTTTATCTGAAAATGAAAAATCAAAGGAATTCCTTAAAAAAGAAGTGGATGATTTAAAGAAAAAACTTTCTCCTTATTTTGAATCAATTATGGCAAATTTTAATGTTTCTCGAAAAGAGTTTGAAGAATTCTTTGAAGAAAGAATTGATACCAATTCAAGAGCGGTTGATATTAAGGTTTAAATTTTATACAAAATAGCTAATTTTGCTTTTTCATAAAGATATTTGTTAATAGTAAAAGTATTGGGCTCTAAATCAAAATGTTCTTTCCACATTTCTTCGCTTTCCATGCAAAAGTAAAGTGGAAGATCATTGGAACCATATTTTTTTAGATATTTGATTATCTGTGAATAAAACTCTGCTCTTAAAAAATAGGGGTATCTGTATTTTTTATCAAAGCCTTCTATAAGTTCACCTTTAAGAAGTTCTGATTGAGGATGATTCTTTTTTATTTCCCATCTGAGCTCTTTTGTAAATCTTAATGAGCCAAGGCTAATCCAGCCTATTTTTTTGGGTGTAATGTGTTTGAAAAGTTCTTTTATGAGTCTTTCATAACCTTCTTTCCACTGATTGTAATAAATAATAGGGTCAAAGTGTATTCCTATACCATATCCTATTTCCGAAAGTTTTTTCATAGCTTTCATTCTTTTTTTAGGGATGGGAGAGAAAAGTTCCTCTTTTTTTAATTTAGGTGGGTTTATTGAAAATGAGACTAAGATATTTTTATTATTTTTAAGAATTGGAAAATTTTCTATGTAATCTGTTTTCGTTTTGAATTCGAATATTATATCTTCAAAATCCTCAAAAAGTGAGATGAACCATCTGGAAAAGGGATAAAGCTTTTCCCAGATTAATGAATCTGTAAGCTCTCCGGTTCCAATTCTTATATAATCATGACTTTTTCTGTATTCTGTTAATTCTTCTTTTAATTTATCTATGTTTACAAAAAGAGTTAGAACAGGATATGTAAGATATTCCTGTAAAATACAGTATGAACAATTTAAAGGGCAATTGTATGCAAAATTGATATTCTTATATCCGCAGGATACATAGCCCGGAGTACAGGGACAATCTTTTATGAAATTTCCGGGGAAGGTTGAGATAAAAAGAGTTCTTTCTCGTTTAATTTTTTTTTCTTTTAACAAAGCTCTTATCTCTTCTAAATTAGAAATTTTGTATTCTCTTTCTTTTAATATTTCTTTCGTTAAGGGAAAATTGAGAGCTGATTTTGAGACAAAAATAGTATCAATCTTCATACCAGCTTCCATTTAATTCTTCAATAGAGTTTAGAATATTTTTTAACCTTTTTTTTAGCTCTGCCCCCCCCCTGAATTCAATTTCAAGTTTAATGGTAGGTTTTTCAAAGTAAGGGTATGTTATTAATTTCCCCCCTTTTATTTTTTTATTAAGATAATCAGTTTTTTTATTAAGTTCTGAAGTTAAAGGAAAAACAATTTCTTTCAATTTTTTAAATAATTCCTTTTTGTTTGTATCTTTTGAAGTAAGAATGTTTTTTATATTCTTACCTTTTTCCTTTGCTCTCAAAAAAAGGTCAGACAATATGTATTTTTCAGATTTGGTTAAGTGAATTTTCTCGAAAAGGAAGGATAAAAAAGAGAGTTCATCACTGTTAAAAAAAGTTAAGATAAATGCTCCTTTTTTGTCAAATTCATTCTTTGCAAAATATGTGTAAAATATCTCAGGAAAATTATAATTAACTATTTTCTCGAGCTTTTCATCATTGAAAAGAGAATCTAAAAGATGTAGTTCTTTTAGATTACAATTTTTTTCTTTTATCTTTTTTAAGATGCTTATTTTTTCAAAAAGAGTTAATTTTCTTTCTGCCATGTTTTCTTTAATATTTATTATAAGTCTCTCGCAAAATGGAATCGTATCTGGATAAATAATAGCGGGGATTGTATCTAAAGTGTTTTTAGCAGCATCCAATCTTTTAAATCCTGAAAAAAGCAAATATCCATTATTTTTTTCTATTACTTTTACAGGGTTAATAATACCGAATTTTTTGATGCTATCTTTGAATTCGTCTGAAATGAAATCTGAGGAAATCCTATTATCACATTCTTTTATTTCTGATGTGAAGAGTTCCTTTAAAATCATAAATTTTTAATTTAAGGATAGGTTTAGTTTTATTTCTACTCTTTTTTTAACATCTTTTACGGAAATCTTAATTGGGATTATGATTTGATTATTTTTTACTGTTATTTTATTTATTAGTTCTACTTTTATATCATCTTTGGAAATAGATACGCTTTCTACCTTTTCTACAGGTGAAATTTCAGTTAAGATTTCTTCTTCATTCTCAAATTCTTCTGCTAACTCGGATATTTTATCTATTTCAATTGGTTCTTCTTCGTCTTTTATTATTTCTTTACTATCCGGTATAAGAGTATTTCCTAAATTAATTTCACTTTCACTCGTGTCTTCTTCTTTTTCAAATTCTTCATTAAGAACTTCACCAAAATTATCTTCATCTTTTTTCTCTACTTTTTGCTCATCTTCAAGAATTCTTTTTGCTTCTTCAATGTCAGAATCATCAAGCTCGATATCAAATTCATCCATTGGAGAAATTTCGTCTATTTCATCAATATTAATTGTTGGTTCATCATGGGCTCCGAAATCAGCAGATGGAGGGGTTTTCTTTTCTTCTTTTGGAGATTCTTTAACAATTCCTTCCTTAGAAATATCATCTCCTGTGAAAATTATAGTTTCTTCTCTTTCGCTTTCTGATTGGAATTTATATCTATCCTTTACACTGTTAAATGTTAGTTCCACTGCTTTATACAGTGTTTCCATAACTTCTTTACCTGTTATTGCGGATGTTTCAAAAAAAGGATAATTATTTGGGTTTAGTTCCTTGTTTAACACTGAGACAGGAAGAATATTAGGAAGATCTCTTTTATTATAGGCAAAAATAATAGGAATCTTATCTACTTCAATATTGTTTACTTTTAAATTTTTATACAAGCTATTTAAACTTTCTTTGTTTGCTTCCAAGGCACTTTCTTGCGAGTCTGCCACAAATACCACGCCATCTGTACCCTGTAAAACCATTCTTCTTATTCTTTCATAAAAAACCTGACCGGGGACCGTGTAAAGCTGTATTCTTGTATTGAAATTCCCTATTTTACCTGCTGATATTGGCAAAAAATCAAAGAAAAAGGTACGATCCCCTTCTGTTGAAAGTGTAACTATCTTTCCTTTCTTTTTATCAGGTAATTTGTTGTAAATGTATTTTAGACTTGTTGTTTTTCCCGATAGACCCGGCCCATAATAGACTATTTTAATTGTCATTTCTTTTAAAGGATAGTTTATTAATGCCATTTGTTTTCCTCCATTTTACAAAAATTAAAATAACATTTTAATTGGTTTTCGTCAAGATTATAATTTTTGATTGGATTTTGTTAGCAGTTTTTACACTTATATAATAAAATGGAACCGAATGCAATTGAATCGAGAATGAGAAGTAAAATTCCACCGGCGATGGGAATTATTTTAAGTAGCATAATAATTAACAAGCCTATGATCAAAATTAGAGCAGATGGGATGTTCTTAAAATTCAATGAACTTGAAAAGGAGCTCCCTAAAAGAAAACTTATCGCAGCTCTTCCTATCCCCTTTAAAATTATTATGAATAAACCTAAAAGAATTAGGAATGGAATTCCTATAATAAAAAGACTTAGTATAGCAAAGATAAGAACTAATATAATTATAATGATGTAAAAGACAATACCCCATAAAAAGCTTTTTAAAGTTTTTTCTTTAATGGTTTCAGAAAGTTTTTCAATTTTCGCAGGGATTAAGGCATAAATAACCAATATAAATACATACCAGAAGAAGAAGGATAAAAAGAAAGAAAAAGTCAAAGGAGTCGTGGAATTCCCCAATTTTATCCTTGCTATCTTTTTCAATTCTTTTAATGAACCATACTTTATTATTTTCCCTTTAATAAAAGTATTTTCTTCTCTTTTAAATTTACTTGATATTAAGATAAGATCGCCATCTATTGTTGTTCCTTTCTTAAGTTCAAAATTTGACCACAGTATAATAACATCTCCTTTAACTTCTCCGGATAATTTTATTTTCCCATTAAATATCAAGATGTCTTTTTCAAAAACTCCTTTTAAATCCCAATCACCTCCGAACCTTATTATGTCATCTTTATATGATGAAACTTTTTTATTCATTGGTAGGGAGGTAGAAGGAAGTAAAAAAAGAAATACGATTATTATTAATACTGTTCCTATCTTTTTCATCTTTTCCTCTTTTTTAGGACCACATCTTTTTTCCATAGACTTATCCCTATTAAAACAATAGTTAAAATAATAATTTCAGCTATCCTCAAATATAAAAGGTTTGGTGTTATGTTTTTAGTTGGGAGCTTTAAAATTATATAAAAAAGTTTTTTCATAACAGAAAGCAGTTCTCCAAAATTTGATATACCATTTTTTATAAAAAATGTGATGTTTATCTTTTTTATAAGCATGTTTATGACAAAATTTGTGCCTTTTGTATAAATAAGATAAAAAAGGGTTGCAAAAAGGCCTAAAAAGCCAATAAAAATGGAAATAAAGAGTTCCTCCAGTTTTATTCTTTTTCTTGCGACTTTTTCCATTATGGTATTAAGCAAAGAGGGAGGAGGTTCCAAGAGCGGAGGTTCGCTTAAAATTTCTTCTACTTTTTTTATCTCTAACATCTTTGCTTTACACTCTTCACAATATTTGAGATGCTCTTTTATCTCATTCGCTCTCTTTTCATCTATATCATTTTCAAGAAAGAGCGAAATTTCTTCTTCATTTAAGTGTTTTTCCTTCATTTTTTACTCTCTTTTAATATTGCAATTAATCTTTTTTTTGCTCTGAAAATTTTGTTTTTCAAGGTGCCCATGGGTATTTCCAAAATCTCTGAAATTTCTTCGTATTTGAGTCCGTTTACGTATCTGAGTATTATGAGCTCTTTATACTCTTCCGGTAACTTTTCCACTGCTTTCCATACACTATTTTTTAATTCTTCTTCTATTAATTCATCTTCTTTTGATTTATGCTTATTATCCGGAAAATCAGGGGTGGAGCTATTGTCATAACTGTAGGTTGAAAAGCTGATACTCTTTTTTTTACGGTAGTAATCTATTAAATAATTGTGAGAAAGAGCAAATATCCAGGTGCTAAATTTATAAGAAAAATTGTATTTTTGAAGATTGGAGAAAACTTTTAAAAAAATATCCTGTGTTAGCTCTGATGCAATTTCAGTATCCTTTAGATTTCTGTAAAAGTAATTATATATTGGTTTTTGATAAGCTATTACAAGTGTTTCCATAGCCTTCCTATCTCCTTTAAGACATCTTTCCAAAATTTCTTTTTCATTTTCTAACATTATTATTACGATATCATTCCAATTTTGTTATATCAAAAATATTTTCAGAAAATTTTGGTTTAAAAGTGATGTTTTGTATTTTAAATTCAATGATATTTCCTTCTATGTCAAAAACAGTAATTTTCTCTAACTTCTTGTTTTTAAAATTAATTATTACTCGAGAAAATTTTTCATCTTCTCCGCCATAAACAACAATTTTATCCCCAATGCTTGTACTTTTTCTTTTTTTAAAAAACTCAAGAGGTTTTTTTAAGATACTTAAAATACTATTATTAAAATCTTCTTTGTTTATATTTATCTCTTCTTTTCCATCCTCTGAAATTTGATAAACCTTTTCATTTTTTATTATATATATTCTTCTCTCATCTCCCAAATAATCCCATCTCCATTTCCCATTTAAATAATAAACTTTTCCCCTTTCTTGAATTACTGAATTATCATCTTTTGAAACCATTTTTTGTTTGAATTGAAAGAAAAGGCTCCCTGAGTTTTCTAATTTATAAAGAAATTTATTAAATTGTGAAGAAATTGCTCCACTTAAAAGAGCTAAACTGAACCAAAAAAAAAATATCTTATGAGTTTTCTCAACCTTTTAAGACATTATCTATTTTTTCTTTTAAAACTTCGGGCGTAAAAGGTTTAACAATATAGTCACTGACACCTGCTTTAAAAGCCTCTAAAACATCTTCTTTTGCTGCATTCGTTGTTATCATAAGAATTGGTATATTGGGATCTTTTTCTCTAACTTTCGTCACAAATGTCATTCCGTCCATTTCTGGCATGTTCCAGTCTGTTAGGATTAAACTTATACCTCCCTTTTCAAATTCTTCTAAACCTTCCACTCCATCGCCTGCTTCTGCGACATCTGTATAGCCAATTTTAGCCAAACTGTTTTTTATTATTCTTCTCATAGTTAAAGAATCATCAACAACTAAAAATTTCATCTTTTCTCCTCCTATAATGAATTATCTAAAGCTTTTTTCTCTTCAGTTGAAAGGATTTTCTCTATTTCTAATATTATAAGTAGTCTGTCACCAATTTTTCCCACTCCTTTTAAGTATTCTGAACCAACCTTACTTACAAGAGGAGGAGGTGGTTCTATTGATGGACCCGGTATCCTTAAAACCTCAGTCACTCTATCAACTATAAATCCTACTAATTTTTTATCAATTTCAACAACAATTATTCTTGTAAAATTATCAATCTCCTTTTCTTCAAAACCAAACCTTTTTCTTAATGATACAACAGGTATTACCTTTCCTCGTAAATTTATCACTCCGTTTACATAATAAGGAGCATTTGGAACAGGTGTAATGTCAATCATTTTAATAATTTCCTGAACTTTTAGAATATCAATTACGAACTCCTCTTCCCCCAACTTAAATCCCACTACCTGAAATACTGTATCTTCTACCACAGAGTTTTCATCTTTTGCGAGGTCCTTTAAGTTTTTATTCATCAACCCTCCTTTTTGCCAAAATTGGCTTCAATGAAATTTATGATTCCCTCTCTGTAGCTTTCATCTATGTTTACGAATTTAACTCCAATTTCATATTTTTTATTCTTTTCCACTTCTTCAACTCTTACCACTTGTGCTACAACAGTAATTGGTTTTGATATTGAGGTTTGATCAAATTTAAAAAAACCAGGGTAGTATTTGTGCCATCCCTGAAGATCAAATTCTATCTTTAGGACTGTGCCAATCGGTATTAATTGGTCTGTTTCAAAAAGAATTCCTCCTCCTCCAACATCTTTATATTGAGCCTCTTTTAAATCATTTCCTTCCGGTGAATATTTTAAAACTTTATATAAAAGTTTTGACTTTTTTGGAAGTCTTTTGAATTTTCTTTTCTCTTCCATTAATACCTCCAAATATTTTTAACACTTTACTATTTCTTTGTCAAGCTTTCTCTATGTTAAGTTTTTTTATCTTCTCTATAAGAGTTGTTCTCTTTATGTTTAACAGCTCTGCCGCTCGTTTTTTATTCCAGTTGGTTTTTTCAAGACTTTGTAAAATTATCTTTTTCTCCATCTCTTTGACAAAAGATTGGAGAGAAAAATTCTCGTCTATCTCTATTTTTTCAAAGTTTCCCTCGGATTTTCTTTTTTCCGCCTCTTCTCTAACGAAAGCAGGAATATCAGATGGTAGTAGCACATTTCTATTCCCCGAATTAACGATAGCTCCTATTATAATGTTCTCAAGTTCTCTAGTGTTCCCCGGAAATGAATAGTTTTTTAAAATATTTAGGGTAGTAAAAGAAATTTGCTTGCTCTTTAAATTTTCCTCTTTACAGAATTTTTTAATAAAAAAGTTTGCTATTTTAGGTATATCCTCTTTTCTTTCTCTTAATGGAGGAATCTTTATTGGGAATACATTTAATCTATAAAAAAGATCTTCCCTGAATTCCCCTTTTTCTACGAGTTTTTTTAAATCCTGATTTGAGGCTGATATTATTCTAACATCAACTTTTTTTATAGTATTACTTCCGATGCTTGAGACTTCCTTTTCCTGCAAGACTCTCAGAAGTTTTACTTGTAGATGCTGACTCATTGTACTTATTTCATCAAGAAAAATAGAACCTCCATCAGCTGCTTCGAATTTCCCCGGTTTATCATTTATTGCTCCCGTGAATGAACCTTTTGTGTGTCCAAACAGTTCATCCTCGAGTAGATTTTCGGGAATTGCTCCACAATGAATAGGTATAAAAGGTTTTCCCCTTCGTGGAGATAATATGTGAATTGCTTTCGCAAAAAGCTCTTTTCCAGTGCCACTTTCTCCTATTAGCAAGACAGTCACGGATAAAGGGGAGACTTTTTCCACCTGTTTGTAGACTTCTGTCATTGAATTGGATGTCCCAATTATTCCAAGTTCTTTGAATTTCCTTATTAAAAAAGATTTGTATGAAAGACTCTCTTCATCTTTGAAATCCTTTACTATTTCCAATAATTCTCTTATAAGCTCCACTTCCTCTTCCAATATTAAGATTTTATCAAAATAAGCTTTTATGTTTTTGGAATTATTGACCTCATAAGAATTCTCAATTCCAATGACTAGGGACTGCCTTTTTAAGTTTTCAATTATTTCCTCTTTTTTATTTAAACTGTTTTCTACTTCCTTATTAATTTCTATAACAGATATATCAAAGTTACTTTCATCTTCTTTTATTTCCTCTATTTTTTTAAAATAATTTATTGAGATATCATCTGGCAATTTTTTTATTATATTATCAATAAGTTTTTCATTTTTGCTTACAAAAAGAATTCTCATCTCTTTTATTATAAGAGAAAATTACCCAAAAGTCCAATTAGCCAAATCTTGAAATTCTTTCAACCACTTGCCCTATTATTTTAAAATTAAAATAATTGATGAGATTTACCACATCTGTTCTAAATTTAACTATATATCTTACAAAATCAAATTCCTCTTTTTTTCTTAATAGGGAGGAAAGTTCATTTAAATCCTCTCTTATTTCTAAAAGTCTGTGTTTCATTTTTCGCGTGTTTAGGGAAATTTCTTTTAAAAGTTTTTCATCTTCTAACTCTTCAAAAATTAAAGTTTCTGGCAGTGTGCTTAAAAACATCTTTCCACTTTCATAAAATTCCTTTCCTATGGATTTTATATCTTCAAGATAATTTGATATTTCTTTGTTTTTTTCATGAAGCTTTGATTTTGCTTTTTCAAAAAGTCTATTAATTTCAAAAGGAATTGACTCAATATGATCTGTCAAACCGCACTTGCTTCTTTTAAATTCATTTAATTTAACAAAATCTCTTCCGATGTATATTTTATCCTCATAATAACTTACTATATTGTCAGGGCTGTTTGTGTAATATTTGATTTCATATTTTAGGTTTTTGCTGTCTTTTTCCCTGAATCTTGCTATTATTGTATATTCGTTCTGCTCTATGTAATAGCTATGAGCTTCTGCTAAAAAAGAGTATTTTACCAAACTCTTTATTAAAAATTGTTTAAGGTAATCAAGTAGCTCAGTTTTGTTAGAGACAAAGTCTTCCACTTCAGATGCAATTTGTTCGGGATAGAGAATGGCATAGAATGGAGAGAATAGGTATAAGACTCTCTTATAGCCCATTTCAAGGTGGAGTTCTCTCAAAATGCCTTCGTACAAAGGCTCCAATTTAAACTCCGGTAAGGAGGGAAATTCCTCAACTTTTATTTTACTAAGCTCTATTATTTCTGGCATTTTTTCCTCCTACGATAAATTAGTTTATTATATTTTATGTTAATAAAATATA
>CAZWJH010000016.1:0-33435 GCA_964634755.1 uncultured Clostridia bacterium
TTTTCAATGATAGATAAGCTAAAAAACGGATAAGACATATTTTGCTGAGAGCTGCCCTTGAAGCTGTTAGGCTGTTCAGCTGCTCTGCTGCTCAGCTTTATAAGAGCTCGAAATCTTGGATGCTTTTTTGTCCCGTCTTTTTTGAAAATCTCCAAAACAAAGACTCTTTTTTACCGTATTTAAAGTATTGACCCGTAATTGGAATGGGTATAATCTTTTTATATTTAAAAGGAGGTGTTTTATGAAAAAAGGGCTTTTTAAATTCTTTGTTTTTCTCTTTGTTTTTGCTTTTGTTTTTAATTTTGCATTTTCATCGGGAAAAGGTATTTCGAAAGATGTTCTGAAGGAGCTAAGAAATTCAATTAATCCCGATGATCCGGATTTTAAGGTAAGATTAAATGCAATTTCAAACAATAACCCTTCCATCCTTGTTAAGAATACCGAAGTAATCAAAAAGTTTTATGACTTTCACTTTTCAAATAAGGTTGACATCAAAGGAATAACAAATCAGAAAAGCACCGGAAGATGCTGGATGTTTGCAGGATACAATGTTTTGAGGTTTCATGTTATAAAAAAGTTTAAACTTAATAAATTTGAGCTTTCCCAGAATTACGGTATGTTTTATGATAAGCTTGAAAAAGCAAATCTATTTTTGGAAGGAATTATTGAAACAGCAAAAAAGCCTCTTTTAAGCAGAGAGGTGGATTACTGGCTTAAAAATCCCATCCCCGACGGAGGACAGTGGAATATGGTTGTAGCTCTCGTTGATAAGTACGGAGTTGTGCCAAAAGAGATTATGCCCGAAACTTATAATTCAAGCAATTCACGAACGATGAACAGACTTTTGTCAAAGCTTTTGAGAAAGGATGCCGTGGTTTTGAGAAAACTCGTGAACAGTGGCACAAGTAAGAAAAAGATTGAGAAAACAAAGGTTGAAATGTTAAAGGATGTTTACAGATTATTGGTTTACTTTTTGGGGATTCCTCCTCAGGAGTTTGAATACAGGTACGAAACATCCGACAAAAAGCTCTCACCTTTGAAAAAATATACTCCTCAGAGCTTTTATAAGGAATTTATAGGATTGGACCTCAATGATTATGTAATGCTCTACAATGCTCCTCATAGAGCCTACTGGAAACTTTATGCAATTAAGTATGATAAGGATATGGCTGATAGGAAAGATATGACTTTTGTTAATTTGCCGATAGAGGAATTAAAAAATCTTGCGATGAAGAGTATAATTTCAGGTGAGCCTGTGTGGTTTGGCTGTGATGTCGGAAAAGAGTTTGACGGAAAGAAGGGATTTTTGCTTCCTCAAGTTCACGATTATGAATCACTCCTTAAAGTGGATTTTAATATGAGTAAGAAGGAGAGAGTTTTGTACAGACAGAGTATTCCAACCCATGCAATGGTTCTCACTGCAGTTGATATTCAGAATGGAAAGCCTGTAAAATGGCTTATTGAAAACAGCTGGGGAGCAAAATCCGGAAGAAATGGTTTCTTAGTGATGAAGGATGAATGGTTTGAGCCTTATGTTTTTGAGGTTGTCATAAACAAAAAGTTTGTTCCCAAAAAAATACTCAATGTTTTAGAACAAAAACCTGTTGTGCTCCCCCCTTGGGATCCTATGTTTAAAATGAACTGTGGAAATTGAGGAGATAAATGATGAGAAGGAAAACCCTTGCGATTTTAATAAGTTTTGCCGTATTATCGGGATTTTTGTTTTCCGCTGAAAACAGGAGTGTCAAGGATAAATCACTTCTCACTCTTGATAGAATATTTCATTCATCCGAGTTCAAATCCGAAAGGCATATTCCTTTTAAATGGTTTTACGGAGACAAAGGGTATGCAATTGTTAAGTATTCAAAAAAGGATAAGGGTCAGAGCATAATTTTAAGGTACATAAATGGAAAGGAAAAGGTTCTCGTTTTCGCAAAAAATCTTATACCTTCCGGAGAAAAAAAGCCTTTGAGAATTAACGATTACTACTGGTCAAAGGATAAAAGGAAAATTCTCATATACACAAACTCAAAGAGGGTATGGAGAAGAAACACAAGAGGTGATTATTGGGTATATGATTTGAAAACAAAAAAACTTATTAAAATAGGTAAAGATGCAAAACCATCCACACTTATGTTTGCAAAATTTTCACCATCCGGAAACAAAGTCGCTTATGTCAGGGAAAACAATATATATGTTGAGGATTTGAATACAGGGAAAACAGAGCAGCTCACATTTGATGGTTCCAAAAACATAATAAACGGGACATTTGATTGGGTTTATGAGGAGGAATTCGGGCTAAGAGATGGTTTCAGATGGAGCCCTGACGGGAAGTACATTGCTTTCTGGCAGTTGGATCAGAGCAAGGTGCCTATTTACTATCTTATTGATTATACTTCAAAGCTCTATCCCGTATTAAAGCCGATTCCATATCCTAAAGCCGGACAGACAAATTCAAAGTGCAGAATAGGGTATGTGAATATTTTCACAAAGAAAATAAACTGGATTAAACTTAAGGGAGATCCTTCAAACAATTATATCCCTCAGATGGATTGGGTAAAGGGACAAAATAAAATAATCTTTCAGTATTTAAACAGATTGCAAAATGATGATAAGTTGATGATATATGATATCGCAAGCGGAAAATTAAGCAAAATTCTTGAGGAAAAGGATAAGGCATGGGTTGAGGTGGTTAAAAATATCAACTGGATAAACAAAGGCAGGGAATTTTTATGGATAAGCGAAAGGGATGGTTTCAGGCACATTTACAGAGTTGATTTGAAGGGAAATATGAGAAAAATTACAATGGGAAATTATGATGTGATATCTCTTTCAAAGATTGATGAAAAAAGAGGGCTTGTTTACTTTATAGCATCTCCTTCTGATTCTGTGAGAAGATACCTTTACTCTGTTAGACTTGATGGTAAAGGTGGTTTTAAAAGAATTACTCCTTTGAAGTACAAAGGGATGAACTATTACAATATATCAAAAAATGCAAGATATGCATTTCACACATACTCAAACTTTGAAACTCCCTCTATTACCGAAATAATAAAATTACCTTCCCATAAATTGGTGAAGGTGGTTGTTAGCAATAAAAAGTTAAAAGAAAAGATTATGGGGTTAAAGAGAAAACCTGTTGAATTTTTCAGAGTTGACATAGGAAATGGAGTGAAGCTTGACGGATACTGTATGAAGCCTTACAATTTTGACCCTTCAAAAAAGTATCCTGTGCTTTTTTATATTTACGGGGAGCCTGCCGGTCAAACTGTTTTAGATGCATGGAGAGGTAGAAGTTATCTCTGGAACCTTTACCTTACTCAAAAGGGTTATATAATAATGAGTATTGACAATCGGGGTACACCTGCTCCGAGAGGAAGGGAGTGGAGAAAATCAATCTATAAAAAAATAGGGATTATTTCATCCTCTGATCAGGCAAAAGCTCTTAAAAAGCTTTTGAAAGAGAGACCTTATATAGATCCTAAAAGGATAGGCATCTGGGGATGGAGCGGAGGAGGCTCAATGACCCTTAATATGGTATTCAGGTATCCTGAACTTTATAAGATGGGAATGGCTGTTGCCCCTGTTCCTGACATAAGATACTATGATACCATCTATCAGGAAAGGTATATGGGGCTTCCTCAGGATGACCCGGAGGCATACAAGAACTCATCTCCCATAACCTTTGCAAAAAATCTTAAGGCAAAGCTTTTGATTGTTCATGGTACGGGAGATGATAATGTTCATGTTCAAGGAGCCTATGCTCTTATAAATGAGCTTGTTAAAAACAATAAACTTTTCTCTCTTATGATTTATCCGAACAGAAGTCACGGAATTTACGAAGGGAAAAATACAACAAGACATGTTTTTGAAACTCTAACGAATTTTATATTTAAAAATCTTTAAAGAAAGCTAAATTTTATAAAATAATCTTGTGAATTAAAGAGATTGAATACACAGATATGAATTTTTTCCTCTTATTTGATCCTTTAAAAGAGGGAATTATTTTCAGGTAAAAAGGTTTGAAACAGTTTTTTAAGGCATTTGCAGTTTGTTATAAAAACCTATCAAATTAGTAGGAAATATGTTATAATTGTTTTGGAGGTTTTCATGAAAAGGATTTTGTTGTTTTTTTTAGTGAGTTTAACTTTTCTTACCCTTGTTTATGCTGATATAAATAAAGAAATGGAAATTGCGGTCAAATTTTCAAATGAAAAAATTGTGGGTTATCAGGAAATTTCAGATATAAATGGGAAAATAGGTGATTTATTTTTGCTTTCTGACGGAAGACAAATTCTTATTTCCGGGAAAAAGATTGTTTTTATTTCTGACAGAGGAAGTGGTTTTGATGAATCAGTTTTTTTGAGATTTATGGAGAAAAATAGGAAAATGATTTTGGAAGAAAGAGATAAAAAGACTCTGGGAGAATCACAAATATTACCTCTTACCAAAACCAAATGGGGTGTTTGTCCTCCGTTTAATAATAAGATGCCAGTTGTAAAAGGAGAAAAAGCTTCCGCAGGGCACATAGGGGTGGCAGTTGCTCAGCTTATGAGATTCTGGAAATATCCTGAAAAAGGCAGTGGCTCTTTTGAATACAGACTGAGAGGAGGGGAAATAATAAGAGCTGATTTTAATCATCTGTATAACTATGATTTAATGCCATTTGTTTTAAAAATTTATTCCTCTCTTGAGGAAATAGAGGAAATTTCTCAATTGATTTATGATACAACAGTTGCGGCAAAAACAGATTTTTATAATTTTTCGAAAGGGGAGAATGCACGGATTATTCCCGCACTTACTCAAAATTTCGGATTTTCAAAAAATATGGAGCTTTTAAAAAGAACGGATTACAATGATAAAAGTTGGTTTGATATAATAAAAAGTGAACTTAAGGAAGGTAGGATTATACTTTATAATCTTAGATGTAACACTAACTATGATCACATTTCCATTGTTGATGGATATATTGAAACTAATAATGAGAAATTAATACACATTAATCTTGGTTGTGGTGGAAAGATGAATGGATATTATTCTTTTAATTCTGTTTGGAAATTTACTGATAATGCTGCACAATTTATTCTCATAAATATTTTTCCGGCGGGTGAATTGCCATTCCCTATAATATTAAAAAGCTATTCCACGGAAACTCCGTTTTTGCTTTTTTCAGAAAGATTTGACTATTTATTCTGGGACATTGAATCATCTGAGAAAGATAAATATTCCTACAATGTTTATTCCTATGATTTTGAAAAATCTCAATATGTGTTTAGGGTTAATGTTAAAAGCCGGTTTACAAGGTTGAAAGTGGAAAAAGATACGAAAAGAAAGTAAATAGTAAAAACATTATTTGATGGAAAAGAGAGTAAGTCATCAAAAGAGATTGTTTTTAATTAAAGTTTTCTATTGTTTTGCTTTAAAAACGAATGCGTATTTCCATCCGAAAGATGGGATACTAATTATTATTTTATTCTTAACGAAGCTTGCTTTTAACCTTTTTCCTTTTAAGGTGTAAAATTTGACGGATTTTTTAAATGTATTTTTTATTAATATTTTGTTTGTTTTCTTTTTATCCTTTTTCAAATAAAAAATATAAAGTGTCTCACCCTTTTTCGTAAATCTTATATTCTCATATCCGTAAATTCTATAAGGTCTTGTTTCGTATATCGCTTCTCCGTTTTCTTTTAGCCATTTGCCTATCTCTTCAAGGTTTTCATATGCTTTCTTATCCCACTCACCTTCGGGTGATGGTCCAATGTTAAGAAGCAGATTTCCTCCTTTGGAAACTATATCTATTAAAATGTGAATTAATTCTTCAGGAGTTTTATATTTCGGATTTTTTACATAAGACCAGCTTTGAGACATTGGCATACATGTTTCCCAGGGGTAGGGGATGATGTCTTCAGGTATAGTCTTTTCCGGAGTAAGATAATTTTGGTTTTTTCCCGCTACAGCTCTATCCACAATTATTATATCAGGCTGAACCTTTCTTACTTTTTTAACTAATTCATCCATTTTAATGTCCTGAGATACCTCTCTGTGTTTTATAAAACCTGTCTTGGATTCCTTAAAAGCATTCTTATAATAATTTTCAATCTCCTTTTTACTCCTTTTCTGAACCCATCCTCCATCAAGCCATAAAATATCAACTTTTCCGTACTCTGTCATAAGCTCCATTATTTGATTATGAGTGAATCGGACGAATTTATTCCACAATTGAGGATAAACTTCAGGATCATAGTTGACATTTCTGTCAAAAGGTGGAAAATATGGGTTCCAGTAGTATTCGGAATGCCAGTCAGGTTTTGAAAAGTAGGCACCAACCCATAGCTCCTCTTTCCTAAAAGCATTAAAAAGTTCCTTTGTTATATTTGCTCTTTTGTTTTTGCTGAAAGGGCAGTTTTTTGAAGTTATTTTATAATCTGTGTACTTAGTATCAAACATACAGAATCCATCATGATGTTTTGTTGTGAATATCATATACTTCATTCCTGCATCCTTTGCAGCTTTTGCCCACTTCTCAGGGTTGAATTTATGTGGATTAAAGGTTTTAATCAAATTTTCATACTCTTTTTTATATTCAAAATAGTTTTTTGGATTTTTGCCTTTATCTCTTTTACACCACCCGTAATCTTCAGGAGCAAGTGACCATGATTCCACAATCCCCCATTGACTGTAAGTTCCCCAATGCATAAGAAGACCGAACTTCAAATCCTGCCACTTTTCAATCTTTTTTTGAACGAGAGGATTTGGGTCTTTTATATAACTATATTCTTCAGCAAAAGCAAAGCTTATTAATATAAGGTATACTGAAACAAGAATAATTATTTTTTTCATATTTTCACCCTTCATTTTGTATTTAAATGATAAAACATTTTCAATTAATTTAGTAATTTATTCTATTATAATTTGATGATTTTTTGTATTGTTTTATTAAAATTAATGATGGAAAAATTTTCCGGATTTTGACATCAATTGCCATTGTTTTGACTTTTTACCTTCAAAAGACCTTTTAATTAAAGCTTTTTGAGGTTGGTACGCTTTTTGATGTTTGGTTTACGGAGGTTTGATATGTGGAATGGATATTATACTGCCGCATCCGGAATGCTTTCAACAATTAGAATGCTTGATATTGTTTCAAACAATCTTGCCAATATTACAACTCCATCCTATAAGAAGGATAAGGTTCGTGTTGAAACTGTAAATTTCAGAAACCCTTCTGCAAAAGGAGAAAATTTTGATGATATCTTAAACAGACAGGCAAAAGTCGGAGGAGTTTCAATTGATTTTGAGCCCGGATCACTTAAGACAACTTCAAGAAAACTTGATCTTGCAATTTTAAATCCCAATGGCTTTTTTGCAATAAGAACTCCGAATGGGATAAGATATACAAGGGATGGTGAGTTTTTTCTGAATTCAAAAGGAGTTTTAGTGAATAAAAATGGCTTTGAGGTTATGTCAAAATCCAATAAGCCTATTATGATACCTCCCAACAAAGGAGAGGCAAACTTAGCTTTCAGTGAGAATGGAGATATTTATGTTGACCAGGTGCTTTTGGATACAATTAAGATAGTGGACTTTAATGATAAGAGTAAATTGGTAAAAGAGGGGAACTCCGTGTTTTATATGTCTGATCCTAACCAGAAAGAAATTGTGATTTCCGATCCTCAAATCAGATCAGGTGCACTTGAAAGATCAAATGTTTCAATAGCTGATGCAATGGTGGATATGGTTAAAATCACGAGAATGTATGAATTTCAGCAAAGGGTGATGGATACAATTTTAACTGATATAGCAAGAAAGACAACCGATGAGGTTGGAAGACCATAAAAAGGAGGTGAGATATGTTAAGAAGTCTTTTTTCGGCTGCATCAGGGATGCAGGCTCAGGCTTTAAATATTGATGTTATTTCCCACAATCTTGCAAATGTTAATACTGTGGGTTTTAAAAAATCAAGGACAGAGTTTGAAGATTTGCTTTACAATACTATAAGGGAACCCGGAGCAAAGTCTACGATTAATACCGAGATTCCCACGGGAATTCAGGTCGGGCTCGGCTCAAGGGTTATAGGTATAAATAAGATTTTTTCTCAGGGTAATTTTAAACGCACTGGTAATCCTCTTGATTTGGTTATAGAAGGGGATGGTTTTTTTCAGGTTACACTTCCTGACGGAAGTATTGCTTATACGAGGAGCGGAAGTTTTTCAAAGGATTCCACCGGAAGAGTTGTCACTCCCGAAGGATACCCTCTTGAACCGCCTTTGAACATTCCTGCGGATGCAATAAGCGTGACAATAGGAAATGATGGAACGGTTTCCGTTATAAGTCCTGGAGCTACAACAGCAACACAAATAGGTTCAATTCAGCTTGCAAAATTCATAAATCCTGCCGGTTTGAAGAGTATAGGTAAAAATCTCTTTATACAAACAACCTCTTCCGGAGATCCGATACTCGGAACACCGGGGCTTGATGGTTTCGGGACAATTGCACAGGGATTTCAGGAACTTTCCAATGTTGATATTGTAGAGGAATTGGTGGAGATGATTATTGCTCAGAGAGCCTATGAAACAAATGCGAGATCTGTTAGAACTGCCGATGAAATGCTCAACAGGGCAATTAATCTCGGAAGATAAGGTAAGATGGAAAAAAGAAAATTATTTTTTATCTTATTTTTAATAATTACCTCCTTTTTAAGTGCCAATGTTTTGGTGCAGCTTAAATATAATACTATTCCCAAAGGGAATGTTCTTTATTTAAAGGATATTGCATCTGTTTACAGCAACTATGAAAGTTTAAAGGAGAAAGTTGAAAATATTCTTATCTCAAAGGGAAATCTTCCCGATAAGATTGATAAGAAAACAGTTTATATGAAACTTATAAACTATGGAATAAACCACTTTAATGTTACAGGACCCAAAGAAGTTTTAATTCTTAAAAAGAGGGCAAAAACTTATAATTTGTATCTAAAAAAAAGAATAGAGGCGTATGTGAAGCAACAGTTTCCCTATGCAACTTCTTTGAAAATAGTATATCAGAAAATACCTGAGATAAAAGCTTTTAAAGGAGAAGCTGTTAAAATAATCAGATATGGAAAGGGGTTTTCAAACTCTTTTCTTTTAAAGGTTTTGCTTGTTAAAAATAAAAATATAGTGGAGCAAAAGTTTGCTCAGATTTTTGTAAAGGTTTGGGCAAAAGTTCCTGTTGCAAAGCATTTTATACCGAGAGGAAAGATTCTAAGTTTAAGTGATATCAGATGGGAGATTAGAGAAGTTAATTATTCAAATCATAAGTTTGTCAAAGATCCGAACTTTTTGATAGGGAAAAAGGCAAAATATTCGGTAAATCCGGGAAATGTTATCGTTGAAAATCTTTTGATGAATAAGGTTAGTGTTAAGAGAGGAGATCTGGTTAAGATAATTTTAAAGTATAATTACATTAAAATTACCTCTGTTGGTAAAGCAATTACCGGCGGAGAACTCGGAAAATTAATAAGAGTGCTGAATCTAAAATCAAGAAAAATTTTAATGGGAAAGGTTGTTGGGGATGATATAGTGGAGGTGTCGGTACTATGAAGAAAATAACAATTTTTATTATATTTGTGGTTTTCGCTTTTTGTTTAAGCGCTCAGGATACTCCCGGTCACAGAGCCTCATTATGGAATAAAGGTTCAAAATCACTTTTCAATGATCCAAAAGCAAGCCAAATAAATGATATAGTTATTATTAAGGTGGAGGAGAGCACAAAGGCTGAAAATTCTGCGAATAGTAAGACTCAAAAATCAGCGTCGAGCTCAATGGGAATCAGCAAATTCCTGGGTTTTGAAACGACTCTTGCAGGTAAAATAAATTCAAGCTTTGATCCCACAAGCCTTTTCGGAGGGACAGCTTCCAAAAAGGATGAAGGGACAGGCTCAACTCAAGCAACAACGAAAATCCAGAGCTATATAGCGGCAAAGGTTGTCGAAGTGCTTCCCAATGGAAATCTGATTATTGAGGCTAAAAAGGAAATTATTATAAATAATGAAAAGCAAACAATGGTTTTAAGAGGAATGATAAGACCGAGGGATATTGATTACAATAATATTGTTTCTTCCAATGCTGTGGCTGATGTTCAAATAATGGTAAAGGGTAAAGGGCCAATAGCTGAGCAGCAGAGAAGAGGCTGGTTATCATGGCTTTTGAGCTTAATCTGGCCGTTTTAGAGGTTTAAAATGAGAAAAAGAAAGTTATTTACTGTTTTTATGGTTTTATTTTCGGTTTCGGTTTTTGTTTTTTCAAGCAGTGTTAGATTAAAGGATATTTCAACATTTGAGGGAGTTAGGGATAATGTGTTAATTGGATACGGTCTTGTTGTTGGTCTTGATGGTACAGGTGATACCACTCAGAATAAATTTACCTTTCAGGCAATAGCAAATATGCTTGCAAAAATGGGAATAACAGTAAATCCCAAAGAATTTCAGCTAAGAAATGTTGCATCTGTTATGGTTACCGCAAGTTTACCTCCTTTCGCGAGATCAGGTAGCAAAGTTGATGTTACAGTATCTTCAATAGGAAGTGCCAAGAGTATTCAAGGGGGAGTTCTTCTTCTAACTCCGCTTAAGGCTGGTGACGGGCAGGTTTATGCTGTTGCTCAGGGGCCTATTTCAATCGGAGGTTATAATGCTGGAAGAGGCGGAGGAAATGTTAGAAAAAATCATCCGACTGTTGGTGTGATTCCCAATGGGGCTACTGTTGAAAAGGAGGTACCCTTTACTTTTAACACTGAAAATTATCTTAATATCGTGCTTTACAACCCTGATTTTACAACATCAACAAGGGTTGCTGAGAAGATTAATTCGCTCGTTGGAAAAGGAACGGCTATTCCACTTGATTCCGCAACTATTAAGGTTAAGATTCCTGCTGAGTACAGAGGGAAAGTTGTTAATTTTGCCTCTCTTCTTGAAAATATAACACTTACGCCTGACAGCAAAGCTGTTATAGTTATTAATGAAAGAACAGGTACGATTGTGTTTGGTGAAAATGTCAAAATAGGAAAAGTGGCAATTGCTCATGGTAACCTTACTGTTTCAATTCAAACACAGCCTATAATATCCCAACCTGCGCCCCTTTCTCAAGGACAGACAACAACTGCCAATGTAACTCAGACGACTGTTGAAGAGGAGAAGGCATCTTTTCTAATGATGGAAGGGCCTACGGTGGGGGATCTTGTTAAAGCACTGAACAGTATAGGTGCCACTCCGAGGGATATAATTGCAATACTTGAGGCTATAAAAAGGGCTGGAGCAATTGAAGCAGAGATAAAGATAATGTAATGAGTACGGGATTTGGAAATATACCTGTTGTAGATCCATTTTTGCTTGTAAAATCAAGCGAAAAGATTAATACTCCGGATCTTTCCAAACTAAGCCCGGAAGAAAAAAAAGAAAAATTAAAGGAGATAGCCTCTCAGTTTGAAGAAATCTTTATTGAAACACTTCTTAAGACAGCAAGAGAGGCAGAGAAAATAATAAAAAAAGATGAGGATAATTTTGGTTTGAACCTTGGATTTTACAGAGAGATGCAGGATTATTATTTAAGCCAGAGTATTGTTGCCAATGGAGGACTTGGCCTTCAGGATTTGATAGTTGAACAATTAATGAAAAAACTTGATATGACCCAAAATAGTTCAATTCCTCTTAAAGAGAATAAAGAACTTATAAAACCTTCAAAAGATTTAAAGACTAATGTGGCTCTTAACTTGAACTTCGTAAGGCCTGTAAGTGGAGAAATAAGCTCTTCTTTCGGATGGAGGATAGATCCTTTCACAGGAAAAAGATCTTATCATAGGGGAATTGATATTAAAGCAAAAGAGGGAATTCCTGTGAAGTCAGCAGAGAGCGGAGAAGTGATTTTTGCAGGGAAAAAAGGAGGATACGGGAATCTTGTTATAATAGAGCATAGTGGAGGTTATAAAACTTATTATGCTCATCTTGAGGAGATAGAAGTTAAGAAAGGGGATAGTGTGGCTAAAGGAACTATTATAGGAAAAGTGGGGAGTACGGGAAGATCCACTGGCCCCCATCTTCACTTTGAAATAAGGAGAGGAGATAGAGTTCTCAATCCTTTGAGTGAGTTAAAAAATTTCAAGTTTAAGGAAAAAATTCCGAATACAAAGGTGGAGAATTATGATAAGAGGAGGATCTTATGAAGGTTATTAAGACGAATGATGTTGAAAAAAGCTCGGAAATTCTGAGAAATAAGGTTGAAAAAACTAAAGGTAAAGGAAGTAAAGGTTTAGAGAATCAGGCTGAGAGCAGTGTTGATATAGTTGATATTTCAAAAGAGAGTGAGGTTCTTTATAAAGCAAAGAAGGAGATTGATAAGTTGCCGGATGTTAGAAAGGAAAAAGTTGAAGCCATAAAGGATAAAGTGGAGAATAATGAGTATAAAGTTGACGAAGGAAAAGTTGCAGATAAAATTTTGGAAGAAAGTATTATTGATGAGTTAGTGTAAAATGGCTGAAATAGGAAAGATTAACAGAAATACTCCCAAACCTTTTCCTGTAATCAGAAAGTCCAATGATCCGTTAAAACCAGAAACAGGAGAGGTGGAATTTTCTCAGTATCTTTCCGAAACAGATGAAGCTCAGAGAAAAGAAGTGCAAGGTACGGCGGAAACAGAGGGCTCTATAATAAGAGATGATGAAAGAAGAAAAAAGTTAAGATTGAAAGAGGAGAAAAGAGAAAAAGATGAAAAGAATGAAAATGAAAAAGAGGAAAAAGAGCTTGATGAAGATGAAGAGGAAGGAACAATAATAGATGTAGAGGTTTAAAATGAAGGATACAAAGGAAAAAATTTTTAAAGAGTTTTATCTTTTTATGAAAGATTATTTGAAAGTTCTTAAAGAAGCATTTAATGAAAGTATAAAATTAAGAGATGCTTTGAGAAAAAATGATATAAGTTTAATTGAAAAAGATATTTCAAAGGTTGAAAACCTTGAAATTAAGATAAAAATTTTGGAAGAAACAAAGGAAAATATCCTTTTAAAAATGGCAAAGGCATTAGGAATAAGAAAATCTGAAATTAATTGGGATTTGATAGAGAGAGAGGGAGGAAAAGAGATTTCAGAACTGGGAAAGACTATAGAAAATAGTTTGAGTAAATTAATAGATGTTAATATTGTTAATAAGCTTGTTATAGAAAAACTTATCCTTTTTAATCTTTCAATGAGGAGGATAATAAATAGCAATAAAGATGAGCATCTTTATGATAATAAAGGGGATATTACTGTAAATGAATCGTCATTATTAGGGGAGGTCTGAGATGGTGGATCTTTTCAGCTCTCTTGAGCTTGCGAAAAAGAGTCTTTTAACCCATCAATTTGTCTTTCATGTGATTGGACACAATATAGCAAATGTTAATACTCCTGAGTATTCAAGACAGAGAGTTGAGCTTGGGGTTGTAAGACCTCTGAAGTTGGGATTCAGGTCGGTTGGAGTTGGTGTTGATGTAATTAAGGTTCATGGGATAAGGGATAAATATCTTGAATATCAAATACAAAAGGAATTACAAACAAAAGGGAAAGCTTCTTCTTTAGGGGGGGCTTTTAAAATAATAGAAGCAGTTTTTCAGGAGCAGACTGATACGGGAATCTCAAAGATTATGGAAAACTTTTTTAATTCATGGAATGATCTTGCAAACAATCCCACTGGTATGCCGGAAAGAACAACAGTTCTAAATAATGCTAAAGTTTTAGCTGATAAGATAAGGGAATCTTACAGACGATTAAGAGAGCAACAGGCAGTGCAAAACAATGATGTTGCTCTTATGATAGAGGATATAAATGAGTTAGGAGATGAGATTGCAACTTTAAATCAACAAATTACTGAGGGAGAAGTTGGTGGGGCTGAGATGAATGATTTGAGGGATAGAAGAAACAAACTACTTCAGGATTTGGGAGAAAAGGTAGGTATAAATGTGTATGAGAATGAAATGGGACAGGTAACTGTTGAAATAGGTGGAAGGCCATTTGTAGTGGGTAATCAGACAAATCATCTTCAGGTCCAGAAGGATGCTTCGAATTACAATTATTATGATGTTTACATAAATGAAGCTGATCATTTGGTTGATATTACATATCAAATCAACGGAGGAGAGTTAAACGGCCTGATTGAAATGAGAGATACATATATCCCTGAGTATATAAAAAGATTGGATAATCTTGCTTATGGTTTGATTACGAATGTAAACAATTTGCATAGCACAGGTTTTGATCTTAATGGGAACACTGGTGTGAACTTCTTTACTCCTTTTACTCCTGTTGCTCCGGGAGATTATACCGGAGCCGCCGCTCACATTGAGGTTAATCCTACTATTGCCGATGATCCTGAGGCAATAGCAGCATCGTCAGCTCTTGGAGAAGTGGGGAACAATGAAATAGCACTTGCTATAGCTGATCTTGAAAGAGCGTATGATACTGTTGATAGTGATAATGATGGAACTTTTGATTATGGAACATTTCATGATTATTATCATCAATTGGTAACTCTTGTTGGAGCCCAAGCTAAGGATGCATATACAAGAGAAGCAGCTCAGGAAGAAATCTTGCTGAGTTTAAAGGACAGAAGAAGTGAGGTTTCCTCTGTTTCTCTTGATGAAGAGAGTGCAACTTTAATTCAGTTTGAAAAAGCATATCAGGTAATGGCAAGGTTTATGGGCGTTGTAGATAAGATGGCAGATATAATGGTTAATCTTGGGAGGTGATAAATGAGAGCGAATGAAAGTATCTGGTACAGAGATTCCCTTTTTTACATTAATCTTACGAAATTAAGATATGATGAAGCAATAAAGCAAACTACTTCCGGGAAAAAGATAAATAAAATTTCCGATGATCCTTCCGGCGCGGCTTTTGCTCTTGGTTTAAAGGACAGAAGAGGGCAGATAGAGCAGTTTTTAAGGAATCTTGATGCCGCACGAATTTATCTTGCGAATGCGGAAGATGTTCTAAATAAAGTTCAAACGGTTTTAAATAAAGCTATTACGGATGCTAGTCAGGGAGCTACAGATACAATGGGGCTTGAACAAAAAAGGATTATAGCCAATGATATAGATCAATTAAGAAATCAAATAATGGATCTTGCAAATACCAGAGTTATGAACAGATATCTTTTCTCCGGGACTTTGACTGATACAAAACCTTTTACTGAAGTAGGAGGAGCAATTGTTTACAATGGCAATTCAAATAATATAGATATTCAGATAGGGTATTCTATAAGGGTTACTACAAATCTTTCGGGGAATCAGGTTTTTACCAATCCAACAGCCAATGTATTTGAAGTATTAGCAAACATAAGAGATCATTTGAATGCGGGTGATTCCAGCGCTGTTGCGTCTGATATAGAAGATCTCGGAGCTGTGGTTGATAATATAGCGTATCAGAGAAGTATAATAGGAAACAGAATGAGTGAGCTTGATATTATGAAAAATAATTTAAAGGAATTTTCAACAAATCTTCAGGAAAAGATATCCTCAATAGAAGATGCTGATATGGCGGAAGCCATCTCAAATTTGACAAAAGAGGAAACAGCTTTGAGGGTTACACTTCAAAGTGTTTCAAGAATTCAAAGATTGACATTATTTGATTATCTGGGATAATAGGGAATGAAGATAAAAACAAGAAGTTTCGGGGAGCTTGAATTTCTCGAAGAAGCAATTATTAATTTTGAAGAAGGGATTGTAGGGTTTTCCTCTTTGAAGAGGTGGATTGTTATTGAAAATCCGGAGATGCAACCATTCAAGTGGCTTCAGTCAGTGGATAATCCTGATATAGCTCTTATGGTAATAGAGCCAAGATTGATAAGGGCTGAGTATAAAATGGTTATAGCTGCTGAAGAGCACAAAAAAATAGGAATTGAAAGTTTACATGGTGATAAAAAGTGGATAGCTCTTTGCGTTATAGTAGTGGATGAAAATATTGAGGAAAGTATTGTAAATCTGAAAGCTCCGATTATAATAAACCTTGATGATAAAAAGGGAAAGCAGGTCATTCTTTTAAACGATGATTATGATGTGGAGGAACCCCTTTTTTCCAAAGAAGCTATTGAAATGAGAAAGGAAAGGGAGAATACTTAGTGTTAGTTTTAACGAGAAAGGCAGGGCAGGCGATATATATAGGGGATAAGATAAAAATAAAAATTCTTTCTATTTCTTCTTCTGGTGTTGAAGTGGGAATAGAAGCTCCAAAAGAGCTTAATATCGTAAGAGAGGAGCTTTTGGAAAAGGTTAAGGATTTGAACATAAAAGCATCAAAGATAAATAGGGATTCACTTGATAAACTAAAGAATCTTATAAAAGAGAATGAAAAGGCAAAAAAAGAGTAATTGGTGAAATTTTAAAAGATAAAGGATACAATATATTGAAGAGAGGAAAAGCTTTCTTTATTTTTTAGAAGATTCCACCTCCCAGATACCCCGATTTCTGAGAAAGATTTCCATAAATGATAGGAAACTATTCCCATATCAATCATCTGAAGATCAGCTGATGGCACTAATTTGCTGTAAAGTTTATCCCTTTTAAGATAAAGGTCAATCCTATTTTTATAAATAAAAAAACGCCAAGGCTGTTTGTTTGAGGCGGAAGGAGCTATTCTGACATTTTCCAATACTTCTTTTAATTTTGTTTCAGAAAGATTCTCTGGATTTTCTTTTATAAAAAATAATTTTTCAAAAGTCTTTCTTTTATCACCTTTAGCACTCCACCTCACGATCTTATCTCTTAAAGTCCTTTTTGAAGCGCAATATCCAAATGGAATAATTGCAGGAACAAGCTCATCTTCTTTTATTCCAAGCTCACTACCGAAACCTTTTCTGTCAAAGACCCCTCCGATCCAGCAGGTATTTAACCCCATTTGTGTAAGGTAAATTATTATGTTTTCCATAAGAAAACCGTATTTTACCCAGTCAAACTCAGACTTTTTATTTAAAATTCCCACAATGTAGAACCTATCCCCTTTAAACATTCCATAAGTTCCTGTTGTGAAAAATCTTTTAGCTTTTAATTCGTGTTTATCGACAATTCCAGCTATGAAATTTCCCGAACTTTCGTTTGCTTTTCCAATTTGTTTTTTTACGAGATTTAATTTTTCTTCCTCTACACCATTTCCGTCAAAAGTTCTGCATGAAAATCTTTTTTTTGCAAGTTCCGAAAAATTCCCATTTACTTCAATTATTTCTTTTAACATTTTCCATAAGCTTTAAATAAAGCCTTTCCTGTTTTTTAATCATTTTATTAGGATTAAATTCATTATAAATTCTCTCTGATTCAGTTAAAATGTTTTCCATAAGATTATTGTCATCGAGAGTTTTAATCACTAATTCCGATGCTTTTTGATAGTCTTTCGGATGAAAAAGGTATCCGTTTTTGCTATTTTTTATAATATCCTTTGTACCATTGGCCGCTGATGCGACAACGGGAACTTGGCTGACAATTGACTGAACAGCAACCTGAGGTAGTCCTTCCCATAGTGATGGGAGCAATAATACATCAAAAGCTGGAATTAATTCTTCCGGATTTTTTACCCATCCTAAAAATCTAATTTTATCCTCTACTTTATATTCTTTTATCTTTTCAAGCATCGCACTTCTTACATATCCATCTCCTGCTATTATAAAGAGAACATCGTCTCTCTGTCTTAAAACGAGATTTGCAATTTTAATGAAACCTATGGGATCCTTTTGAGGTTTAAAGCAAAATACTCCTCCGACAATTTTTTTATCATGTGGAATATTAAATTTCTTTCTTAAATCTTCTTTTTTTTCTCTGTTATTATAAAATTTATCAAGTCCCACTATACTTCTAATGATTGATGAATTTTCCTTTTTTTTGAGAATTTTGAGCTTTAATGCCTCTTCTCTGTTTGCCTCTGAAACAAAAATAAGATGTGAGGTGATTTTTGCAGCAAATTTTTCAAGAAAAATGTAAAAATTTCTTCTTACCCTCGAGTGAAAAGGACTGAATGCAAAACCGTGAACTGTATGTATGATTATAGGCACCCCTGCTAAAAATGCGGCCAATCTTCCCAAAATTCCCGCTTTTGAGCTATGTGTGTGAACTATATGAGGCTTAATATTCCTTATTTGTCTTAAAAGTGAGATTAAAGTTAAAAAGTCCTTTATAGGTGAAATCTCTCTTATAAGGGTTTTTATGCAATTAAAATTTTTTGTGTACTTCTTAACATCAGGGTTTAAGATTCCTTTGCAATTTGATATAAGGTATGTTTCAAATTTATCCTTATTGAGCTCTTTTACTGTTTTTAGAGTAAATAATTGAGCTCCTCCTAATTCAAGCTCTGTTATTATGTGAAGTACTTTGATTTTTCCCATTTACTTTTTTCTAACTATAAATTTTATCGGAGTCCCTTCAAAGTCAAACACAGCCCTAAACTGCTTTTCAAGATATGATTCTGCTGAGGGCATGAGCTTTTTTGATGAAGAGGCAAAAAGTCCAAAAACCGGCGGACCGTATTTTATTTGTGTTATATATTTTATCTTTATGGGATTCGAATCTATAGTTAGTATCGGGTTCTTATTATTTATATTTTCAAAAACTCTGTTAAGTTCTGATGTCTGTATCTTCCTTTTGTAATTCTCGTAAACATTAATACTGTAGTCCAACAGCTTTAATAAATTTTTGCCAGTTTTTGCAGATACAAATAATTTTGGGGCAAATTTTATAAAATGGAATTTAGAATCCACCTCTTTTATTAATTTATCCCCTCTTTTTTTGTTAGGAATAAGATCCCATTTATTTAAAGCAATTACAAGTGGCTTCATATTTTCTTTAATTAACGCAGCAATTCTCATGTCCTGCTTTGTAAATTCCTCGGATAAGTCAAGAACGAAAATAATAACATCTGCACGAGGAATGCTCTTTTCAGCTTTGATAATAGCAGCTTTTTCCTTTGAGTCCTTTAATTTATTCAATTTCCTTATTCCGGCTGTGTCCATAAGAATAAATTTTTGCCCCTTATATTTTATCTCCTCATCCAAGATATCCCTTGTTGTGTGAGGCACAGAACTTACAATAGCTCTTTCCTCATTTAGAAATTTATTTAGTATTGATGATTTTCCCACATTTGTTTTACCAACTATTGCTATTTTTAGAGAGCTCTCTTTCTCATCTTTTTCATAATATTCGGGTATATTTTCAAGAATTTTTTCCAAAAGCTCTTCAAGTCTGTGATTATGCTCTGCTGATATTGTGAATATTTCCTCTCCGAATTCCATAAAAGATGTTTCTGTTTCCTGAATTTTTTCATACTCCTCTGTATCAACTTTATTTACTACTATTATTATTTTTACACCTGTTTTTTTAAGGGTTCTGTAAAGCTCTTTTTCTATTGGGAGTAATTCTCTTCTGCTATCAAAAAGTAATAGAATTAAATCACTCTTTTCTGCTAACCTTATTGCGCTTTCTTTTACTTTTGAGAACATTTCCCCATCCTCTTCAAAAAATCCGCCGGTATCATAAAGCTCAAAAGTTCGTCCCTCGTGCTTTACTATATCTTTTACAAAGTCCCTTGTCATTCCAGCTTTTCTATGGACAATTGCTTTCCTTTTTTTGACAAGTTTGTTAAATAATGTTGATTTCCCGGCATTAGGAATTCCTGCTATTATTACTTTAGGTATCTTTTTCATTATTTTTTTCACCCTTGAATATTGAATACTCTTTAAATAAAAAGAGAGGAACTATTATATTGGAAGTGAAAAAGAAAGTAAAGACTAAAATAATAATTTGAAGAGGGTAAAAAATGGTTGTATTTTTTACTAAAGGGTAAAGGGGCAAAGATATAAGGTTAAGAAGAACAAAAAAAATAAAAGCAATTTTGAATATTTTTAAATTATCCTCTTGATAAATTGCATAGTCAAATTTTTCTTTGAAAGATTCAGATAAAAATCCTTTTCTTGTGAAAAATAATTTTTTGTGATTAATATTTAAAGCTCTTAATAATATTTTCTTTGTGAGTAGTTTATTGGCTAAAAAAGTTAGCAAAATATAAAATAAAGGTAAAAGCCATAAAGTAAGTATATTGTTATTTTTTACCCCTTTCAGAAAAAAAAGCGAAAAAAAAGCGAAAAATAAAATATTAAAAGTGAATTTTGCAAATAAAATAGGGGCAGCTTTTATAAAATAGTTTAATCCTTCTTTGGGAAGTTTCATTAGAAGTTCTCTGCTTTAATTTTAAGTTGGTTTATTTTTTCTTTTAAAAAATTAACCTCGATTTTTAACTCTGAAGCTGTTTTTTCAAGATTAAAATTATTTTTTGACAGTCTGTAAGATAAAAATTCCTTTTCAAATTTTCTTATAGCCTCTTCAAAACTATAATAAGGAGCTGTTAGGATACTTGAGCTTGAAGGAGCTGATAAACTTAAGAATTTTTCAATATCCTTTTCTGTAATTTCTTCAGCTTTTACTAAAATTGCTATTCTCTCAACAAGATTTTTTAGTTCTCTTACATTTCCATACCATGGGTATTTGACCAATGCTCTCATTGCATTATCACTGAAATATTTTTTTTCTCCTCCGTACTCTTCAGTGAATAACTCCAAAAAATAATCTGCAAGAAGGGGGATGTCTTCCCTTCTTTCTCTTAAAGGTGGTATGTAAATAGGAACAAAATTAAGAATTTCAAAAAGATCCTCTCTGAAATTCCCATTTTGAACCTCAAAAGCAAGGTTTTTTGTTGTAGAACTTATTATTCTTACATTAATCTTTGTTGCTTCAGAGCTTCCGAGTGGGGCTATTCTTCCCTCTTCTAATGCTCTTAGAAGGATTGCTTGATTTCTTTTTGAAATTGTTTCTATTGCTTCTAAAAAGAGAGTTCCCCCATCGGCAATTGCAAACTTCCCTTTTCTACTGCTTAATGCATAGGGGATAGCTCCTTTTTCATATCCAAAAAGCTCCTGTTCAAATTCTTCTTCAGGAATAGCTGCGAAATTAACTTTTACGAAACTCTTTTCCGCTCTTTTGGAATTTTCATGAATTACTCTTGCTACAAGCTCTTTGCCTGTTCCTTTTTCTCCTGAAATTAATACCATTCTATCTGTTTGAACTACAAGTTCGATATCCTCTTTAAGTCTTCTTATTGCCGGGCTTTCTCCGATTAAGATTGGTTTTACTTTTGAGCTCATTCGAAGAAGTTTATTCTCTTCAATTAGTTCAAGTCTGTTAAGAGCATTCTTTATAGTTAAAACCACTTTTTCAAGTGACAAAGGTTTTTCAAGAAAATCAAAGGCTCCTGCCCTTGTTGCATTTACTGCCATCTCTATGGTAGAATGTCCTGAAATCATAATCACTTCTGTGGTTTTGTATTTTTGTTTTATCGTTTTTAAAATTTGGATACCATCTTTTCCTGGTAATAAAACATCTAAAATAACAATATCAAAAGATGTTTTTTCAAGCCTTTCAAGAGCTTCTTCTCCTGTGATAGCGGTTTCTCCAATCCAACCTTCATCTTCAACTATACTTTTCAAGGATGTTCTCACTCCTGATTCATCATCTACTATTAAAATTTTCCTTTTGCTCATTTTTTAAACTCCACTACAAATTTTGCACCTTTTTTGTATGTTTTGTCAAGGTAAAGCTCTCCTCTGTGTTCGTTTACAATTTGGTGAATTATGGAAAGACCTAAACCAGTTCCTTTTTCTTTTGTGGAAAAATAAGGGGTGAAGATATTATCCTGAATTTCAGGTGGAATACCGGGGCCTGTATCAGCAACTTCCATGATTATTTTGTCATTTTCTGATTTTGTTGAAATATAAATTTCTCCTTTTCCTTCCATAGCTTCAGATGCATTGTTAAGAAGATTTACAATAACTCTTTTAATTTGTTGAGGGTCAAGCATAAGCTCCGGAAGGTTAGGAGATAGCTCTAAAATTACTTCTATGCCTTTGTTAACTTCTCTAAAAACGGAGACAGTTTCTTCAATAAGAAAGTTTAAATTGATGCTCTTGAATTTGGGATCAGGCATTCTTGCGAAAGCCATGAAATTATCCAAAAGATTTCTAATTCCAGAAACTTCAGAAAGGATTGTAACAGAAGCATCTTTTGCAATCTTTTTTAACTCATCGGCGGGTTTATCTATATTTTTAATTATTCTTTGTGCAGACAATTGGACAGGGGTAAGCGGATTTTTTAACTCATGAGCTACTTTTTCCGCTATAACCTTCCAATCTGATAATCTTTTTGCCCTTATAATATCAGTAAGATCATCAAGGACTACTATAAGCTCTCCTTTACCCCCTTCACTTTCCTTTAAGTATGTTATTTTTATTGCTATTTCTCTTTTAACTCCTCTTCCGGTTGTTATTGTTGTTTGAAATTCATTATATCTTAAACCCATCCTCTTAACCCTTAAAACTTTTTCAAAAATTTCCAGGAATGCTTCATCTTTTATTAGTTTAAAAATATTTTTTCCCTTAGTCCCGCTCTTTGAATTAATGTTTAATAATTCTATAGCTGTAGAGTTTAATTCTAACACCTGTTCGTTCTCATTAAGAACTACAATACCAGCTCTTATATTGTGCAAAATACTTTCCTGAAATTCCTTTCCCTTTTTCATTTCTGCTTTTTGTCTTTCTGCAATTTCTCTCGTATTTGCAATCTCTTTGACCATTTTATTAAATGACTCAATTAAAAATCCGAATTCATCATTGCTGTCATAATCAATGTGTATATTGAGTTTACCCTTTGAAATCTCTTCTGTTGCATATGCTAATTTTTCAACTGGGATGGTTATTTCTTTTGCCAGATGAATCCCCAGCCATGAAGCGGAAAAGATTATCAGAAGTGTTATTAAAAGAAATATTGATATGTATGTTATTTTTATCGGAGTTTTTAAGTGTTCAAGTTGTTTGTATCTTCTGAGGCTGTAGATTATTTTTCTTAAAGGAGCAAATCTTTTTTCGTATAAGTATTTTCCTGAAACAATTAAAAGGGAAATGCCATTATAATTTATGGCTTTTCCCCCTCTTAAAATCTCTCCTGTTCCCAATTTATCGGATCTGAATATTTCTCCATTTACGATACCTTTTAAAATTAAATTATCCGGGATGTTTTTATATTCATAAAGAGGGATTTCTGGATTTAGAATTGTGATTTCCTCTTTATTGTTTATGTAAAAGCTGATGAGGTCTAATCCGTATTCTTTCATCTTTTGGATTAAAAATCTATTGAGAGATTGTTTAGCTTCCGGTTTGTAAAGCTCTTGCTTTGTTATATTATCTAATATTATTTGAGAAAAGTGAAGAGTGGTCTCTTTGTATTCATCAAAAATTGCAGTCCTTATATTCTCTGCTCCTTCCATGACTGATTTAATGGGGCCTTTATACCATTGTTCGATGCTTTTTGAGATAATTCCGGCTGCAAATAAGAATAAGAGAATGGCCGGGATAATTGAGAAGCCGACGAAAAACATTACTAATTTGCTTTTAAAATGTGCTCCTATTATTTTCTTTTTTTTCTCTAGTATTAATTTGACGATATTTCGCCCGAGAATTATAAATGTTACTAAAAATAAAAGTAGTACGATTACTAATATTGAGAACAGAATTATTGAATCACCTATAATTAAAGGTGAGAGATTTATACTTTCACTTATAGCGAACCAGAAGATTACCAGAAGAAGAATTATTATAATACTTAAAAGCAAGATTATTCTGTTCCTTCTGTTCATCATCCAAATATTAACACAGAGGCTTGATTTGTTCAATTATTAAAAGTATAATTTTTTATGAGGATAAATATAGAAATACTTGTATTTAAAGTAGGTAAAGCTATTTTAGGAGTTAATATAAGAGAAATTAAAGAGGTTTTAGGAGAATCTAAAATTTATCCTCTTCCAAATGTTTCTGAAATTATTCTTGGTAACATAAATGTGAGAGGTACTATTTGGGTTTTATTGGATTTGAAAAAGATATTATTAAATGAAGTTAATAGTGATAGCAAAAAGAAATATTTTTTATTAACAAAAGATAGTGAGAATAAGGTGGCTTTTCTTTGTGATGAAATAATAGATATTCTTGATATTACTCCGGGAGAAATTCAAAGAATAGAAAATAGTGATAAAAAGGCAAAATCCTTCTTTTTGGGTCAGGTTTATTACAATAACAGGATTATTCCTATTATAAATTTAAAGAAAATAACGCAAACAAGTTTAGATAAACTTTCTGAGATAAATTTTGAGGAAATAATCAGGTGAGGTGCTTCAGTGAAAAAATATATATTAAAAAATTTTAAAAAGATAGTTGTTATTTCATCAATATTAATATTTTTGACATCTTTTTTGTTTTTTTTAACTTTAAGTGATTATCAGAGAGATAGGTTGTTACTTGAAAAGTATAAGCTTTCTCATAACTTGGTTTCTCAAATATTTGATCATGATGATATTGAAAAACTCATAAATCACGAAGAGGGTAGTGAATATATATTGGAAAAATTAAACAGCTCTTTTGATAGTATTGAAAAAAGTTTTTCTTTGGGAAGGAGAGATGTAATTCTGGCAGAAAAAAAAGGTGGGACCTTTTTCTTAATTTTTGTAAAAGGGATAAATCCTTCTAAAGAATTTAAAAAGAGAATTAAAGATGAGTTCAATTTTAGAAAAATCCCGTTTAAAGGGGGGAAAAAATATTTTTTGCTTATAAGATTTACAAAAAAATTTTACCCCTCTGTTCCAAGGGCTTTTTTATTTTCTTTTGTAATTTTGTTTTTCGTAATAGCAAGTTTTTGGATAGTGTTTAAGGAGAGGGATAAAAAATTTGATGTTTTTGAGAATATGGAAAAATTATTACCAATTAAAAATTTGGAAGAGAAATTAAAAGGAGAATTGGATTTTTATCGTGCTATAGAAGCATATATGAGAAGAGTAAACGAATTACTATTATCAATAAGTACTTATATTGAACAGGTTAAATTAGAAAATTATAGGGATAAGATGAAAGAAGGCCATGAATTCTCATTGAAATTGTATGAAGATGAGGAAAAAATTCTTGCAGATAGGGATGAAATAACTTCAGAAATTAAGAATATTTTGGATCGAACAGATAGGAATTTGGAAATAGTAGGTGAATTATCTGAGAAAAGTTTGAAAGATGTTTTAGATAAGGGAATAAAGTTCTTAGAAGAGCTTGATTTGAGTATCCAAAAGATTGATGAAACAGATAATGAACTTAGAAACCTGTTAAATAATTCAAGGAATGCAATTAATAATATTGTTGAAATTGCAGAGCAGACTCATCTTATTTCAATTAATGCTGCTATTGAAGCAAGTGGAGAGGAAGGTAATAAAAGATTTTCTGTTGTTGCCGGTGAAATGAGAAAACTGTCGGTAGAGATAAAAAATGCAACAGTGGTGATTCAAAATTCTTTTGATATAGTGGAAAAATCTTTTAACAAGGAGAGACTTATTTTAAATAATGCTTTAAAGGAAAGTCAAAATAAATTATCAGAATTGCTCAGTGCAATTAAGGAATCTTCTGATAAAGATGAATCTTTGTTTAAACAACTAACGCTAGAATTGAGAGAAACAAAGTTTTTGCTGAATAATTTACATTCAAAGGTTGAAGCCAGGAAGAAGATAGTAAGCGATATTAACTTTTTTGCAAAAACAATTTCTGAAAAAATGGCTAACCTTAATAATTCATATGAAAAGTCTTTTTCTTTGCTTCAAAGAATTGAAAAAAAAGTAAGTGAGGTTAAGAAAAATGTATAAAGGAGAGAAGGTTGTTTTTATTGTTCTGGTTTTTCTCTCTATAGGCCTGATATTTGGAACAATTTGGTATGATTTTGCAACTTATAATGTGATAAAAGGAGTAAGGATAGAGGAAAATTCTTTAAAGGATATTATAAAGGTAAAGAATCTAATAGTTGAATTGGAGATAGATTTAAGAAAAATGAACCCGGATTATCCTTGTGATTCTCCTGTGATTGTTGAATTTGTAGATAATATTAAAAAGGAAAGTTTTAAATATCCTTTATTTTCTCCAGGGCTTTTTGAGAAGATAAAGAAAAAAGTTGAAAAAAAAGAGAAGGTCGGAGTTATATTAAAGGATGTTGCTAAATTCAGGAGTATTTATAATAGGGAGATTACTAAGAGTTTAAAAAATATTGATTTATCGAAAAAAGAAATCCTGGAGAAAATCAAAAGTACAAAAAGAATAAAACTTTTACTAACCTTTAGTATATTAGGATTAATCTTATTTATTATTTATGTTTACAGAGTTCGTTTTGTGAAGATATTAAATTTAATTAAAGAGCTTTTTTTCAAAATTACTAATAAAGATATTAACTATGAAAAGGATATTGAACAAGTAGAAGAAAATATAATAAAAAAAGATAAAGATTTTTACGGTTTATTCGATTTAATGATAAAAAATCTTAAGACAGTTAAGAAAATAATAGAATCTCTTCATTTAGCTTCTATTAAACTTTCTTCGGCTTTGACGAGTATTGATAATTCCATGGAGCAGCAATCGTCTGTTATAAGTGAAGAAGCTTCTTCTATCAATCAGGTAACAGCTTCAATTGAAGAATATAGTATTACTGCAAGTGAAATAGCTGCTTTGGCAGAAGATATAAAAAAAATTGCGTCCTCTGGTAGAGAAGAGGCTGAAAAAGGTAAAGAAGCTGTCAAGGATTTAATAAATTTTTCTAAAAAGTTTAAGGAAAATTTTTATGAACTTGCGGAAAAAAATCTGAGTATCATAAAAAAATCAAAGGAGATTGACGGTATTTTAAAGATAATGGAAGAGATAACATCTGAGATTCATCTTTTAGCACTAAATGCTTCAATAGAGTCTGCAGGTGCAGGAGAATATGGGAAAAGATTTGGGGTTATTGCTCAAGAAATTAAAGATTTGGCTGATAATTCAAAAAAATCCATTGAAAAGATAAAAGAGACCATTAAAGATTTTCATAATTCGCTTAACAGTTCTGCCATTGAAATAGAAAAGAGTTCTTATTTGGTAGATGAGGTTGATAAAAAGATTGGTGATTCGGAAAAACACTTTGATAAATTAATGGCCACTATTGAACAAGTTGATATGTTTTCTATAAATGTTTCAAATGCCACTTCTCAACAAAAAATTGCTTCCGAGCAAATAGTTGTCGTTATGAGAGAGATTTCTGAAGTAATCAACATTTCGGCAAATGAAATTACTCGAATTAAAGCAAACCTTGAAAAAATCATGGAGGTTTCTCTACTGATAAGTTCTATCTTGAATACTTTTAAACTTTCAAAGAAATATAACCTGATTAGGCAAACAATGGATGATATTATAGAAATAACAAATGGTTCGGAAGAAGAGATAGATAATAGGTTAAAGGAATTGCTAAAGCTTAACTCTTTTATAGAAGGAGTGTTTATAGCTGATAGTGAGGGGATTCTTAGACACATAGCCTTTTCAGAGGAGTATGAACATGATGTTGAAAAATATTTGCTCAATGATATTTCAGAAAGGGAGTGGTTCAAAGCAGCTATAGAAGAAAATAGCTTCACTGTGTCAAAACCTTATACATCTTTGGTTTCCAATGAGTTAACAATTACTTTTACCTCTCCTTTGCAAAAGGATGGAGAGGTGATAGGGGTTGCTGCATTTGATATTAATTATAAAAAGTGGATAGAAGAGATCTCTCATGAGCTTTAATTTGAATTCTTTTAAAAAGAGATTTTTGGAAGAAGCAAGAGAGAATTTAAACTTTTTAACAAATGGTGTCGTACTTTTGGAGTCAGAGCCAGAAAATATAGATAGAATAAAAGAATTAATAAGGGTTGCTCATACTTTGAAGGGTTCCCTAAAAATGATGGGGTATTCTGAAATTTCAAAAATTATTCATGAGATTGAGTATTATTTAACTGATCTTTTTGATGAAAGAGTTGAAATTGATGGAGAAAAAATTACCGAGCTTTTACATAAAATAGAAGAAGTAAGAACTCTTCTTTTTGGAGAAAAAAAGACAAAGAAAGGACAGGATGTAAAACGAGAGGCAGGTAAAAAGAGAGAAAAAGGTGATAGAAGAAGACAAAATGAATCCAAAAAGCTAAGAAAAAATAAAGTGAGTAAAAAAGAGAAAAGAGTAGTTGTTGCTAAGGAAAGTTCCTATTCCCCGGTTCTTAACTATGTTAGAGTGAAATTTAATGATATCCTTGAATTTTCAACTATAATGGAAGATTCTTACTACAATATTTCTGCTTTAGCTAATTTAATTGAAACAGGGGAATACATTGCAGAAGTTAAAGAGGTAATTGAAAGAATTAAAAATAATATTAGCTTTTTATTATCAAGCTTAAGAAATTATCAGCTTATTCCTCTTTCGCTTCTTTTTGATGTACTACCCAAAAGTGTTAGGGATCTTTCAATAGAGCTTGAAAAAGAGGTAGACCTAAAAATAAAAGGTAGGAGCATAAAGGTAGAAAAAAAGATTTTTGATCAGCTTTCTTCTATTTTAATTCACATAATAAGAAATGCAATTGATCATGGAATAGAATTCCCTGAAGAGAGAATAAAATCCGGGAAAAACAAAAGAGGGAAACTGACTATAGAGGCTTATGCAAGAAGAGGGAAAATCTACATTGAAATAAGAGATGATGGAAGGGGAATTAATTGGAAAAAGCTTAGAAAAAAAGCTGAAAAAATAGGTTTAAAAGAAAAGGGCGAGGACCTATCTCCTGAAGAATTAAAGGACTTATTGTTTTATTCAGGTGTTTCAACAAAAGATGAGATAACAGAAATATCTGGGAGAGGTGTAGGGCTTGATGTTGTGTACAGCATAGTGAAAAAATTAAGTGGAAATATTGAGCTTAATTCAAAAGAGGGAAAAGGGACCACTATTATTTTATCTTTTCCTCAGATGCTTTCCCTTGTGAAATCTCTTATTTTTGAGATAGGAGGAAGAGCTTTTGCGATTCCAGTAAGGAATGTAGAAAAAATATTTAATAAGGAAAAAATTAAGATATTAAATAAAAACAATAATGCATACCTGTACTTTTTTGATCAAATAATCCCATTAGTTGATTTAAAAGAAATTTTAAACATAAGTTCAAGTTCGTCTTCTTTTGTTATAATTGTTGGAGAAGGAGAGAGCAGTTATGGGATCTTAGTAGATAATATTATAAAAATTGAGGATTTAATTCTTGAAAGCAAGATTCCTATTGTTGAGAAGTATTTTCACATTTTAGGGACATCTTTTTCCGAAAGCGGAGAAATCATTCCTATTCTTGATCCTGTAAATCTTATAAAAGCGATAAACTTAAGAGCAATTTCAATGGATGAGTTCAATATTAAGAAGATCAGAGTTTTAATAGTGGAAGATTCTGAACTAACGAGAGAGATCATTTATGAAACTCTTTTGAAAATGAACTATGAAGTAGAACAAGCAGCTAATGGTATTGAAGGGTTGGAGATGATTGAGGTTTTTAATCCGGATATTGTTCTTACAGATATTGATATGCCTAAAATGGGTGGAATAGAATTCTTTAAACATTTGAAAACAAGAGGATTTAATAAACCGGTTATTTTCTTATCATCTCATGAAGAGGATGAAACAATACGGTATATTGAAAGTATTGGAGCTTCAGGATTTTTGAAAAAGAGTGAATTTTCCCCGGAATCAGTTAATAGAATGATAAAAAAGGAATTTTTTAATTCGAATTAAATAAAAAGAAAATGAAGAATAATATTAGCAAAGACTCTTATTTTTTAATTGGAATTGTAGCATCAGCAGGAGGACCTTCTACTCTTAAGAGTCTTTTTACCAAAATAAGGAATGATATAAAAACCCCTATAATTGTTTCACAACACATGCCTGATGGTTTTAAACAAGGTTTAGTTGATTGGCTAAAGAGTGAAACCGGTAAATCTATAAAAACCGCAGAAAACGGGGAATTGATTAAAAAGGGAAGAATTTATTTTCCACCGGATGGTTTTCACATTGAGGTAAAAGGAAAAAGGATTGTGTTGTCAAATTCCCCTCCTGTCAAGGGAATAAGACCTTCCGGTGATTTGCTTTTAAAAAGTCTTGCCAAGTCTTTCAAAGATAAAGCGATCGGGATTGTTTTAACAGGGATGGGGAGTGATGGGACAGAAGGAATGAAAAATATTTTTAAAGTAGGAGGAACTACTATTGCTCAAACGCCCCGATCAGCTAAGATGCTCAGTATGCCTGAAAATGCTATTAGTTCTGGAAGTGTTAAGTATATCTTTACACTTGATGAAATAGCTGATTTTTTATCAAAATTAGAGGGAGAATATGAAAGTATTAATTGCGGATGATTCGCCTTTTATGTTATCTGTTTTATCTGAATTTATGAAGGCTGAGGGTTTTGATGTTGAAACAGCTGAAGATGGCCTAAAAGCTGTACAAAAGGTGTTTAACTTTGAGCCGGATGTTATTATCCTTGATGTAATGATGCCTTTTATGACAGGGTATCAGGTTGCAAGAATGCTCAAAAGTGACAGGTTAACAAAGAACATTCCTATTATAATTCTTACATCAAAATCGGATGCGGCTGATGAATTCTGGGGGTATCAAGTTGGGGCTGATTACTATGTTGTAAAAGATGAAAATATCGAAAGCCTACTGAAAAAATTAGCTGAAATAATTTCTAAGTTTAAGTTTGTTAAGAGAGAGAAGAAAAGTATTACAAAAAAGGATTATTCAGCACTTGATATTGTTGCTAAAGTTAACGAACTTTTGGATAGAAAACTTTATGAATTAACCATATTAAATGAGATAGGAAAACTTGTGGGAACTATAATTAATTTGGATTTAATAGTAGAAAAACTTATGGGCTTTCTTTCAAAGATTCTTGAATACTCTGCCATTATTATTATGATAAAAGAAAAGAATAGTATAGAGATAATCGCCAATATTTCAAGAGAATTTTCTTTAAAAGATTATGAAAGAGTAAAGAAGAATTTAATAGGAGAATTGACTAAAGAAATGGATAGAGAAATTCTTCTTTCAAATGAGAGAATTTACGGAAATGAAAATCTTAAGAAAGAAAATTTTAAATCTTACAATGAAATAAGAACTGAGAAGATAGAAGCAGAGGGAGAGAATGAAGGAATTATTGCTTATATTTCTTTGAAAGATAAAAAATTTTCCATTGGAGAAAAAGCTCTTTTATCCACCATTTCAAATTATTCATATTTAATTGTTTACAGTGCAATTTTATACAAAAGGGTTGAAGAACTTTCTATACGAGACTCGCTTACCGGACTCTTTAACCACGCTCATATTATAAGTACTTTGGACAGAGAATTTAAAATAGCTGAAAGATATGAAAAGCTAATTTCCATAATTATGGGAGACATTGATAAATTTAAAGAAATAAATGATACCTTTGGCCATCTTTCAGGAGATTTTGTTCTTGAAAAAATTTCTGCTATTTTATCCGAAAGTATTAGGGATGTTGATTATGTTGGGAGATATGGTGGAGAGGAGTTTTTGCTTATACTACCTGAAACAAAAAAGGCAGAGGCGATTAAAGTTGCCGAAAGAATCAGAAAAAAAATTGAAAACACTGAGTTTGATATAGTTTCTCCTCCGATAAAAATAACAATAAGCTTTGGTGTCGCTTCTAATGAGGATAATGTTGAAACTTCGCATCAATTAATAAAAAAAGCTGATGATTTGCTTTATTTGGCAAAAAAGAATGGTAGAAATAGGGTAGAGGGCTAAATCTCTCCTCTTGACATGATTTTTGTTTTAGAATAATCTTTTTTATGAGAGGCGTAAAATTTAAAATTTTAGGTCTGGTTGGGGGTTTTTTTTCTTTTATTTTGCTATTAATCCTGCCAACTTCAAATTCTATTTTAGTATCTGGTACGAAAATAATACTTTCCCATAGTGAAAGTCTTATTTTAAAAAAAATAATAATTCCTTCTCGCAAGGAGATAAATTCAGATAATTTTTCTGAAATTCTCCTTAAATCGAAGAAAATTTATGTGAAAGTTCCCAAAGATTTCTCAAAAAGTGGAATACATGGGATTAAATTAGCTGAGAAAAAGGGCAAATCTTTGTTTGATTTAATTAAAATTCAGGGATATGCTATAAAAGCAACTCTTGCTATAGCTTTGCTTATGGCTATTTGGTGGATAACAGAGGCAATACCTATTCCGATTACTTCAGTGCTTCCTCTTTTACTATTCCCCCTTCTTTCTATTGCTGGTCCCAAAGGAATCTCTTTCCCCGGTTTTTTTAATCCGTTCTATCCTTATATGCACTATTTAATAGTGCTTTTTCTTGCCGGTTTTACAATAGCTGAAGCTATGAAAAAATGGAATCTTCACAAAAGAATCTCCCTTTTCTTTCTTACAAAAATTTCATTTTCCCCTAAAAAAGTTGTGTTTGCCTTTATGGTTATTACCGCTATTATCTCGATGTTTATATCAAACACTGCAACTACTGCTATGATGCTTCCGATTGGATTGGGTATAATAGCAGCTTCTGGCACAAATAGTAATGAAACCAATTTTGGGAAAACCTTAATGCTAGGGATTGCTTATGGTGCCTCTATAGGAGGAGTCGGAACCTTAATTGGGACTCCTCCCAATGTTGTTCTTGCAGGATTTGTTGATAATCTTTTGGGAATAAAGATTACTTTTTTTGATTGGTTGAAAATAGGCCTTCCTCTTACAGCCCTTATGCTTCCTTTAACCTTTTTTGTATTAATAAAAGTTTTTCCTATTAAAGATTTAAATTTAGGAAGTTCTAAGAATATAATCAAAGATGAATTAAAAAAGTTAGGTCCTTTGACTAAAGGAGAAAAAAACACTCTCTTTATTTTTGTACTTACCGCATTTTTATGGGTGTTTGAAAAAAACATTAAATCTCTGTTTCATTTGAAATGGGTGAATGATGCAGTTGTGGGAGTCTTTGCAATTATACTTTTTTACATAATCCCTGTTAATATAAAAAAATGGGAATTTACATTGAACTGGGATACAAATAAAAAATTACCATGGGGAACACTGCTTTTGTTTGGAGGTGGTTTATCTCTGGGAACAGCTCTTGATAAGACCGGAGCTGCTTCTTACATCGCAAGTTCTCTTGGAATTTTTAAAGGTGTTCCTTTTATTGTCCTTCTGTTATTTGCAGTTTTTTTAATGGTTTTTTTAACGGAGATTACTTCGAATACAGCCTCTACAAATATGATGCTTCCAATACTTTTTTCTATAGGAATTACGAGCTCTTCCAATCCTCTTGTTCTAATGATAGCAGGTGCTCTGGGAGCCTCTATGGCTTTTATGCTTCCTGTGGCAACTCCTCCTAATGCTCTTGTATTTGGTTCCGGTTATATCAAAATGAAAGATATGATTAAACCAGGCTTTTTCCTCAATATAATTTCTATATTGCTCATAACTTTGTTTTTATATTTAAGGTTTTAATTAAAAAGCAT
>CAZWJH010000017.1:0-32909 GCA_964634755.1 uncultured Clostridia bacterium
TCTTATTGAAAAAATAAAAAAAAGGGAGTATAATTTTTTTGAAATAAAATATTAAGAGGTGAAGGATGAGGAGAAGTGTTATTTTATTTGTGATTTTATTATTAGCAATACCTTTAATTTCTTCGGAGTATGGAAATTCAGGATTGTTTCATCTTTTTTATGCAAATTCAATTGGTACAGGCAACTATATTTTAACTCTCGGTCTTGATAACCTGGACAGAGAAAAACAGGATATTGACATTAATGATTTTTACCTCAGTCTTGGATACGGACTTTCCAATAAAGTAGAAATCGGAGCAAGGCTGAATTTTTGGAGAAGAGTTGACCCCGATAATTTAAATGATACTTATTATAATGGAACACCATATGCACATTCACCTTTCTATGAAGGACTCGGTTATGCAGATTTGGGAATCAAATTTTCAATCTCTAAAAACTTTGCTATAAGAGGGTTTGTGGAAATGCCTCTATCTTCAAAAGATACAGCAACGACTACAACAAAATCGGCTTTTGGTGGTAATCTTATTCTATCCACAAATCAAACAAAAAAGGGAATTTTTACCTTGAATGTAGGCTATAAACACAATGGGAAAATTGATAAAACAGAATATGTAAACTTTATGAATTCCAACCTTTCTACATTTGTAACTCCGGCAGGATCAGAGATAATAAGTGATGAAATTCTTGCAGGTGCAGGTGGGAAATTAAGAATTGCAAACAGAGTTTATACAATCGGGGAACTTTATTACACTGGATACTTAAATTCTGATACAGAGCAAAAGAATAATCTTGATCTGGCAATTGGTTTTCAGTTTTTGCTTAACGAAAAGGTTAAAGTAAATATAGCGTATAAGAAAAACTTATTATTCAATGATGGATTACCAAGTACACAAGGTGGAGCTATTTCAATTGTTTATTCAACAATTCCTGAAGAAATTAAAAAGAAAGTTGTTGAGAAAAAAGAGGAACCCAAACCTGTAATTAAAAAAGAGGTGAAAAAAGAAGTTGTAAAACCTGTTATAACTCCCTTAATTTTCAAAGATACATACTTTGCTTTCGATAGCTATGAATTAACGGATGAAGCAAAATCAATTCTTCTGAAGGAAGTGGAAAAACTTAAAGAGAGAAAGGATGTGAAAATTATAATAGAAGGTCATACCTGTAATATAGGAACCAATGCTTACAATCTCGCCCTTGGAGAAAAGAGAGCTCAAGCTGTAAAAGATTTTATGGTAAGCAATGGAATAGATCCTTCAAGAATAGACATTATAAGCTATGGAGAGGAAAGACCTGCTTTTGATAATAGTACAGAAGAAACCAGAAGATTTAATAGAAGAGCTCATATAAAAAAGAAAAACGGGTAATAGGAGGCAAGGATAATGAAGAAAATAGCATTATTAATAATAATAGTTTTTGTTTTAACATTCTTTCTTTTCTCATATGAAAGAAATTTAGGATATATCTATTTCCCGAACTTTATTCAAAAGGATACTCCTCATAATAAAGGAATGTATAAAGTGGTTGTTAAAGAGGAAGAGGGAAACTACTATTTCTATCTTTACAAAAAAGGAAATCTCGTACTCAAAGAAATGGCTGTTGTAAAACCATGTAATAGACCTTTTAAGGGTGTAAGAAAAGCTATTTTAAAGGGAAAAGAGTATTTTAGAATTCAAATTTATCACAACAACAATTTAATAATGGGGTACTTTGAGCTAAAGCAATAAATGAAAATATTAATCCGCATCCCCAACTGGATTGGGGATGCGGTAATGTCAATACCGGCAATAGAGACAATAAGACAAAATTTTGAAACTTCTGAAATTTATTTAATAGGAAGAATTCCAGCAATTGAAATTTTTAGAAACTATCGCGGAATAAAAAAAATAATTGAGCTTAATAATAAACTTATCCCAGAAATAAAAGCTCATTTTGAATTAAAAAAAGAAAAAATTGACAAAGCTTACCTTTTACCAAATTCTTTCGGGTCTGCTTTTTCAATGGTATTTTCAGGCTCAAATGAAATAATAGGGTATTTAAACGAAGGGCGGGGGATTTTTCTAACAAAAAGATTTAAAAAAAAATTTAATCCCAATGAACATTTTTCAAACTATTACAAAAATTTAGTAATATCCTCTGGATTGGAAAATATGGAAATTGATAAGATTTCTCTCTCCACATCAAAGGATGAAAAAAAATGGGCTGAAAACTTTCTTTCAGAAAAACTAAAAGACATAAATATTGGAATTTCCCCGGGTGCTGCCTATGGAAACTCAAAAAAGTGGTTTACGGAAAGATTTAAAGAAGTTGCTATTTATTTTGAAAGACAATATCAAGCAAGAACTTTCGTTTTCGGAAGCAAATCAGATAATTATGATTGTGAAAAAGTGGTCACGGAAAATTCAATAAATCTTTGCGGTAAGACATCCATCAGAGAAGCGATGGCTTTAATTGAAAGAATGGATATTTTTATCTCCAATGATTCAGGACTCATGCACCTTGCTAATGCTCTTGGAGTTCCGGTTATAGGAATTTTTGGCCCAACAATCCCAACTTCCACTTATCCTTTTAACAAAAATCATAAAGTCCTTTTTCATAAGGCTCCCTGCTCACCGTGTAAATACAGAGAATGCCCTCTTGAAAAAAAGATTTGCATGGATATGATTAAAAGCAAAGAAGTAATAAATAGTGTGAAAAGCCTTTTAAACCTTACTTAAACAATCCTCTGTACATTGAGGATTTCACCCATTTTGCTTCATACTTATATTTGGTCAAATAGATTTTTAAATCAGAATTATATTTATATACTTTGTAAAGTAAATCTTTGTGTCGGCTTCGTACTTATAAGGCGTGTAATACCAAATTTCATCCTTGCCTTTCGCCTCGTATTTATACTTTGAAACAAAGACAATAAGATCAGCTTCATACTTATATTTTGTTCTATACACTTTAACATTCGCATCATATTTATACTTTGTCTCATAAATAGTACCACTTCTCAATAATGATAAACTGAAAAAAAATACAAGAAAAAAGAGGGGGAAAAATCCCCCTCTTATTTTATGGTCCGACATGGGTCATAGGCCAATTTATTTCATAATCTTCAGCCTCTTCAATAGCTCTTCTCTCCAACTCAAGAAGATTATAGTGCCCTTTCTCCATGTAAGCAATGTAAGTAAGCATCTTTTTTGTTTCCTCATCCCCGAATTTTTTAGAAAGTTGAGTGTAAAAATCAAAAGCTGCCATCTCTGCTTCCATAGCTTTTGCAAAAATCTCGCTTAAAAGAATATTCTCTTTGTTAATTTTAATCTCTGGCAATGGCACAGGACTCTTTTCAGGTAAAACAATCTTTTCCCCGGGAAATAGTTTTTTAAAAAGAGATTCAAAATATTCTCTATGTTTGACTTCTTCTTCAGCAAGAAAGAGTAACCTGTCCTTTAACATCATATTTTTTACCTGCTCAGCTATAGCCTTATAAATAGCCTTTGCTTCAATTTCGCTTTTGATTGCTGTTAACAAACAATCTTTAACTGAATATTTACTATAATCCATTGTTCTATAATTCAAGGTCAATGGAATTTGACCAAAGCCCATGAATATTGCAGAAAGATGATGCAAAAATTTTTCCGGGTTTTGATGTTTTAAAATAAAAAGTCACATCAGGCTCAGTATAAACAGAGCTTGTGTTCGGTCCTTGAGAGGATGCTCCGTGTGCAGAAAAGTCAAACCTGCCCAAATGATAGGTAAACTTTTCTCCCTCCGGTAAAAAATAAACTTCAATCCAGTTTATGTGGTGCTCTGTTGTGTTAGGATGAGGAATCTCCTTTCCAACACTAACCCTAACCTTAATTTTTTCTCCCTTTTCTAAGATTTCAATAACCGGTGAATGCTTCTCATTTTTCCAATCACCTGTTTGAAACAAATTTCCTATATTCATTCTATCCTCCTTTAAAGCTTAAACATATTTTTATGTTTTTCAATTATTATATTTGCAAATTCTTTTATTTTCTCCTTATCATCACTCTTTGGCAATCCTTTTATTAAAAGAGGTTCTACAAAATCAAGCTTTAGATTCTTCATAATAGTCGTAAGAATATCCACTGTCTTTCCTCCCCAACCGAGAGAGCCTACAATGGAAGCAATTTTAAGCTTCGGTCTTAGTGCATTTACAAGATAAGCAGCATAAACAACAAAGGGATGAGGACCGGCAAGAACCGTAGGGGTCCCTATGATGAGAGTTGCAGCATCAACAAGAGCCATTGCAAGCTCTCCTACATCTGTTTTTGTAAGATTAAAGGGCATAACCTCAATCCCACTTTCAGTAAAAATCTCAACAAGTTCCATTACAATTACATCCGTACTTCCGTGCATTGAAACATAAGGAATTAGAATCTGATTTTTTACATCTTCAGATATCCACTCATTATAAGCATTAATAATTATCTTAGGATTATTGTAAACAGGCCCATGACTTGGTGCTATGTATTTTATCTCTTTTGAAGAAATCTTTTCTATGTTTTTTCTTATGTGATTTCTAAAAGGCATCATAATCTCAGCATAATATCTCTTTGCATCTTCTATTACCTTGTATTCATCCTGTACAAAAAGGCTTGAAGTTGCTCTGTGCGAACCAAAAAAATCACAGGAAAAGAGAATTTTATCCTCAATAAGATAAGTTGACATTGTCTCAGGCCAGTGAACCCAAGGAGTGTAAATAAATTCAAAGGTTCTGCCACCAAGAGAAAGAGTCTCTCCGTTTTCAACCTCAATAAATTTATCATCGGGAATGTGTAAAAGATCAACTAAAAACCCCTTACATTTAGGATTTGTTACAACCTTTGCTTCCGGATAAATTTCCAAAAGATCGGGAATTGTACCAGAATGATCCTGCTCAGCATGATTAGCTATGATGTAGTCAAGTTTTTCCACTTTAAGTCTTTTAAGATTATTGATAAGCTCCTTGCTTTTTTCAGGATCAACTGTATCTACCAAAGCTGTTTTTTCTTCTCCTATAACAATATAGGAGTTGTAACTTGTTCCATCAGGAAGGGGAATTAATTCATCGAACAATCTTCTATCCCAATCCACTACACCTACTGAAAAAACTCCTTCAACCAATTTTTGTATTGCCATTTATACCTCCAAAATTAATTATTTTATATTAAAAACCGCTTAATATCCTGTACTTTCCTCCAATTTAATCTTTCCCTTGAAAATTTTGTATATGTAAATTGTATAACCTATAACAAACGGCATACCAATAAGTGCAATTATAAGTATTACAGTAAGGGTTAATTTACTTGAAGAAAATTCATAAAGACTCATACTAAGAGCAGGATCAGTTGCTCTAACGAGATAAGGAAATTGCACTGCTGCAATTAATCCCCAAATTGCTACATGAATAAGGGATGAAAAAAGAAAAGCTTTTCCATCTTTACCATTTTTAACATTTGATAGAGTAATATACCAAAAAACGATGGTTAAAATTGCAAAAATCCATCCGACCACATTTGAAACAACGCCTTTTATTTGTAATATTCCGAGAACAATTGTAAGAACAAATAATACAATAAATCCAACCAAGAATTTTCCCGCAAGCGCATGGCCCCTTTCTCTTATACTACCTTCCGACTTTAGTGCAGCATAAATACTGCCGTGTATTAAAATCATGGTAAGGCCTAAAATCCCTGTAATAAGAGGAAACGGCCTTAGCAGAGTGAAAAAATTTCCCGCAAAATCATGCGCTTTATTTAAAGGAATACCAACAATAATATTCCCAAGAGCAACTCCATAAAGAAGAGATGGCAAAAAGCTTCCTATTACAATAGCTTTGCACCAAATTTTTCTTGTTCCCTCATCATGAGCCCAATATTCAAAAGACACTGCTCTGAAAATCAGTGCAAACAAAACCAGCATAAGGGCAAGATAAAAGCCACTAAACACTGTTGCATAAACAGGTGGAAAAGCCGCAAAAAGTGCTCCGCCCCCTGTCAAAAGCCAGACTTCATTTCCATCCCACACGGGACCTACCGCATTAAATAAAATTCTCTTCTCAGTATCATTTTTTGCAAGAAATGAGGTTAAAATACCAACTCCCAAATCAAAACCGTCAAGTATTGAATATCCTAAGAGAAGCATAACTATTAACAAAAACCATATTATTTGTAATACCTGCATTTTAACCTCCTCAATAACCCTGGATTATGTTTTCTTCAGGTCCCTTTCTGATAATCTTAAAGAAGATTTTTAGAAAAATGGCAAAGAGAAAAGCATAAATTAAGATGAACATGATAAGCGAAAAGAGAATTTGCCCCGCAGGAACCACTTTTGATATGGCATCTGTTGTTTTCATAACATTATAAACTATCCAGGGTTGCCTTCCTATTTCAGCTGCCATCCACCCGGTTTGAACAGCAACATAAACAAGAGGAGTTGTTAATATAATTAGTTTTAAAAACCACTTTGAATCCCAAATTTTCTTCTTCCAGTAAAGATAAATACCTATTAATGAAACAAATATAAAGAAAAATCCGAGACCGGTCATAATGTGATACACCGTATATGTTAACAAGACAGGTGGAATATCCTCTCCAAATTCATTAAGACCCTTAATTTCTCCGTTTGTATCCCAGTAAACAAGAAAACTCAATAACCCCGGAATCCCTATTTCACATCTTGTAACTTTGTTCTTTTCATCGGGAATTCCAAAAATATCAAGCTGAGCGTGGGTTGTGGTCTTCCAAATACCTTCAAAAGCAGCTAATTTTGCAGGTTGTGTTTCCGCAACCTTAACCGCTCCAGCATGACCGGATACGAGTTGAAGAAGAGAAAAAACTATAAAGACAATCACACCTACATTAAAAAATTTTTTAGCTTCTTTTTCAAACTTCTTTTTTAAGAGATAATAGGCACCTATTGCTGCTACAAGAGCCCCCCCGCTTATCCAAGCAGCTATAATAACATGGGTGTATCTGTTTAAAGTAGAATGATTTACAGCTGCCTCAAAAAAGTTAGTTAAAATCGCCTTCTTCTTTCCCGAAATCTCTACGATTTTATAGCCAGCTGGTGTTTGCATCCAAGAATTTGCTATTATAATCCAAAGTCCCGAAAGATGGGAACCTAAAAAAACAAAGAAAGATGACCACCAATATGCTTTTTCAGATACTTTTTTTCTTCCGAAAACGAGAACGCCCAAAAACATTGATTCAAGAAAAAAAGCAAAAATTCCCTCCGCTACCAATGGAGCACCGAAAACATCTCCAACCATCTTTGAATATTCAGCCCAATTATTTCCAAAGGAAAATTCCATTACAATACCGGTAGCCGTACCTATAACGAAAACAAGACCTAAAACCTTAACTAAGAAAGCAGATGTCCTTTTGTAAATATTCTCTTTTGTCCTGATATAAAGAGTTTCAAGAATAAGTATAATTAGAGACAGCCCGAGTGTTGTAGGTGGGAATAGAAAATGGAAACTAATAGTTACTGCAAATTGAATCCTTGCCAATAAGGCAGCATCCACTAATTACCTCCTTTTTATTTATAGTTATTTTTTTCTTCAAACATATCTTTTTCTGCACCACACATCGGACAAACCCAATCTTCAGGAAGTTCTTCAAATGATGTGCCAGGACCAATTCCATTATCAAAATCCCCTGTTTCAGGATCATAAATATAACCGCAAACAGTACAAATATACTTCTTCATCACACTCCTCCTTAAAATAATTATTTATATAAAATAATTATACTTTTTATCTTTTTTGTCAAGAATTTTTTAAACTTTGGCATCTTTTACAAATACCCTCAAAATAAACCAATGCTTTGTTTATCTTAAAACCATTAATCTCTTTTTTCTTAAAAACATCACAGTCAAGCTCAAGATCATAAATCTTTCCGCATTTAATACACTTAAAATGGGCATGTGGAGAATTCAAGTATTCGTATCTAAGTTCATTATCCCCCGCAACTGTAAATGATTGAGCTATTCTTTTTTCTAAAAAAAGATTTAATGTGTTATAAACTGTAGTTTTTGAAAGAGTTGGAATTTCATCTATAAGAGCCCTATAAATATCATCCACAGAAGGGTGCCCCTCTTTTAATAAGACTTCAAGAATCTTAAGCCTTTGAATTGAAGGTTTCACTCCTTTTTCCACTAATATACTTTTAAGCTTATCCAAACCTATTTCTCTTTTCATTTGAAAACTTCTCCGGTTTCTTTGTACCAAAGCACCAAATCAAGTTCATCCATCGGAATATTAATTTTTTCAGAAAAATTCCTCATCTTCTTTTCAATTTCAAGATATTTATTTTTCGATAAAGCTTTGTGAATATCAGTTAAAACACCAAAATTGACTAAATTTTTTAAAATATGCCTATCTAAAATTGCAAGTTTTTCCCCTTTTCCAATATTTCTTAAAAAATGGCTTGCCTCTTTCAAACCATATCCCTTAACCTTTTCTACCAACCAATTTCTTAAATCCAAAATCTCGGCTTCATAAATTATTTTCTCAAAGAATTCCTCACTTTTAAAAAACATATTTTTAAGTAAAATTATGAATTCGCTTTTTCTTTCATTAAACCTCACACCTTTTATATAATCCTTAATCTCAGATGAATTCTCTTTATACAAAATATTATCCCTTTTCATACTAAGAACAGCTTTCCATGCCCTTTTTGCTTTTGATTGGGGGGTTAAAAGGCAAAAAACCATTTCCTCAAAAATTCTTCTTTTATTTTTTGATGCTCCCAAAAGTTTAAATTCTTTTAATTTTTCTTTAATTAAAGGTTTAATTTTTTCATAGAGCTTCATAATCTCTTCACTGTTCTCTTGGTACATAATAACATCTCTTTGGAGATCCAATTTTACCCTCTTTTTTTAAACTATCTATTAGTTTGGAGACTTCCTTTTTTGGTATTTGTGAAAGTTCAACAATCTCTCCTGACTTAAGAGGTTTGTTTGCATCAGCCATTACTTTTAAAATCAACTCTTTCTTATCCATTTCTACCTCCACTTGAAATAGAAAAAAGGGGAGAAAAAACTCTCCCCTTTTATAGCCATTAAATCTTTTTATGGCAAAGCCACCAATCGTAACACTCCATCTCACCTTTTTTCTTACTTTCCTCTCTTTCCTTGATCTGATCAACAGTACCTGCAGGAGGTACAATTGCCCTGTCTCCTATAAGTTCATTTTCAGGCCATTTATGAGGAAGTGCCACTTTTTTCTCATCACTAATTTGAAGAGCCTTAATAGCTCTTAAAATCTCGTCCCAGTCTCTTCCAACTTCTGCTGGATAGTAAACTATCGCCCTAATTATTCCCTTGGGATCAACGATAAACACTGCTCTTGCTGTGGTTGATGCTCCGCTGGGGATCATACCTAAAGCCTCAGCAACCATTCCTCTGTCATCAGCAATGATAGGGAATTTAATCTCTGTATCAAGATTATCTTTAATCCATTCTGCCCATTTTAGATGTGAAAACACCTGATCCACACTAAGACCTAAAACTTCAACACCCAACTCTTTGAACTTGCTCAACCTTTTCTGCATTGCATAAAATTCAGTTGTGCAAACAGGTGTAAAATCAGCCGGATGGCTGAATAAAACAAACCACTTTCCCCATAAATCATCGGGTAATTTCAGATTCCCGTGGGTAGTTTTTACCTTAATTTCGGGAAATCTTTCTCCTAATACGATCATTTAAAACCTCCTAAAAATTCTTTTATTTTTCATTAAATTAACCTCTTTGAGAAAGCTCTCTGTCAACCATAAAAAGGCCGCCTTTGTAATCTCTGACCATTTTTAGCTTTTCATAAATAGCAAGAGTAGAAGCCTCTTCTTCAACCTGCTCATCAACAAACCAATTTAAAAAACTCTGAGTGGCATAATCCTTCTCAGCCACTGCAAGATCCATTAATTTGTTAATTCTTCCTGTTATATACTTTTCATGCTCATAAGCCTCTTTAAATGCCTCTTCGAATGTCTTCCACTCTTTTTTTGGCTCCTTGATTGTCTTAAGAATAACTCTTCCTCCTCTCTCTTCCAAATAATGATAAAATTTCATTGCATGTTCAAGCTCCTCTTGTGCCTGCTTTTGGAACCACTTTGCAGCGCCATTTATGTTTATTGAACTTGAGTAAGCAGCCATCGAAAGATAAAGATAAGAGGAAAAAAGCTCAGCATTAATCTGATCATTTAATTCCTTTTCAAGTTTTTTACTTATCATTTTAACCTCCATTTTAAATTTAAAATCATAACATTTTTAATATAATATAATTTTTTAAAATTGTCAATACTTAAAATAATTTTAAATTTAAAAAATTTCCATATTCTCTCCTTTTTTAAAAAAACTAAGATGATTTTATTCACAGGGTTCTATGTGAATATTTATAATAATATTATCCATATACTTTTCTTTCAGTCTTTTTTCTACTATTGTAGAAATTTCATGAGCGTTTTCAATACTCATACTTTTCTCTATTCTTATGTGAACATCTATGGCAACCCAATTACCAATCCTTCTTGTTCTTAATTTGTGGGGATCAAAAACTCCTTCAACTGAGGAAATAATCTCCAGTATTTTTTTTTCCTCCTTTTCATCCAAAGATTTTTCCACAAGTTCATCAAAAGATTCTCTTATTATCTTAATAGCCACCTTCACTATCAAAACACTTAAGATAAAAGCTGCAAGAGGATCCAAAAATGCCCAACTGGAAGGCAGTATTTTTGTTCCCAAAATCCCGATCATTACTCCCATGGATGAAATTGAGTCGCTTAAATGATGATAAGCATTAGAAATCAATAAATTGCTTTTTATTCTTTTACCTATTTTTACAGTATAAAAATAAATTACTCCTTTAAAAATAACAGAAACAAAAGCTACAAAAAGAGCTATCCATTCAGGTGCTGAAAGAGAACCTTTGCTAAAAAACAAAATAAGTTTTTTAATTGATATATAAAAGATTTCAGATCCAGCAAAAATTAGGAAAATACCTAAAATAAAATTTGCAAAGGTTTCATATTTACCATGTCCGTATTTATGCCTTTCATCAGATGGTTTAGAACCAAATTTTAAACCCCATAACACAATAATATCAGAGCTTAAATCTGAAAATGAGTGAATACCATCAGCAATAAGAGCAGAACTTCTACCCAAAATGCCTACTACCAACTTAATTACTACGAGAAAAATATTTATAAGAATTCCAATAAATGTAACCTTTTTCGCTTCCTGAAAATAAATATTCCCACGCATGACTTTTTATAATATAATATAAAATTCGTTAAGTAAACAAAGGCACTAATTATAAAGAAATTGTTTTTGCTGATTGGCTGAGACAGCTCTAAGCTGCTCGGCTATTGAAGGAGGTGAAAATGTATTTTGCGCTTATCCTCTTTTTGTTAATTGCAATTGTTGCGGTTATTTTTGGCGTACAAAACACAGCAGTTGTTACTCTTAAACTTTTCGGATTTAAGTTGGAAAGTTCTCTTGCTCTGATTCTTTTGGTTTTTATGGGAATAGGTGTTATTCTCACTTTACTCTCTTCAATTCCTTATTTTCTAAAAAATAAAAAGAGAATTTCATTCCTAAACAAAAGAGTAAAAGAGCTTGAAAAAATGCTTTCTGAACTGGAAGAAAAGAACAAATCTCTTGCTGAAAAATCGGAAGAAGCTGAAAATGAGTGAAATAACATTTAAAAGTATTTCCTATTGACTTTATAGGAAATTATGTTATAATCCCTTTACTTTAATTTTTGGAGGTTTAAAATTTTAGAAATAAAAAATCTTAGAATCGAGATTGAAGATAAGGTTATCTTAAAAGATGTGAATCTTATTATAAGAAAAGGAGAAACTCATGTCTTATTCGGACCAAACGGAGCGGGGAAAAGCACTCTTTTAATGGCAATAATGGGTTTTCCAAAATATAAAATTACTGAAGGTCAGATACTTTTAAATGGAAAAGATATTACACATTCAAGTGTTGACGAAAGAGCGCGAGAAGGGATAGGTATTGCTTTCCAAAAGCCTCCTTCAATAAGAGGTGTAACTTTAAAAAAAATAATAGATATTTTAAAAGAAGAAACAGATGGTGAGGTTGATATTGAAAAACACATAGACTTTTTACAAATGAGAGATTTTCTAAATAGAGATATTAATTACAAATTTTCCGGTGGAGAGATTAAAAGGGCAGAACTTTTGCAACTCTTGGTTCAAAAACCTGCTCTCTCTCTAATAGATGAACCTGAGTCAGGAGTTGATGTTGACAACATAAAGGTTGTTGGAGAAGCAATAAGAAAGATTTTAGATAAAGACAAACACATCTGGGAAAGGAACTCTTCAGGTCTTATAATAACCCATACGGGAGCCATATTAGATTTTGTCAAAGCGGATTTTGGTCATCTTATAATTAACGGAACTTTAAAATGCACCGCAAATCCTAATGATATTTTTGAATATATAAAACAAAATGGATACAAGGAGTGTGAGAGATGTCCGAGAAATCTACTGAGAAGATAACAAAAGAAGACAAGGAATTTTTAAAAAACGTAGGAGTAGATCTTGAAACCAAAGAGAGAGCAGGAACATTTACTATAGTAAACAATAATGTTTCCGAAATAGATGTTCAAGAGGAAACTGCTATAGAGCTACTCTCTCTTAAAGCAGCCAAAGAAAAACATCCGTGGTTAAAAGATTATTTATGGACTTTAATTGATAAGGATAAGGATAAATGGACAAAGATAGCAGCTGAGAATGAAGCAAATGGCTATTTTATCAGAGTTAAAAAGTGGAGGAAGGTAAATTATCCCCTTCAAGCCTGCTTTTATATAAAGATGCAGAGATTTGTGCAAGCTGTTCACAATGTTATTATAATTGAAGAGGGAGCTCATCTTGATATAATAAATGGCTGTGCAACAGCATCTTATGTAACAACAGGAGCTCACTATGGGATAACAGAAATTTTTGTAAAAGATGGAGGATATTTAAGCTATAACATGATTCACGATTGGGGAGAAGAAGTTGAAGTCAGACCACGAACAGCAATCAAAGTTGAGAAAAACGGAACATTTATATCAAATTATGTTGCTCTTGAAAACACGAAAATCACTCAATCTTATCCTGTGGCTCACCTTGTAGGAGAGAATGCTGTTGCAAAATTCACATCATTGGTGTACGCACCCACTGGAGCAACTTATGATCTTGGGGCAAAGATAATTTTGGACGCTGAAAATTCCAAGGGAGAGATAATATCAAGGACAATAAGTGGAGGGGGGAGAATAGTATCAAGAGGATATCTTTTGGGAGCAAAACCTAAAATTCATGCACATCTTGAATGCAGCGGCATGATCTTAAAAGAGGGTGGCTCTCTTTACACTATTCCAGAACTTGAAGCACTTGTGGATGATGTTGAAATGAGTCATGAAGCAGCTGTAGGAAAAATCGCTGAAGAAGAGCTTGAATATCTTATGGCAAGGGGATTAACAGAAGAGCAAGCAACGAGTTTAATAGTAAAAGGCTTTCTTGACACAAAGATAATGGGGCTTCCCCCAGAACTTGAAGAGCAGATGGAAAATGCAATAAATAGTCTTGAAAATGCATTTTAGTCTTTCTTAATGAAAAAAGTTTTACTTCTTACTTTCCTATTAATCATAATACTTTTTGCCTGTTACTTTTATCCGGAAAAAAAACTTTCTTCAAATACAAAAATTGACAAAATAATTGTAATTAAACACAAACACAAAATGTATGTATATTCAAAAGGTGAACTTCTTAAAACATATAAAATCTCCATCGGAAGAGCCAAAGGTAAAAAACATTTTGAAGGAGATAATAAAACTCCTGAAGGAAAATATTTTATTGATAGTAAAAGCCCCAAAAGCTCTTTTCATCTGAACTTGGGAATCTCTTATCCTAACAAAGATGACATTAAATATGCAAGAAACTTTGGAAAAAGCCCGGGAGGACTTATTAAAATACACGGATTAAAAAACGGATTGGGATTTATAGGGAAGTTTCACAGATTATTTGATTGGACAAGAGGTTGCATTGCTGTAACTAATTGTGAAATAGAAGAGCTTTACAGAGCAACTTCAATAGGAACTCCTGTAATTATAAAAAAATAATCCCCATAATGTTGACATATTTTTTTTTCTTTAATAAGATTGATTGGTAATAAATATTTGTTTCAAAAGGAGGATAAAATGGAACTTATATTAAAAGGGAATATTTGGGTTTTAACAGATGAAAATGGTAACCTTATTGATGATATTGACACTGATCAAATCTATCACAATGCCCACCTTCACATAACAGACATATATGAGATGGGAAAATATGCTCTCGGAAACTTAAAAGGATGGGAGGATTTTTCACAAAAGGCGAAGGCAGGTGATATTATTATCGCAGGAGCGAATTTTGGGGCAGGCTCTTCAAGACAGCAGGCTGTTGATTGCTTTAAAGCACTTGGAATTTCCGCTATAATCGCTGAATCCTTTGGAGCAATTTATAAAAGAAATGCTATAAATTCAGCCTTTCCCATTCTTACATTTGACAAAATAAGAGAAGCTTTAAAAAATGGAGAGCTACAAACAGGGCATAAAGCAGAGCTTAACCTTGAAACTGCTGAATTGAAAAATCTTACAAATAACAAAACATTCAAACTTAACCCCTTTTCCACAGTACAAAAGGATATATATTTAAAAGGCAGTCTTTTTAAAAATTATTCTGCTTAAATTTCAATATCCCCGAAATTATAGTGTTTTCTGACAGGTTCTTTAACATCCCAAGTGCAGGATAATCCTTTGGGAAATTGGACCAAATCCCCTTTCTCTATTTCAACATTACCTTCATCTGTTATCACAATAACTTTACCTTCAAGAAAATAGCAAGTTTCCGTATCAGAGTACGACCAATCAAATTTTTGGACGTGTGAAGTCCAAGTTGGCCAGCTTTTAACATTTAATCTTTCAATATCCTCTTTCGTTGCTTTTTTCTTTATTATCTTCATCTTATCCTCCCTCTAAAAGGATTTATCAGGAAAATTCTTTTTATAAATATAATTAATGTTTCTTAAAAAAGAGCTTACTGAGAATAGCTCATCTATCTCATCCTCATTAAGATACTTTCTAATATCTTCATCTTTTAGTATCAAATCTTTAAATTTTTCTTTTGTTCTCCAGCTTTTCATAGCATTTCTCTGTACCATAAGGTAAGCATTTTCTCTTTTGACCCCTTTTTCAGCCAGTGCAAGAAGGACTTTTTGAGAGAAAATTAAACCATTCGTAAGATTAATATTTTTCTCCATGTTTTCAGGGTAAACTAAAAGATTTTTAACAAGTTTTATTGCTTCTGAAAGCATAAAATCGAGAGTTATGAAAGAATCCGGAATAATCACCCTTTCAACGGAGCTATGGGAGATATCCCTTTCATGCCAGAGAGCATTGTTTTCAAGGACAGCAATAAGATTTCCCCTCAAAAGCCTTGCCATACCCGACAATCTTTCGGAATTTACAGGATTTCTTTTGTGAGGCATTGCCGATGAACCTTTCTGTCCCTTTGAGAAAAACTCTTCAGCCTCCAAAACCTCCGTTCTCTGAAGATGTCTTATTTCAACAGCTATTTTCTCAAGAGTTGTCCCCGCAATTGCAAGAGCTGATAAAACTTCAGCATGCCTGTCCCTTTGAAGGACCTGCGTTGAAGCTTTTGAAGGAGTAAGCTCAAGTTTTCTAAGAGCAATCTCTTCAACCTTAGGAGTTATGTGAGCATAGGTTCCCACTGCCCCTGCAATTCTTCCCACTGATATTGATTTTTCCGCTGCTTTTAGTCTCTCAAAATTTCTTTCCATCTCATTTTTCCAGATCAAAAACTTTAATCCGAAAGTAACAGGCTCTGCATGAATCCCATGGGTCCTCCCTATTTGAGGAAGGTTCTTGTATTTCAATGCCTTTTCTTCAAGAGCCAAAATAAGCTCTTCATATTTTGGTTTTAAAACATATATGGCTTCTTTTATTAAAAGAGAAAGAGCAGTATCAACAACATCATAAGAGGTCATACCATAATGAACAAAACGGGAATCATTTCCAACAAATTCCGAAACAGAGGTTAAAAAAGCTATAACATCATGTTTTACCTCTTTTTCAATCTCCTCAATTCTATCAACCGAAAAATCCGCATTCTCTTTTATCCTATTTAAGGCATCATCAGGAATAACCCCCAATTCATTCCAGGCTTCACAAACAGCCAATTCAACTTTAAGCCATGTTCTGTACTTATTTTCTTCACTCCACACATTACCCATTTTCTCAAGGGTATATCTTTTAATCATAAAACACCTCTCACAATTGAAATGATAAGGAAAATTCCAACCTGCTTCCCTTTATATGCGTCATAGGAGACTCACTTCCGAAGGTAAATTCTGTTTTACCGAAAAGGTATCTGTAATCAACCTTTAGGAAGATATTTTTATATACAATTGTCAATGCACCCCTTAATGAATAAAGTTTGGGTGCTTCCGAATTTTGATTTAATATGAAATACTTTTCCTTACCAAATGAAAGGTCAATAAGCTGAACAAAAATATTATTTAAAATAATAGATGTACCCAATTCATACATATTCCACTTTGTATTATCCACTTCCTTAAATGTATATGTATCATCCTCATCATAAAGATATATGTTTTTTTCTGTAAATCTATAATTTCCATACAATATTACTCTTTTAAGATCAATTTTGCCCCCAAAAATAAAAGGGATACCAACATACCAGCTATAATCAGAGCTTGTGGTTCCTGAATCATTTTTTGTGCTAATCATATAAGAGCCTGATATGTTTTTAGGGATAAATCCAAAGAGATGAAGAGCTTTCCAAGGGATTAATTCAAAGTAAATATATTTGTAAACACCAGTTAACTTTTCTGTTGTAAAAGAATAAGTCTCAGTAATTTCCCTATTATCTTCTATTCTTTCCACGGATGAGTTAGTATTATTCCCGAAAACTCTTCCGTAAGCAGCTCCTATATTTAAAAATTTCCAGGGAGTAAAATATATGTAAATCTGATAATACCTCTCTCCCTCCCCTACATTGTTTGAAAATAAATACTTTTTCCCATCATATTCATAGGAAACTTCTCTATCAAACACAGGAAAGAATGAACCAAGTGTTAGATTTATTCCCATTGAATTATTACCGAATATCAGGTTTATTTTTTCAGGTAGCTTTCTCGTAGCTTTCCAATTAACCGAAGTGTATGAACTCAAAACATCAAAATCCTGAGAAATACTTTCTGAAATATAGCTGATTCTAAAGTAACCACTGAATGCTTTTGGAGAACTGTAAAAGCTTCTGAATTCATTAACAAATTTCAGATTTGAATTAAAATCTCCATGATAAAATTCATAAAGCAGAATTTCGTCATAGGAAAATGAAATCCCCCCCAAAAATAAGAGAAAAAGGAGGACAAAAACTATTTTATTAATTTTAATGTTCTTTTCCATCTTGTTTTAGTAAAAATGTGAAGTAAAGAATTGATCATATTTTTTATTTGATTCCCCGTACCTTTCACTAAGTATTGTCTGCTCGATGCTTTATAACTCCAATATATTATCCACGGTCTCCCCTTTATATAAGATCTTTTTAAAGGTCCCCAATATCTACTATCAAGGGAATTATCTCTGTTATCCCCCATAACAAAATAATAGCCTTCCGGTATCCTATCAATCTGAAAATTATCCCTTCTTATATAATCTTCAAAAATAGTGTTTTCCTTTGAGTAAATATTTTTATCTTTATGATAAACATAGGGCTCTTTTAATGGAATTCCATTTATCAAAACTTTTTTATTTACTATTCTAAGGCTTTCACCCGGAAGCCCGATTGTTCTTTTTACAAAATCCTTTGTAGGATCTTCTGGAAACCTGAAAACAACTATATCTCCCCTTTCAATATCTTTTATAGGAAGAATCTTCTTCTCCCAGCTAAAAATTGTAGGAGCATAGATAAATTTGTTTACAAAAAGGTGATCCCCTATTAAAAGCGTATCTTCCATTGAACCTGTAGGGATCAAAAATGATTGAGCAACAAAGGTTATGACAAAAAACACATAAATTGCAGTTTCGACAATAAGCTCAAAGTACTCTCTTACAAAACCGTGCTTTTTCTCTTTCTTTTTTTCTTTTTTCTCTCTTTTAAAAACCATAGTGAATGGTAAATGATTTTTAAAAATTGGTCAAGCAGGAAGTAAGACTAACTTAAAAATACTTCAACTTCAATAATCTTATCCCCGAAAATTAAAAGTCACCTTGTTTTTTAGGGGATTTTGAACTATAATACGGTATTATGAGATTAGTAAGTAACCAAATTAATCATATGGCTTTTGTTATCGTAAGAGATTTAATCAAAAAGGGATTAATCACAGCAGAAGACAGAAATGAACTCACAGATAGAGTGGCAAAGGTGATAGAAGCGGATTTAAAAAAGGAAGAGGAACTTGAGGAAGAGGTAAAGGAATTACTTCTTCAATATTCTGAAAAGATGAGAAAGGAAAATGTGGATTACGGAGAAATGTTTCGAAAGATAAAAACCATGCTTGCAAAAGAAAGGGGGATAATTTTATGAGATATGGGTTTTCACTTGATCGGATATCTCACATTGCAAAGCAGATAATAAAAGAATTTTATGATGATGATGGAGTTGAAATTTACACTGATGATTATACATTAATCAGAGCAATAAGAGAATCCATTGAAAAAGAGCTTGAATTTTATGAGGAATTAAGAGAAAAGGCAAAAGAAAAGATTCTGTCTCAAAAGAAAAACATTCCCGAAGGAAGTAGAGAGTGGGATCTTTTAGTAAACAAATACTTTAATGAAGAGATTGATAAATTAGAGAAGATATTCGATTAATTCCTTGAACAGCAGTCAAAGAGTTGACAACTTAATAAAATAATGCTATTTTTCAATGCATTTTTAAAAGCGAAAGTGGCGGAACTGGCAGACGCATCGGACTTAGGATCCGGTGGGGATTTTCCCTGTGGGGGTTCAAGTCCCCCCTTTCGCATTTAGGAGGGTTTAATGGAAGAAAAAAAACAAAAAGATGAAGAAAAAAAGGAAGTAAAAAAAGAAACTAAAAAAGTGTCAAAAGAGGTAAAAAAGCAAGAAAAAGATGAAGAAAGCCTTAAAATTAAAGAAATTGATAAAGCTCTTTCAAAGGAAGAGAAGCTTGAAATAAGTGATTCTGAAATCGAAGATATGCTCACAGAAAAAGCTAAATCTTACAGAGGAAAGGTTAAAATCAAAGGTTTTAGACCGGGGAAAGTCCCAATTGATTATATTAAAAGATACCTCTCCAAGGAATTATTAAATGAAACCATTGATGAAATTGTAAATCAAAAGATTAAAGAAATTCTCTCAAAAGAGAAAAATTTAGCCACATACCCCAATGTTTCAAAGGATTATGAAAAGGGAAAGGGACTTACCCTAAAAATTCAGTATGAAGTACTCTCAGATTTTGATCTTGGTGATTATAAAAACATAGAAATTGAAGATGTTGAAGTAAAAGTTACAAAAGAGGATATTGACAAAGAGATAGAAAGATTAAGACTTCAGGTTGCTGAAGTCTTACCGCTCGAAAAAGGGAAAGAATTAGATGAGGAAACAATAATAGATTTCGAATTCCAAATTAAAAACCCGAACACTGGCAAGTGGATGAAGAAGGAGACTTTAAAAGATAGAAAAGTAAAAGACCAAACTTTCATGGGAGTAAATGAAAAACTATTGGGAATGAAAGTGGGGGAGGAAAAATTCTTTAAAGGTAAGATCCCAGAAGAACTTGAATCCAAAAACTTTGCTGGAAAAGAGACAGAAGCTCGAATTAAGATTTTAAATGCGAAAAAAATCAAACTTCCGGAGATAAATGATGATTTTGCAAAATCTTTGGGAGAATACAATACCCTGAAAGAATTAAAAGATAAAATAAAAGAGGCCCTTGAAAACAGAAAAAAAGAGGAAAGAAAGTATCTTTTAGGAGAGAGGGTGCTTTCAGAGATAGAAAAGAATGTAGAATTTGGAGTCCCTGTCAGTTTTATCTTTCAAGAGATGAATGCACTTTTCAAACAGGGGTTAAACCTTGACCCAGCGACATCTTTAAAAGTTTCAAGGGAAAATATCAAAAAAATCTTTATAGTTGAAAAGATAGCAAAGGAAAACAAGATAGAAGTAAATGATCAAGATATAGATAAATATGTTGAAGAGCAAGCAAAATCTTACGGAGTTCCGCCTCAGATTTTTAGATCCTATTTAAAAGATGATCACTTAAGTGAAATTAAGCATCAAATTTTAAGAAATAAAACCATAGAATTTCTTTCTGAAAATGCTAAGATAAAAGGAAAAACAAAAAAAGCTTCAAGCAAAAAAGCTGAAGGGGAAAAGAAAAAAACTACTAAAAAGGCCTCAACTTCGACACAAACAAAGAAGACAAAAACACAGACAACAAAAAATAAAACTGCTTCAAAAACAAAAACAACAAAAAAAGCCGAAAATAAAACAAAAGAGACAAAAAAGAAAAAGGAGTAAAAAATGCAAATACCCTATGTTATTGAACAAACAGGAAGAGGGGAAAGAGTATATGACATTTACTCAAGACTTTTAAAAGATAATATAATTTTTATTGGTTTTGAAATTACAGATCCAATGGCAAATACTGTAATAGCGCAGCTTCTGTTTTTGGAAGCCAATAACCCGGAAAAAGACATTTACCTTTACATAAACAGTCCGGGAGGTTCCGTAACAGCAGGACTTGCCATTTATGATACAATGCAGTTTATAAAAAATGATATTTCTACAATATGTATAGGGCAGGCAGCAAGTATGGCAGCTATTCTTCTTGCAGCTGGTACAAAGGGGAAAAGATTCATACTTCCTCATTCAAGAGTAATGATTCACCAACCTGTTGGAGGTTCTCAAGGAAGAGCTTCTGATGTTGAAATTTACACAAAAGAGCTTTTGAGAATAAAAGAGGAACTCTTTAAAATTTTAAGCAAACATACAGGACAAACAATTTCAAAAATAAAAAAAGATTCTGACAGGGATCTTTTTCTCACTGCAGAGAATGCAGTGAAATATGGCATAGTAGACAAAGTTATGGAGATCAGAGATGACAAGAAAAAAACATGAGCCAAGATGTTCCTTTTGTGGCAAAAGTAGATCAGAGGTTTCTCAACTTATTATGGGCCCAGGAGGAGTTTACATATGTAATGAATGTATTGAAACAGCTTACAAATTAGTCTCCCCCACAATCACAAGGGTTCAGGATACTCAGTTTCAATCAACAGAAACAGTAAATTTACCCACACCTTATGAAATTAAGAAAAAACTGGATGAATATGTAATAGGACAGGAAGAGGCAAAAAAGAAAATATCTGTTGCTGTTTACAATCATTATAAAAGAATCTTTCATGCAAAGAAATACGATAATGTGGAGCTTGAAAAAAGCAATATATTGTTGATAGGCCCTACAGGTTCCGGAAAAACATTAATAGCTCAAACGCTGGCTAAAATTTTACATGTACCTTTTGCAATAGCAGATGCAACGACACTTACAGAAGCAGGGTATGTGGGAGAGGATGTTGAAAATATCCTCTTAACACTCATAGAAAATGCTGGCGGAGACATAAAAAAAGCTGAAAAGGGAATAATTTACATAGATGAAATAGATAAAATAAGTAGAAAAAGCGAAAATCCTTCCATAACAAGAGATGTATCAGGGGAAGGAGTTCAACAGGCACTTTTAAAAATATTGGAAGGTACAGTTGCCAATGTTCCTCCAACAGGGGGAAGAAAACATCCCCATCAATCCTTCTTAAAGATCAACACAACAAACATTCTCTTTATTTTAGGAGGAGCTTTTGTAGGATTGGAAAAAATAATTGCATCAAGAGTTGGAAATACAACCGTGGGATTTACAGCTAATAATGCTAATAAAAAGAAAAAGGATGATCTAAATTATCTTTTTAATAACCTTTACCCTGAAGATCTTGTGAAATATGGTTTAATACCTGAGTTCATCGGAAGAGTTCCTATAATAGCTACCCTTTCTGAACTCACGGAAGAAGACTTTATAAGAATTCTCAAAGAGCCAAAAAACGCTCTTATAAAACAGTATAAAAAGCTTCTTAAAATGGAAGGAGTTTCAATAGAGTTTACTGATGATGCCTTAAAATACATAGCAAAAGAAGCAATTAAGAGAAAAGTGGGAGCAAGGGGGCTTAGAAGTATTATGGAAGAATTTATGACTGAGTTAATGTTTCATTTACCAGAACATAAAGGTATTGACAAAATTATAATTACGGAGGATACTATTAAGGGAAAGGAAAAAATATTTAAAAAAATAAAGAAGGCAGCAGGATTATGAAAAAAGAGAGGGAAAATGTAAAAAGTCTTATACCTTTAAGAGAAATGATTGTATTTCCCTCCACTTTTGTAGCATTTTTAATAGGAAGGAATACATCAATAGCAGCACTGGACTATGCTCTTCACAAGGATAAAACAATCTTTTTAGCCACGCAGATAAATCCTGCTATAGATGTTCCAAAACCAAAAGATATTTTTACAGTCGGAGTTGAGGCAAGAATAGTTCAAACAGTCGAAGCAAGTGGCGGAAATATAAAAGTAGTGGTAGAGGGAATAAGAAAGGCAAGAATAATAGAGTATCTCAGATTTTATCCGTTTTATGAAGTCGTTATTAAGAGCTTTCTCGATGTTTCTTACAAATCAGAAGAGTTTGATACTCATTACAATGTATTGCTAAAATTGTTCAAAGATTTCATTACCCTTACATCAGGAAGCAAAAGTATAGATTCAATAATCCCGGCTGTAGCTTCAGGAGATCCAATAAAGATAATTGATATAATATCTTCACAAATCCCGGTTCCAATCTATGAAAAGCAGAATCTTCTCGAAACTATGAATCCTATAGAAAGAGTAATTCGATTAATTTACTTACTTAGGGATGAATTAAGAGAAAGGAAAGTTTCAAAAAAGGTTTCAAGACCAAAAAAATTCCCGGGATTTCATCACACAAGTTCAAAAAGGGAATTTGATGAGGAAGAGGAAAAGGATTTAAATGAAATAGAGGAATTAAGAAATAGAATTTATTCAGAAGATATGCCTGAGAAGGTAAGAGAAAGGGCATTAAAGGAATTAGACAAGCTTGAGCTTATGCCTCCTATGTCAGCAGAGGCCACTGTTTCAAGGAATTATATTGATTGGCTTCTCGCTATGCCATGGAAAAAGAAAACAAGAGAAAAAAAAGATATCAAAAGAGCAAGAAAAATTCTTGAAGAAGATCACTATGGACTTGAAAAGGTTAAAAAGAGAATACTCGAATTTCTTGCAGTGAAAAAATTAACACCAAAAAGCAAATCTCCTATTTTGTGCTTTGTGGGTCCCCCCGGAGTTGGGAAAAGCTCTCTTGGAAAATCCATCGCAAGAGCAATGGGAAGAAAATTCATAAGACTTTCATTGGGAGGAATCAGAGACGAAGCAGAGATAAAAGGACATAGAAGAACCTATATAGGAGCTTATCCGGGACAGATTGCCCAACAAATCAAAAGATCCGGGGTAAGAAATCCGGTTTTTCTTCTGGATGAAATAGATAAAATGAGTTCTGACTTCAGAGGTGATCCGGCAGCAGCTCTTCTGGAAGTTTTAGACCCGGAACAAAACAGAGAATTTGTTGACCGCTATCTTGATATTGAGTTTGATCTTACAGATGTCTTTTTTATAACAACTGCAAATCACCTTCAACCTATACCATCAGCACTTCTGGATAGAATGGAGGTTATAGAAATCCCGGGTTATACAGAGCTTGAAAAATTGGAAATAGCAAAACAATATTTAATAAGAAAAGAACTGGAACAAAATGGAATAAAAGATAAAAACATAAAGATAGAAGATAATGCTATTCTTGAGATGATAAGAAGCTATACAAGGGAAAGTGGAGTTAGAAATCTTCAAAGAGAGATAGCTAATATCTTAAGAAAAGTTGCTCTCAAAGTAGTTGAAGAGGGAAAAGAGACTTTTGTAAAAATCACAAAGGATAACATAGAGGATTTTCTTGGACCTAAGAAATTTCACCTTACTAAAAGAGAAGAAAAAGATGATATCGGAGTTGTTGTTGGCCTTGCATGGACTGAAAGTGGAGGAGATTTATTAACCTTTGAAGTAAGGCTTGTTCCCGGAAAGGGAGAGCTTGTTTTAACAGGAAGACTGGGAGAGGTTATGAAAGAATCAGCTCAAACAGCCTTTTCCTATGTAAAGAACAAACTTCTCAGGCTAAATTATGATTTTTCAAACTTCAAAGATTATGATTATCATTTACATGTGCCTGAAGGAGCTGTCCCCAAAGAGGGTCCTTCCGCGGGAATAACAATAGCAACAGCCTTAATTTCCTTAATATTAAATATCCCTGTAAAAAGCACAATAGCCATGACAGGAGAAGTAACTTTAAGAGGAAAAGTTCTTCCAATCGGAGGTCTAAAGGAAAAGTTAATAGCAGCTCACAGAGAAAAGATAGAAGGTGTCATAATACCTTATGAAAATAAGGGAGATCTAGTAGAAATCCCGGAAGAAGTAAAGAAGAGTATTAAAATATACCCGGTAAAAACAATGGACGAAGTTTTGTCCATAACTTTAAAAGAAAAAATAGAAAAATTTTTATACAATAAACCCATTCCAACCACATTTGTAAAAAGAGAAAATTAGTGATCAAAGTAAAAAAGGTAGAGCTTGTTAAAACTGTTTTTGATAAAAAAGAACTTTTATTTGACAAGAGGAAGAAAGTTGTGTTTGCAGGAAGATCAAATGTTGGAAAATCTACTCTAATAAACACAATGCTTAATAGAAAAAAATTAGCAAAAACAAGTTCTACTCCGGGAAAAACGAGGTCCATAAATTATTATCTTATAAATGATAAATTCTATTTTGTTGATCTCCCCGGTTACGGATATGCAAAGGTTTCAAAAAAAGAAAAAGAAAAATGGAATAATTTACTTAAAGAGTTTTTTTATTTTGAAAAATATGTTATTCTATTATCTCTTACTCTAGATTCAAAGGTAGGGATCACAGAATACGATACAAGGATGCTTTCAACAGCAGCTTATTTTAAGATACCTACTTTAATAATAGCAAATAAAATTGATAAAATAAAAAAAAGTATGATTGAAAAAAGAGTAAATGAAATTGAAAGAGAGCTCGAAATTCCTGTTCTTCCATTTTCCTCAAAAGACGGAAGGGGAAAAAGAGAGCTCTGGCATACAATAGAAAATTCACTTCAGGAGTAGAAAAATGGCAACAAAGAAGATTAAAGAGGAGATTGATGAAAAAAATTTGTTAACACTTGCAGAACTTGAAAAAAAATCCCTTGCACAACTTCAAAAAATCGCAAAGGAGATGAAAATAACAGGAACCTCCTTTTTGAAAAAACAGGATTTAGCTTTTAAAATCTTAGAAGCTCAGGCAAAGGCAAACGGATATTTATTTGCAGAGGGAGTGTTGGAAATTTTACAGGAAGGATATGGCTTTCTGAGATTCCCTGAGTATGCTTACCTTCCAAGTTCGGATGATATCTATGTATCACCTTCTCAAATAAGAAAATTTGATCTCAGAATGGGTGACACCGTCTCTGGTTGGGTAAGGCCACCTAGAGAGGGAGAAAAATATCTTGCTCTTATAAAACTTGATGCAATAAATTTTCTTCCTGTTGAACAGGCAGTCAAAATGAGAGAAGGAGTTAAATTTGAACAATTAACTCCACTTTATCCTTATGAAAAGATACAACTCGAAACAGATAAAAATAATATTTCAGCAAGAGTAATGGATCTTTTGACCCCCATAGGAAAAGGACAAAGAGGTCTTATAGTTGCTGCTCCAAGAACAGGGAAAACTATGCTACTTCAAACGATAGCAAAATCTATTGAATTAAATCATCCGGAAATGATGATCATTGTCCTTCTTATTGACGAAAGGCCCGAAGAAGTTACAGATATGGAAAGAAATGTAAAAGGTGAGGTCATAGCTTCCACTTTTGACGAACATCCTTCAAGACATGTTAAAGTAGCTGATATGGTAATAGAGAAAGCCAAAAGACTTGTTGAGCATCAAAAAGATGTTGTAATACTCCTTGATAGTATTACAAGACTTGCAAGAGCTCATAACTCTGTCCTCCCTACCTCAAAAAGAGTAATGTCAGGAGGACTAGATGCAAATGCTCTCCACAAGCCAAAAAAATTCTTCGGAGCTGCAAGAAAAATAGAAAACGGGGGGAGTCTTACTATTATTGCTACAGCCCTAATAGACACCGGAAGCAGAATGGATGAAGTGATTTTTGAAGAGTTTAAAGGTACAGGAAACATGGAGATAAACCTTGATAGAAGACTTGTTGATAAGAGAGTCTTTCCAGCAATAGACATTTTCAAATCAGGGACGAGAAAAGAGGAACTCTTAATACCAAAAGAGGGTTTAAACAGAATTTGGATTTTAAGAAAAGTTCTTTCTCAATTAAATGAAGTTGAGGCTATGGAATTGTTAGTAGAAAAAATTAAGAAAACAAAAACAAATAAAGAATTTCTCAACTCAATGTCTAAAAGTCTTTAACACTTTTTAAGGAGGTTAATATGTTCAAAATAGCAGTGGTAGCAATAGGAGGCAATGCTCTTTCTGATGGAAATACTCCTGCTGAAGAACAATTAAAAAGAGCCTATCAAGCAGCCAAGCTTATAGAAATCCTTTATAACGAAGGTTTTAAGGTAGTGGTTGTTCACGGAAATGGTCCCCAAGTTGGAATGGCATATTTGAGACAATTAGCAGGTTTGAAGGAAAATATTCACCCTCTCAATTTAGCATTATGCGACGCTCTAACTCAAGCTGAAATTGGCACGATGCTTGAGCTTGCAATAATAAATACTATAAACAAAAAAAATCCTGACTTTGAAGTGTTGACCATAGTCAGTCAAGTCGAAGTCCTTAAAGATGATCCGGGATTTAAGCATCCCTCAAAACCTGTAGGCCCATTCTACACAAAAGAGGAATTAGATGAGATAAAAGAGAGATTCCCTGATTGGGTTATGAAAGAGGATGCAGGAAGAGGATACAGAAGAGTTGTTCCTTCACCAAAACCAATTAAGGTTTTTGCCTCTCCCATTATAAAAGATGCCTTTAACAAAGCAGATGTGATAGTAGCCGGTGGAGGGGGAGGAATTCCAGTAGTTAGAAATGAGGATAATACATTTGAATTGGTAGATGCTGTTATTGACAAGGATAGAACTGCTTCTTTAATAGCAAAAGATATAGGGGCCACCCACTTTTTCCTCTTAACAGGAGTTCCTCATGTATTAATCAACTTTGGAAAAGCGGATGAAGAAATAATATACAAAATGAGTATAGCTCAAGCTAAAAGATACATTGAAGAAGGCCAGTTTCCCGAGGGGTCAATGGGCCCTAAAATCGAGGCTTCAATAGATTTTGTAGAACACACATCAAATGAAGCAATTATTACAAATGCTCAGAATATACTTAAAGCTCTCAAAGGGGAAGAGGGCACACGTATTTTTAAATAAACTAAAGAATGAAAGAGATCGCAACAGCTGAGTTTAAAGAAATTTTAAAAAATGGAATTGAGCACCTTATTTCAGATAAGCAGACACTAAACGATATTAATGTGTATCCTGTACCTGACGGAGACACCGGAGATAATTTAGTAAATACATTTCTCCCTGTTTTAAATATAATAGACTCCATAAAAGAAGAAGACATTGATAGCTTTACAGCTGGGGTTTCCTCTCATCTTCTAATCTCCGCCAAGGGAAATTCCGGGGTAATCTTTTCTCAATTTTTTTTTAGCTTTGCAAAAGCGATAAAAGGGAAGAAAACCCTTAATCCAAAAGAATTTGCGGAAGCAATGGACAAAGCTGTAAAAGAGCTTTATCAATCTTTAAGCAACCCAAAGGAAGGAACTATCCTAACCGTTATCAGAGAAACCGCTGAGGCATTTAAAAAAGAGGCGGAAAAAGGAGAACTTTTTGGTTCTATTTTTGAAAATGTAGTGAATAAAGCAAAAGAAATTGTTGAAAAGACAAAGGATATGCTCCCCTCTTTAAAAAAAGCTAATGTAGTGGATTCCGGAGGGTTGGGTTTTTTTCTCTTTTTAAAAGGAATGGCAAATTCTCTGAAAAAGGGAAAGGAAAAATTAGTTACAATTTCTAAAAAATATTTAAATATTATCAAAACAAAGGTTGCAAAAGAACCTAACTATGATTATTGTTGTCAATGGACAGTAAAACCAAAAGAAAAAAATAAGAATTTTTTCAAAGACTTAATTAAAGACTATGGGGGTTCAATCGTAATTTCGGGAGGAGAAGATTTTTTAAATATCCATATACATACAGATGATCCTGAAAAAATTGAAAAAATCATTAGCCCTTATGTAAGAGAAATTATTTCAAAAAAAACAGATAATTTAAAAAAACAGGTCAAAAGTTTTAAAAAAAAGGAGATTGGAATTGTCATTGATTCTACCGTTGATATCCCAGAAAGTTTGTTAGTTGAAGAGGAGATAGTTAGAGTTCCAGTTCAAATTGCCATAGAAGGTCAATTTTACAAAGATTACATAGACATAAACAAGGAAGAAATCATTGAAAAAATCTACAAAAATAAAAATCTTGAGCTTAAAACATCCCAACCGGCCACAGGTGATTTTAAAAAAGCTTATGAAAAGGCACTTGAAAAAGCAAAAAAAGCCCTTGTTATCACTTTGACTTCAGGCCATAGCGGAACATATAAAACTGCTGAAATGGCTAAATATCTTGTTGAAAATGGGAGGGAAAATATTATTGCATTTGATACTAAAAATTTATCAGGAGGAGCAGCTCTCTTTGTTTATAAAGCTCTTGAATTAATAAAGAAAGGACAAAAAATTGAAAGAATTGTTGAAATTCTCACACAAAAAAGAGAAAACATAATTTCTTATATCTATCTGAAGAATTTGGATTATCTCATAAAAGGTGGAAGGGCACCAAAAATTGCCGGGATTCTTACAAAAATACTAAAACTTCATCCGATTCTCTTTGTAAATAAGGAAGGTAAACTTGAAAAGAGCTTTTTCACTTTTGGGGAAAAATCACCAGAAAAAAAAGTTTTTAAAAGATTTTTAAAAAAGATTGATCCTCAAAAAAAATATATTATCGAAATTAACTATGGAATAAATAAAAAAACTGCCGAAACTCTAAAAAATCTTTTAAAAAACTCTAATGTAAAGATTTCCAAACTGTACTCAGAGCAGGCAACTGCAACATTATGTGTGCATGCAGGCCCTTATGCTTTTGGAATCTTTGCAATGGAAGACAACTAAATTTTCAGTTTCTTATAAAAATTTTCCAACTTGAAGATATCACCAGTTTATCTTACAATAGAAAATAAGAAAAAAAATGAAAGGGTTTATAAGAAGATTATTTCAAAGAGTGGAAAATGAAAATTAATTTTAAGGGGAAAAAAGAGAAGTGTAAAGAAAAAGTTAAACTTTTAGAAAAAGAAAATGAAAAATTAAAAGGAATCATCCAAGAACTTTCAATTTTAAATGATATAGCAGTTGCCATAAGCTTTACTCTTTCCCTTGAAAAAATCATAAACCTGATTGTTGATAAATGCATTAAACATTTTGAAGTTGAGCAGGGAGCGATTATGCTTGTTGCAGAAAGATCAAAAATGGATCAACCTGCTTTATACACAATGGTCAGAAGAATTGACCAGACAAACTACATAATGCCATTCAGATTGAATGAACAGCTCATTGGATGGATGCTTAAAAACACCAAACCTTTAATAATAAATGATTTTTCAACAAATCAATTCTTTCAAAATACGGATTCTTCAAGATTCGTGATTCATTCCCTTTTAGCAGTACCTTTAATAATAAAGAATAAAATGATAGGAGTTCTTGCCCTTTTTAATAAGAAAAACAAAAAAGGTTTTACAGACGGAGACCAAAGACTTTTATCAATAATAGCAACAGAGTCAACACAGGTTATAGAAAATGCAAGACTTTATAAGCAAGAGCAGGAGTTTAAAAGAATAAAGGAAGAACTTAGAATGGCTTTTAAAATACAGAGAGATCTTCTACCAAAAGAATTACCAAAAATAAAAAATTATGAGATTTCCGCGGTTAATATTCCTGCGCGGTCAGTAAGCGGAGATTATTATGATTTTGAAAAAGATAATAACCTTGTTCATTTCTGCCTTGGAGATGTCTCCGGGAAAGGAATGCCGGCAGCACTTTTAGCTGCAAATTTACAAGCCACTTTAAGAGGACAGGCCTTGCTCAATTCTTTTATCACAGACACTCTAAAAAACACAAATTATATACTTTATAATAATACAAGCCCTGAAAAATTCGCCACACTCTTTTATGGTGTTTTAGACCCTATTAACAATAAATTAAAATACAGTAATGCAGGGCATAATCCACCTTTCTTTGTTCAAACAAACAAGAATAAAATAAAACGACTTGAAAAAGGGGGAATGATATTAGGGATAATGGAAGATTCGGAATATGAAGAGGAAACTGTACATTTTGAAAAAGGAGATCTACTTTTAATTTACTCGGATGGAATCTCAGAGGCAATGAATGAAAAAGAGGAAGAATTCGGAGAGAAAAACATTGAAAGATTCATCTCAAAAGATACAGATAAATCCGCAAAAGAGATAACAGACACTCTCTTAGAAGAGGTTAAAAAATTCGTCGGAAAAACTCCCCAATCCGATGATATGACAATAATAGCAATTAAAAGAATAAACTAAATTTCCTACATTTCCAAAAGAGTTAAATAAAGTATTTGAGCAAGATCTTCCATAATCTCAGGAGTAATATATTCAGGTCTATCCGTACTTTTGTGGTAATTATCAAATCCCAGAGGTATTCCATAAGTGGAAAACGAGAGAGTGGGAATACCTGCCCACATAAAGTGAGCAGCATCAAGACGCGGCCTTGCTATATTGTTAAAAAAGTTTGCCTTTATCACCCTATGCACATACTTATCATTAGCTTTTTTAAATTTTTTAAAAAGCTCCGGATAATTTTTCCCTGCAATTGCAAAAATCTTGTTTCCTCTCCCGACTCCATCAGAATTAAAGCATGCAACTATCTTCTTACCTTTCAAAGCATCAGGAGGATTTTTAATAAAATATTCAGAGCCCTTGACACCCTGCTCTTCTGCACCAAAAAGAGCAAAAACCACTGTTCTCTTGGGTTTAATTGGAGATTTTGACAGAGCCTCAGCAACCCCCAAAACCACAGCATCTCCTGAAGCATTGTCATTTGCTCCGGGTACAAGATAAGGATCCATCCCAACATGATCAAGATGGGCACTTACGACAATCACTTCATTCTTTAATACAGGATCTGTTCCTTCAATCATACCCAATACATTATAAGCTATTCCTTCAGGGTGATGCTCGGTTCTATTCTTTATTGTCATAATTTTTCCGGTGCTGAAACTAAATGGTTTTTTTCTCTTTTTTATTCTCTCTACAACCTCTTTGTGCTTATACTTCAAACCTTTAAGGAGGTCTTCCACTATACTTTTGTTAATATAAGTAAGAATAAAATCTTTAATAAATACACAATTAGGATTTGTAATGTGATAAATATAAAGCATGCCGGCAGCTCCATGAGCTTTTGCATTTTTTACTTTATACTGATGGAATGAGTACGGCCTCCATTTTTTAAACTCTTCTTCATTTTTAGTGGAGACAGGAACCTCCCTTTCCATCATAACTATCTTTCCTTTGACATTTACGCCCTTGTAATCATCATATCCCAACTCCGGTGCTGTTATACCATAACCAACATACACAACCTCAGCTGTAACCTCTCCTGTATCAGAAGTGGAACCGGGGATAAAATCCTTTTCAAGAATATAATGCTTTAAAATTTCATCCCCTCTTTTTACCGGAATATGCAAATAAGCCTCATCACCATCAAGAATCAGGGTATAAGGATTTTTAAAAGCTTGAAGATAGCTGCCCTTATTACCAGCCGGTTGAAGACCCCATTTCTTAAAATTTGAAATCACCCACTCTGCCGCCATATTAAAACCTTCCGTACCCGTTAATCTTCCCTTATACTTTTCACTCGCAAGTTCTTTCACATAACCAAAAAGAGTATGACTTGATATTGAGTGCATTGTTTCAAGGATTTGCTCTTCTTTTGACTGGCTTTGAGCTTGAACTCTGGAAGAAAATCCATAAGTAAAAATAAAAGAAAAAATCACAACACTAATAAAGCCTTTTAAAATTTTTCTCATATCACACCTCTTTATTAATTAACCTTTTTTAATTTTATCTTTCTAATCACTTTAATGTCAAGAAAAATGTTGCCCCTTTTTCAAAACTTTGCTAAAATTTTAAAGAGGGAAGTTTTTTGTGATTGAAAAGAGAGTTGGTCACTATCTTTTAATCGAAAAGATAGGCGAAGGAGGGATGGAGGTTGTTTATAAAGCTAAAGATGAAAAGTTAGACAGAATTGTTGCAATAAAATTTCTACCTCCAGAATTTTCAAAAGACAAAGAAATTAAAACAAGGTTCCTCAGGGAAGCAAAAGCCTTATCTATACTGGATCATCCAAATATTTGTGTTGTACATGAGATAGATGAAACAGAGGATGAACGAGTTTATATGGTTATGAATTATTATGAAGGAAAAACACTTAAAGATAAAATCGCAAAAAAAGAAATTAAAATTAAAGAAGCAAGAAATATATTTAAACAAATTGCCCAAGGGCTCTCAGCAGATGTTGTCTGAAAAGTCAAGAGGGATATAGGGAAATCATTACTGTCCCGAAAAATTTTGTGCTTGAAAAGGGTAATAA
>CAZWJH010000018.1:0-32447 GCA_964634755.1 uncultured Clostridia bacterium
ATTTATTTTAACAATTACTTTTATCTTAATTTTGAGTTTTTCTTTTGCTTTTGCAGGGGCAGAGTGGACATTAAAGACTGTAACAACATCAACGAAAAAACATGGACCTAATACAACGGTTATTGCAAAAGTTTACACTGATGGAGTTAATATAAGAGAGGAGTTTGTAAGGATTGAGGGGAGTAACTCTAAGAATAATCCCTATGAGGGTTCCGGAATTTACTGGATTTACAGAGGAAAAGAGAATGTCGTTTATGTTGTAAATCCTGAGGAAAAAAGCTATATGGTAATACCCATAGATTCAATGCTTCAATTCACGAGAGCTATTGGTAAGATAGTAAAGTTTGAAATAGAGGATTACAATATAAAGAAAACAACCCTTGCCCCTGAGACTGTCAATGGGTTTAAGTGTAATCATTTAAAACTTTTTATAACTTATAAGATGAAAATGAAAATAGCTTTTATCAAAAAGACTGTAAATTATGAAGAAGAAAAGGAAATATGGGCTTCAAAGGATTTTAAATATTTCAATAATTATGAAAATTCCTTTCTTGACAAAGAGTTTAAAACAGGGTTTGATGAACTTGATGAAGCAATTAAGGAGGAATTGGGAACATATAAAAGTTTGGGCTTTCCTATTAAAACAGTATCCATTACAATAGAAAGGGATAAAAAAGGTAAGATTAAAGGGAAGACTATTACTACAAGTGAAGTGCTTGATGTTAAGCCAAGAAATTTTAATAAATCATTTTTTGAGATACCAAAAGACTTTAATAAGAACACATCGCAAAATAGGGCTCCTTTTTAAATTTGAGAAAAAGGGAATTAAAGAAAACAGGAATTTTCATATTTTTATTTTTGCTTGTGGTATGGAGTAGCCTTTATTCAATAGAAAAGACAGTAATATCTACCCAAAATGAAAAGGTGGAAATATTAAAAAAAGGTTATTTACTTAGGTTAAAAGAGGTTAAAGGCTCTCCTTGGCCCGAACTTATAATAAGAACATTTATTAATGCAAAACCTGAAGAAGCATCTGCTGTGTTTTTTGCTTATGATGAGCATAAAGATTTTATTCCTGATTTAAGGGTTTCAAGACCTTATAAGTACCATTCTTCTACAGAACTTAATATTTATTTTGTGTTAAATATTCCGTGGCCTCTAAAGGATAGCCATTATGTAACTTATAATAAGCTTGAAAAAACAGAAGAGGGGGGATACAAGATTATTTGGAAGATGCTCAAATCAGATTCAGCCAAAGATAGTTATGGAGGAATAGAATTTATTCCATATAAGGGTAGAACTCTTCTTATTTATAAAAATCTTTCGATTCCAAAACACCGGCTTGCAAAATTATTTAAAGGTAAAATGATAAAAAAGGCTGTTAAAACTGTTTTTGCTATAGTAAAAAGAGTGGAGTTTATAAAGAAAGAAAAACCTGAGAAACTTCTAAATTACATAGAAAGAATGAGAAGGGCTTTTGAAGGAGAATATGTTTACAAAGAAATTTTAAAAAATAATTAAAAAACCTACAAACTTTGTAGGAAATATGATATACTATCTTAATTAATAAGGAGGTAGATATGAACAAAGAGGTTTTTGAACAAAGAGTTAAGAGGTTTCAGGAGCTTTTGAAAGAGAAAAAGATAGATGTGGTTATGATAAGGGATAGCTATGCTTTTATCTATTTTGCAGGTGTAAAGTGGGATCCTCCTGCAATTATGATTCCTGCTGAGGGTGAACCTGTTATTTTTGCAATTGAAGAGGAGATAGATGAGCTTAAAGAAAACACATGGGTTGAAAAAGTGGTTCCTTACCGGAATGTTAAGACATTGATTCAGAGTGTTCACAAAAAGGTGGATATGGCTGTAATTGGTTTTAATCTTGATATAGATGCTTCCGCACTTTTGTATGATATGTTTTTTAAGATTCATGCAAGAAAAAAGGTTGTGGATGTTCATCAACTCATAATGAAATTGAGAATGTTTAAGGATGAGGAAGAAATCGAGTACATAAAAAAAGCGGGAGAAATAGCAGTCATAGGAATGAAAGCAGCTCTTGATGCTATTAAGGGTGGAGTTAAAGAGTATGAGATTGCAGCTGAAGCGGAGTATAAGATGAAAAAAGCGGGAGCTGACGAAACCTTTATTTATGTGAATACAGGAGGTCCCAGAGTCCATGCAAGGCCAAGGGATAAGGTTATAGAAGATTATGTTTTAATAGACCTTATGCCATCTTACAAAGGCTATTTTTATGATATGGCAAGAACAGTGATATTAAAGCCGGACAAAAGAAGGGAAGATGCTCTTAAAGCTATGGAAGAGGTGCATCTTAATCTTTCAAACCTTCTTGAGCTTGACAATGTTTTTAATAAGGTTGAATCAAAGGTTTTTGACATATTTAAAAAATATGGTTTTGAAAATGAGTATCTTTACGGATTTGGTCATGGGGTAGGATTAAGATATGAAGAGACTCCCATCTTAACAATTGTACCGGGAGACAGGATGAAACCTGTTAAACCCAACATGGTAATAAGTGCAGGGCATGCACCTTTGAGCGGAAAAGAGCTTGGGACAATAAAGATAGAAGATACTCATCTTATCAAGGATGATGGAACAGCGGAAAGGTTAGTGGAATTTCCACTTATTCCCAAAATATGAGGAGGACAAAATGTTAATTTTAGCCAAAACAAGAGTTAAGGATGCTTTAAAAGAGTACCCGGAGTTAAAAGATTTTTTAGCTACTCTTTCGCCTAAATTTAAAAAATTAAAAAATCCTATGATATTCAGAATAATAGGACAATGGGCAACATTTTCGGATGTAGCAAAGCTCGGTAATTTTTCAATTTGTGAGATTTTGCATAAAGTAAACAGATTTATAGGAAAAGAGGATGAGCTTTTGGAAAAAGCTCCCAATTGTATCAAAGAAAATATGCTTGAACCTGAAGTAGAAAAAAAAGAAAAGCCAAAATGGATTGATAAGGCAAAGCAAGTAGTGCTTTTGGATGTTAGAGAAAGAGATGATTTCTTTCTTCCAGAGGTTTTATCATCAATAAAAAGGCTTGAAGAGAATCAGGTCTTACTCATAATTAATTCTTTTAATCCGACTCCTCTTGTAAATATGTTAAAAGAGTCAGGTGATTCTTTTTATCTTGAAGAGGTGAAAGATGATGAGTTTAAACTTTATATAAAAAGAGCACCTAAAAAATCGGATGAAAACTGGATTGAGCGGAAAAATGAATTTGATGAAATAGATGTCAGAGGTTGGGATGAGGACCCTTTTACTGCTATTCTTAAAAAGGCTAATGAGACTCCCGAAGGCGATGGTTTTAAAATTATTCAATATTTTAAACCAACACCATTGATTAATATGATTGAGCCTCTTGGTTTTGAAACTTATGTTGATAAAGTTAGCCCTATTGAGCATCATGTGTATTTTTACAAAAAAAGAGCTGATAAGAAGAGCAAAAAGAGGTACAGTGGTAGAATACCTTTGACAATTCAGTCGGCAACTCCCGTTGTTTATCCCATAATAATGAGGCTTTTACAATCTAAAAAACTAATGGATAAAATAAGACTTGAAGAACTTAAGATTTGGGATAAAACAGAGAAACATCTCGGGTGGATTTTAAGCGGCAAAGCAGACATAAGTTTTTCTGCTGTTGCGGCAGTAGCAAAGATTTACCAAAAAGGTCTTGATATTAAAATGAAAGCAGTGGCCGTTTGGGATAATTTTTTTATTTTAACAAGGGGCTATCGAGCTAAAACTTTCGCTGATTTAAAAAGGCATAAAATTTATCTTCCTCTTGTAAAAGCTGCTCCTCCTTATGCCGTAACATCCTTTTTGATGAAAGTATTAGGTGAGAAAGTTGATGATTTTGAATTTGTTTTCGGAGAACCTTTCGGAAGACCAGGCGAGATAAAAAATATGCTCGTCAGTGGAGAGATAGATACGGCTCTTTTGAGAGAGCCTGAAGCAAGCTTTGCAATTTTTGAAGGAAAAGGAGACATTGTTGAATCTATTGCTTACCGAGATATCTGGGAGAAACTATTCCCTGAGAAGGGAAACCTACCCAATGCCGGGGTCCTTTTTAAAGGAGAAATTTTAAAAGAATATCCTGAAATAGCTCAAATATTCCTTGAGGAAACAAAGAAGGCTATTGAGTGGATTAATAAAAATCCCGGAGAGTCGGCAAATATTAGCTATGATATTATGGGCGTTGTTCCTGATGAAGTAAAGTTATTTCTTTCAAGGGTTCACTTTGAGTACGGGGCATCCGAAAATGTACTTGATAAAATTACTCATTATATTGATGTCCTTAACAAAGCCGGATACGGAAAAAAAGAGTTCGGAGATTTAAAAGAGCTATTTATGTAAATAGTAAGAGAAGGGTTTGTTTTACTATTTAGAATTAATTGATTGTCGCGATACTTAATATGTGCTTTTGTGCAAATTTCGGTTTAAAAATTTTAAGTGTATGTTATGGTTTTTAATTCAAGGAAAGGGATTTGCTCTTTTTTTCTCTTTTTCAAGACAATCCTTACACACGCCATATACATAAATATGAACTTCTTCAACACGATTACCGTTAATATTTTTGTCTAATTGTACTTTGATATTAGAATTAATGTCTTCAATTTTTCCACATACTTTACAATAAAAATGAGGATGAACTCCGAGGGTGGAATCATAGATTACCTTGTTCGGATCAATCATAATTTGCTGTAAGTAGCCTTCTTTTGATAAAAGCTTGAGAGTGTTGTAAACTGTTGCAATTGAGAGTGTTGGATATTCCTCTTTTAGATTTTTGTAAATTTCTTCAGCAGTATAATGGGCGTTTTTTTGCATAACATACCTTAAAATGGCTATTCTTGCCATTGAAAGAGTATAACCCTTATCCTTTAATTCCCTAACAATTTTACTATAATCTCTTTTCTCCATAAAATAATTATAGCACAGTAAAAATTCTTTTACAATATGAGAATAAGTTTATAATTAGAATTTTTTTAATATTGAAAAAGAGGAAGAATTATTACTTTCTATTTTATAATTTTTACCATAAAAAATATTATCAAAAAAGAGTGCAATCCTTTGGTTTATTGGATTTCTTGATATGTAAAATCTTACAAGCTTATGTAATAAAGTATTCTTTTTTGTGAAGGGGCATGACCTTATGCAAAAAGCGCAATCTGTACCAATTTTTTTCCAGAAAGCATAGCAGCTTTCCATTTTAATGCTCCAATGTCGAAATCCCCTGCTTTGAGGAGGTTTATCATCAAGACTTATAGATTTTGTCGGACAATTGTATGCACACTTTTTACAAAATTTGCAAAATTTTTCAATGTAGGAGAAATCTTTTTTGGGATTTTCTGTCAATTCAAGGTTTGTTGTAACAGCAGAAATCCTGACTCGTGGTCCGTAATCCGGGTGAATTAATATTCCGAGTCTTCCTATTTCTCCAAGTCCTGCATCCCTTGCAAGCGGTGCTGCAGTTACCTCATAATTTCCGTCAACATGGGATCTTGCATCATAGCCTAATACTCTTATATATTCTGCTATTATATGAGCAATTTTTGCTGCTTCAACATATTGGCGTGAGGATTCCAAAATAACAGGAAGGGTAGGAGCCTTTTTTATCATCTCATAATCCATTTTTACAATTATTACTATTGCATATTTGTGCTTTTGTTCTATTTTCTTCCCCCAGTTCTCAGCTCTTCTTCCGTGATAGGAATAATAATGATACGGTTTTAATCTTGTAATTCCAACATCAACGGCTCCGTAATATTTAGCAATAAATTTTATGGCTTCTGTGATTTTTTCTGGTTCTGTATTTTTTTGAGTTTTTGAATGTTCACCTTCTACAAGAAATGTAGTTCTATCAAGAACTCTAAAACTTGCATCTGCGATTTTTGAATAGTAAAGATCATAATATCTTGCTCCCTCCTCTCCAAGTTCAGGAAGTTTGTGTATCTTTTCATCTATCTTTTTTTTATCAGGATTATCTTTATAATATTTTTCCATAAGCTCCGGATAATATTGAAGATTGTTTCTGGAAAACATGTGATCTCTTTCATCAAAAAGCTCTATATTGCTTAAATCATCTTTTTCTTTTTTAGGGAAAAATTTTATTAACGATAAAAATGTGAAGGCTACAAATCCAATTATCAGTATCCTATTTAAATAGAGTATTATTTTTAAATGATTGTATTTTATTAAATAGAGCCAAAAAATAGTGTTTATTCCAAAGAAAATAGATGATACAAAAGCAGCTCTCTTTTCCCTCTCGAAAATTGAGCTTATGAGAAAGAATAAAAAGAAAAAGCTAGTAATTATTAGAAATCCAATATTCACTCTTATCATTAAATCCTCCTCTGGTAATAAAATACGAACTAATTCTTTATTTGTTAGCTTTTGGTTAAGATAGATTTTTAAAATTTTTTACGAATATATCGATAAGATCTGGGTCAAATTGACGATTTTTGTTTTTTATCAACTCTTCTATTGCATAATCTTTTGGAAGGGCTTTTTTGTATGGCCTTTCTGTCGTAATTGCGTCAAAGGTATCGGCAATTGCAATTATTCTTGCAAACAATGGTATCTCTTTATCTTTTAACCCAAAAGGGTAACCAGAACCATCATAATTTTCGTGATGATATTTTATCCCTCCTATGACATCGTCCATATCTTCTATATGAGAGACAATTTCTGCTCCGATTTCAGGGTGTTTGTTCATTAATTCTTTTTCTTCATCGCTTAAAGGACCTTCTTTGTTTAATATTGAATCTGGGATTCCTATCTTCCCTATGTCGTGTAGAATTGCTGACATTTTTAATTTATCAATTTTTTTTGCTGAAAAATTTAAACCTTCTGCTATTGAAGTTGAGTAATCTAAAACTCTCTTTGTGTGACCGCCTGTGTAAGGGTCCCTTTTTTCAATTGCAAGTGATAATGATAGGGAAATTTCAAACAAAAGTCTTTTGCTCTTTTCGTAAAGCTTTGCATTTTCAAGAGCGATGGAGATAGGTGATGAAATAATCTTTAAATATTCAAGGTCATCCTTAATAAAGTTTCCGCTTACTTTATTCATAATTTGAATTACTCCAATAACTTTATTTTCTATTGCAAGGGGACCTACCATCATATTTTTTGTAGTAAACCCTGAAATCTCATCAAAACTTTTGTTCCAATCTTTGTTTTTTTCAATTTTATTTATTATTTTGAATTTTCTATCCTGAAAAGTTTTTCCAGCTATCCCTACTCCTTCCTTTAGTCTTAGGTTTACTATTTTTTTAGTTTTCTCTCCTTTTAAGACTCTGAAGAAAAGCTCATTTTTCTTCTCATCATACTCCCAGATAGAAACTGCCTCAACACCTATAGTTTTTTGAATGTGAGAAATTGTGTTAAATAACACACTTTCGATATTTAATGATTTGTTAATTGCAGAGATGCATCGCAAAAGATCGGTGAGCTCTTTATTACTCTTCATGTGAAGAGGCTCCATGAGTGTAATAATCATTTACCATTAAATGATCCTCTTCGGTGCAGAATCTTTGAGGCTCTGTACCTGCAATAAATGCTTCATCGATAACATAGTTACAAATGGGAGTTGCTAAAAGTCCTGTCATATAATCTATTTTTACGAAATTTATGTTAGAAGGAACAGGGAATTTTTCGTCCGGTTTGTCTTTTAAAACCTTTCCCATAAATTCCATCCAGATAGGAAGAGCTGCCCTTGCTCCAGTTTCATAATAACCCAGACTCTTTTTTATGCTGTATCCCACCCACACTCCTGCTGTCAAAGAGGGAGAAAATCCGACAAACCATGCGTCTGTAAAATCATCGGTAGTGCCGGTCTTACCTCCCAATGTCCTATTTAAAACTCTTGCTTTTCTTGCGGTTCCTCTTAGAACAACACCATGAAGAAGAGAGCACATTTGGTAAGCAACTTGAGGTGAGATAACTTCATTCACTTCCATTTTATTTTCATAAAGAATATTATCATTCATATCTATTATTTTTTTTATAAAATAAGGTTTTATCCTTATTCCATTATTTGGAAAAACCGAAAAGGCTGAACTCATTTCAAGAAGAGATACTTCAAGTGTTCCTAATGAAAGAGAAAGGTAAGGCTGCAGCTGGGATGTTATTCCAAACCTTCTTGCATATTGGATAGCAAGCTCGGGAGTTATCGCTTCGAGTAATTTTGCTGTTATAACATTTCTTGATTCTTCAATTCCTCTTCTTAATGTACACAGTCCTCTATACTGCTCATCAAAATTTAGAGGGCTCCAATCCTGAAATCCAGTCCATTTATTGTTAAAAGTGACAGGCTCATCTATAAATGTAGAAGCAGGCGTATATCCATTAGAAAGAGCTGCTGAATAAATGATAGGCTTTATTGTTGAGCCCGGTTGCCTTCTTGCTTGAATTGCATTGTTGAATTCACTCCTTTTAAATGAGTAGCCACCAATCATCGCTTTTATTTCTCCTGTATGAGGGTCAATTGCAAGAAGAGCTCCTTCTGTAAGTGGCTCTTGCTCAAGGGAAACAATTAGCTCTTTTTTGTCTTCATTTATATTTAGGATTTTAACTTCTATGATATCACCCTTCTTTATTAAAGTTTTTAGGCTTTTCTTCTTTGTCCAGAGAGCATCTTTAAGGTCTAAAATTGCTGTATAATCTCCTATTTTTATCTTAGCTTTTTTTCTGGTAACACTTAAAACAACTCCTTTTGTTATCCAATTTTTTTTAGGAGGAAATTTCCACTCTTTAAGAGTAAAAGTATTAATATCTTTTCCTTCGGCAAGTATGTTTTCTTTATCATAGCGCCATCCTTTTCTTTTATCGTGAGCTCTTAACCCATTTTGGACAGCTCTATAGGCTATCTTTTGGTACTCAATGTTAACAGTAGTATAAACTTTAAGACCACTTTGATAAAGTACTTTATTCCCATAATGTTTGCTAATGTATTTTCTAACCTCTTCAATAAAGTATGCTATGTAATCGTTTGTTTTGTAAGGATCCTTTTTAACTATGTGTAGAGGTTTTCTTATGTTTTCTTCGTATTCTTTTTTTGAAATAAAGCCTTCTTCAAACATCCTTTTTATCGCAAAATTCCTTCTTTTAATTGCTCTGCCCGGGTGTGTAATGGGAGAGTATCTCCCAACAGAGCTGTTTATTCCTGCAAGCAGAGCCGCTTCATTTATACTTAAATCTTTGGCTCTTTTCCCGAAGTAGTATTCTGCTGCAGCTTCAACTCCATAATTTCCGTACCCTAAGTAGATTTGATTTAAATAGTATGTGAGAATTTGTTCTTTTGTATACTGCCTTTCTATTTGCAATGCTAGAAGTGTCTCTTGAATTTTTCTTCTTAATGTTCTTTCCTGAGTAAGAAATAAACTTCTTGCAAGCTGCATTGTAATTGTACTTGCTCCTTGAACGATTCTCTTATGCTTTAAGTTTCTTATTATTGCTCCTATTATTCTGTAAAAATCCACTCCCCAATGTTTGTAAAAACGGGAATCTTCGACAGCGATAAAAGCGTTTTTTACCACATCCGGAACCTCTTTTGAAGACAGTATAATCCTTTTTTCTAAAAAATATCTTCCAATTACTCTGCCATCGTCAGAATACACTTCGGATACAACTGATGGTTTTATATCTTCAAGATTTTTTATTTTTGGTAAGCCTTTTTGATAAGATAAAAAAACTCCGAATAGCACACCTAACGAAGATGCTATTGCAACACCTAATGCTATTAAAATAAGATTAATAATCTTTTTTTTATTTTTGCTTTTTTCTGTCATTTTTGAGTTGATCAATCTCCTTTAAGTATTTTCTGCAAAGCTTAATTAACTCTTTGTCTCTTGAAAGTGCCATTGCTTTCTCAAAAAAAGAGATAGCTGCTGTTGGATCCTTTTCTTTTCTGTACAGGAATAATCCTAAGTTAAAATTAAAGATAGGATTTTCAGGCATTATTTTCACAGCTTTCAGATAATCTTTCCTTGCCTTTTCTTTCTCATTAAGCACAGAATAAATCTGTCCTCTTAGATTATATCCTATTGCAAATGATGGATTAACTTTAAGTGCATGTGTTATATAATTAAGAGCTTCTTTGTATTTTCTCTCGGTAAATTTTATTAATGCTAAGTTGTAGTATCCATTTTCTCTGGTCGGATAATCAGGATTGTCTATCACTTTTTTAAACATCATCTCAGCTTTTTCATTCATACCCATCTCTTTGTACGCAATGCCAAGGTAATTATATGATTCTGCGTAAGATGGATTTATTTTTAGTGCTTTTTCGAAAAAATGGGCTGCTTTTCTAAAATTTCTTTTGTAAATCTCAATTACTCCGAGACTATGGTAAGCAAGATAGAAATTTTGATCTTTTTTAATAACCTGTTTTAAAAGAATTTCAGCTCTTTCAAGATTGCCATTATTTAAGTATAAAGTTGCTTCATTGTATTTTTTTATTGTTGGGTCAATTTTAACTTTGTGTCCTCCACAACTTATCACAGATAGGACAAGTGGTATTGTAATTAAAACGAGCAAAATGTTTTTTTTCACTTGACTCCTCCTTTTACTTTGTACACTCTTATTTTCTTTGAGAGCCCTTTCAATTTTTTCTCTCCCAAAGAGTCAAACTTAAATTTATTTTTTGTCTTCTCATAAATGGTAGAGCTTACCACAATTTCGTTCTCTTTGGCAACAAACTCTTCCAATCTTGATGCTATGTTTACAGTAACTCCAACAGAGCTGAAGTCCACTCTTCTCATTGAGCCAAAATTACCTGAAATTACGGGACCTGCGTTGATACCAATTCTTACTTTAATGTTTGGTAAAATTCCATTTTTGTTTAACTCTTTGATTTTATCTAAAATTTTAAGGGCTGCATCTACACTCTTTTTTTCGGGGTTTTTTATTTTAAAAGGAATTCCAAAAACAGCCATAATTGCATCTCCTATGTATTTGTCAAGAGTTCCTTCGTATTTAAAAATTATGTCTGTTATTTCCCCGAAAAATGTATTTAAAAGTTTCCCGACTTCAAAAGGGTCTAAACTTTCTGTTAAAGATGTGAATTTTACGATGTCCAAGAACATAACAGCAGCATATCCTTTTGTGAATTTAAAAAGGTCTTCCAATTTTTCACTTTCAAGAATTTTATTAACAACTGCTGGTGAGTGGTACCTTTGAAGCCTTAATCTCAATGATTTTTCCTCTTCCAATTTTTTTCTTAAATAAAACTGCTGAATGGCTGATGACATATAATTCGCAATTACCGAACTGAAGTCAAGTTCGTCTTCGTTGAATGATTTTCTATTTATTATTCTATCCATGTAAATAACACCAAAAATATTTTTTTCATGAAACATAGGAACGGCAATGGCGGATTTTATCCCGAGTACTAATATACTTTCAGAGCTTGAAAATCTATCATCACTTGTTGTATCTATTGACAAAATTGAAACTTGATCTTTGACAGCTTTATCCAAAATTGAGCTACTTACACTATCTTCTTCAAGGTTTGTAAGTCCTTTTTTATGTTTTAACTCAATATCACCATTCTCTTTTAAAAATATGAATACTCTGTCAGGTTTAAGGTGATCTAGAATAAAATCAGAGGTAATATCTAAAATTGAGGGTAAACTTGTACATTCTAAAAGTTTTTTAGCGTATTGTATTAAAGTTTGAAGAACTGATTGCTTTGCTTTTGGCTTTTCCCAATAATTTTCTAACTCTTTAATATCTTTGACTATTGTAAAGGAAGCAACCTTTCTATCATCTTCTTTTTTTATACCTTCTTCTTTTGAAATATACTTTAATTCATATGGACCAATTATTATTATATCTCCATTCTCAAGGTGTTTTTTTTCTGTTATTATTCCATTTACAAAAGTCCCATTTTTACTTCCAAGATCTCTTAAAAAATATCCTCCCTCTTTGTCTTTTTCAAGCTCACAGTGGAACCTTGAAACCGTTAGTGTATCATCCTTTAAAATTATGTCATTTAAAGATGCCCTCCCTAATCTATAGATATTTTTTGTTAGTGGATACTCCTTTGTATTTTTTGAATCAGAGATTATTATTTTATATTCCATTCTTTTTTGAGTGTCCTGCTCATTAATCTTTTTAGAGCTTCTTTTACTGGAACATTTTCATATATAACTTTGTAAATGCTTTCTGTTATAGGCATTTCAACATTAAACTTTGAAGCAAGTTTAAGAGCTGTTTTTACTGTTGTTAGCCCTTCAACTACGAATTTTGAATCTTTTAAAATTTCCTCTATTTTTTCACCTCTTCCTACTCTAAACCCAAATGTTCTATTTCTTGAAAGTGGACCAAAACAGGTTAACATAAGATCCCCAATTCCGGAAAGACCCAGAAATGTTTGCTCTTTGGCTCCCAGTTTTATACCTAATCTAATGATTTCTATGTTTCCTCTTGTGATAAGTGAGGCGATTGAATTATAACCAAAGCCCATTCCTGCTGCTATTCCAGAGGCTATTGCTATTACATTTTTCAAGGCACCTCCTAATTCAACGCCGTGTACATCATCTGTTATGTATAGTCTTAAAATTTCAGAGGAAAATTTTCTCTGAATTTCCTTTGCAATTTTCTCTTTTTGTGAAGCAACAACCACAGCAGTTGGAAAATTTTGAGCTAACTCTTTTGCGAAACTTGGTCCAGAAATTATGGATATATTTTCTGAAGCAGGTTTTGGGAAAATTTCTTTCATCAGGTCAGATAAAAAGTTTATGTTTATTTCATCAAGTCCCTTGGTTAGAGAGACTATATATTGACTCTTTAAATAAGGAGCTATTTTTTTATACATATTGGGGCAAAATTTTGAAGGGATGGCAAGAATAAGAATTTCCGCGTTTTTCACTGCATCTTCAAGGTTTGCTGTTGCCTGGAGGTTTTCCGAAAGTTTGATTTCTGGAAGATAAGTGCTATTAAGTCTATTATTATTTATGTCATCTGTAACACCCTTTTCGAGTGCCCAGATTTTTACCCTTAGTCCTTTAACAGATGCAAGATAGTTTGCAAAAGAAGTCCCCCATGAGCCTGCCCCTATAACGCTTATATTCATTTTCTAAATAACCTCCTCTCTTCTCCTCTTACCAATCTTTTGATATTTTCTTTGTGTTTTATAAAGATGAGAGTTACGATTATGAGTACAGGGAGAATAAAAGCTGTTTTATAAAAGTAAAAATGAGCAATTATAAGGAAAAGAGAGGCTGTTAAAGAGGAGATTGATGCAATTTTTGAAATAAGTATTACCACTAAAAAAACAGAGATAAAAACAAGGAGAATTCTCCAATCTATTGCCATAATACCACCGACCGTTGTTGCAACTCCTTTACCACCTTTAAACAATAGAAAAACTGAGAACATATGTCCCAAAACAGCTGCGAGCCATATAAAAAAAAGATAGTTTGAAATACCAAAGTAATGCTTTGCTATTATAACAGGGACAAATGCTTTTGAAATATCAAGAACGGCAGTGATTATTCCGTAAATCAAGCCAGCTTCTCTCATTACATTGCTTCCTCCCGGATTCCCGCTCCCCTTTTTTCTTATGTCCTCCCCAGTTCTTAGATAATAAATTATAAAAGCAAAAGGAATAGAACCCGACAAATATGCTATAAGTAAGAAAACATAAAAGTTCATCTATCTCTCCAAATTGTAACTATGAATTACAGTGTATATAGGCCCTTCCGGGGTCAATTTGCTTTTGTATAAAATAAGGGTTTTGATTTCAAATTCTCCGAAGAATTGATTTTGATTTTTTTCAATAGCTTTTTTCAATCCGCTTATTCCATTGGTATTTTTTACTCTTCCAAGTGTTAGGTGAGGTTTAAATTCTCTGTACTCCTCTGGGAAACCTATTTTTTGAAAAGCTGGTATTAAGACTTTGTGTATCCTTTCCAACTCTTCAAAATACTCAATTCCTGCCCAAACAACCCGCGGATTTTTGGGTAAAGGGGGGAATGTATTAATCCCACTTACTTTTACCTTAAATTTATTAAAATTTTTCAAATGCTCTTTTATTACTCTGTCTATGTTCTCAACTTCATCTTCAGTGATTTCTCCGAAAAATTTTATAGTAAAGTGCATATTTTCAGGTTTAACCCATCTCACATTTCCCCCGGATCTCTTTAGCCTTTTTATAGAATTTACCGCATTTTCTTTTACTTCATCACTAATATCAAATGCTAAAAATACCCTCATATCTAATTATATATTATATCATTGTTAAAAAAAATACAAAAAAATAAAAAAAGCTGAGCAGCAGAAATTGTTAGTTGATATTGATTAAAAATAGGGAGATAAACTGGAGTACGGTTTTTGTTAAAATCTTTTAGAAGAGAAAGGAATCTTGACATTGGGTATAAAAAGGATTAATATTTATTTACTATGAAAATTGGAATAAGTGAAATAATGATTATTGTTGTGGGAATTGCTTTTATTGTTTTAATAGCTTCATTGTTGCCTCTTATTTATTCATTAACAAGGACATCAAAGGAGCTTGAAGAAACAGTGAAAGATGCTCGTGATACTCTTGAGAAAATTGATACAACTGTGGATAAATTAAACAAAGAGCTTGATGAGATAGATGAGGTAATTTTAAGTCTATTAAAAACATTGAATAGTGCATCGAAAGCTTTAAATACTGTTAATAAAAAAATATTAGCTCCGTCTTTGGGAATTATGAGCTTTTTACCAGCTATTAAATTTGGCTGGGATTTTGTATCAAAAAGAAAAAAACATAAAAATAAAAAGGAGGTGTAAAATGGCTGAAAGAAATGGAGGAAGTGGATTATTTGAAATTACTTTTTCATTTTTAACAGGAGCTCTTGTAGGAGCAGGATTGGCTTTGCTTTTTGCTCCTATGTCAGGAAGAGAAACAAGAGAACTTCTTGGTGAGAAATATGGAGAAGCTAGAGAATTTGTTGGGGATAAGGTTGAAGAGGCAAAGAAAGAACTTTCAAAGTTGGAAGAAAAAATAAATCAGTTAAAAGAGAAAATTAAATCTGCAAAAATATCTGAAGAAGAAAACGAGGAAACTTAATTTTAATATTTTTCAGGAAAGGAGGAAATCATGGAAATAGTTGATATATTTGGAAGGGAGATTTTAGATTCAAGAGGAAATCCAACTGTTGAAGTTGAAGTTGTTCTTGAGGATGGTACGATTGGGAGGGCTGCTGTTCCTTCAGGTGCTTCCACAGGTATTCATGAAGCATTGGAACTAAGAGATGGAGATAAGGGTAGATACAAAGGTAAGGGAGTGCTAAAGGCAGTCGAAAATGTTAATGAAATAATCGCGGAAGAGTTAATAGGAGAATCAGCTTTTGACCAAAGAGAGATTGATTTTTTAATGCTTGAAATAGATGGAACAGAAAACAAAGAGAAACTCGGTGCTAATGCTATTTTAGGAGTTTCAATGGCGGTTGCAAGAGCTGCTGCAAACTTTTTAGGAGTACCTCTTTACAGATATTTGGGAGGAGTGAATGCAAATCTTTTGCCCACTCCTATGATGAATATTATAAATGGTGGAGCTCATGCTGATAATAGTGTTGATTTACAGGAATTCATGCTTGTTCCGGCTGGTGCCGAGACTTTTGCGGACGCTTTAAGAATGGGCTCAGAAGTTTTTCATACATTAAAGTCAATTTTAAAGGGGAAAGGATATAGTACTGCTGTTGGAGATGAAGGTGGTTTTGCTCCAAATTTAAAATCAAACGAAGAAGCACTTGAGCTTATTGTGGAAGCAATTGAGAAAGCTGACTATAAGCCAGGAGAGGATGCTTATATTGCCCTTGATCCTGCCTCCTCTGAATTTTTTGAAGATGGAAAGTATATTTTCAAATGGTCTACAAAAGAGGAGATGAATGCAGAACAATTGGTGAAAATTTATGAAAAATGGGTAAATACTTATCCTATAATTTCAATAGAAGATGGCCTTGCTGAAGATGATTGGGAAGGATGGAAAATTATAACATCAGCACTTGGGAATAAGATACAGCTTGTAGGAGATGATATTTTTGTAACGAATCTTTCAAGATTAAAAAGAGGTGTTGAAGAGGGGATTGGTAATTCTATTCTTATTAAACTTAATCAAATCGGGACTGTTACTGAGACCATTGATGTTATTGAGTATGCAAGAAAGAATGGTTATAGTGCTGTTGTATCCCACAGGTCAGGTGAAACAGAGGATACTTTTATTGCGGATTTTACAGTTGCAATGGGGACAGGGATGATTAAAACAGGTTCTTTGAGCAGATCCGAGAGAATCGCAAAATATAATCAGCTTTTGAGGATAGAAGAGGAATTAGGATTCGGGGCTGTTTTTGCAGGCCTTTCTACTTTTAAGCTAGAGGGTAAGTAAAAAATAGAAAGAGAACTTATTTATATAAAGAATTTTTCTGTAGGTAAAGGTAACAAGTTATTTCTAGAGGATATTTCTTTTAAATTAAGAGAAAAAGAGGTTGTTGCAATTATAGGGGAGTCTGGGTCAGGAAAGACTCTTTTGGCAAGGGCTATTTTGAATTTTTTCCCCGAAGGTTTTAAAAGAACTAAAGGAAATATTCTATACAAGGGGAAATCAGTTTTTGAGATGGACAAAGATAGCCTTTTGGAGATTAGGGGAAAGAGAATATATTATCTTAATCAAGACCCTTTTGTATCTTTTGATCCCACTTATAAGATCAGATTTCAGTTAAAAGAGTATTTAAAATCAAAAGGCATAGAGTATAAAGAAGACCAGGTAATAAATGTTCTAAAAAAGTTAGGCTTTGGAGATCCAAAAAAGATTTTGAACCTTTATCCTTTTGAGCTTTCTGGAGGTATGCTTCAGAGAGTTTCAATAGCAAGGGCTCTTCTTATTAAGAGTGAAGTTTTAATAGCAGATGAAATTACTACAGCGCTTGATGAGAAACTTCAGAAAGATTTAATCAGACTTATTGAGGAAATAATTACTTCTGAAAATTTATCAGTTATTCTTATTACTCACAACCTACCTCTTTTAAATTTCTTAAATTATTCGAATGTAATTGTACTTTATGGTGGAGAGTTGATTGAAGAAAACCGTGATATTTTAAAAAATCCATTGCATCCCTACACAAGTTCATTATTAAATTCTGATCCAGAGCTCTGGCAAAAAAAAGGCAAAATCACTTATATTAAGGGTTTTTTGCCTCTCTCAAGGGATGAATTACGAGGATGTGTCTTTTACAATAGATGCGAACTTGCTACTCCAGAATGTCAGGAAAAAAAGCCTCCTTTAATAAATATTATTAATAAAGGAAGAGTTAAATGTTTTAGCTATTTGGAAAATGATAGTGTAAAATAGCTTCTCCTATTGGCTCATTCAAAAGCTCTGAAACAACTTTACACTTAACTCTGAAGAGAAAAAATATATCTCTTTTGCAGTCTGAAAGTGTTTCAAAATTACCCTGACCTTTGCTTATTATCATATCACTGGAGTAAAATAAGTCTCTGAATTTACTACTTGTTAAGTTTATATCAAGTCCAGATAAAGTATGTCCTGGTTTTACTATTTCTGCGTATTTATCAATTCCTGACATAATTGCATCTTCATAAGTTGAATCATTAATTATGGGAGATTCTCTTACTGTGTAAATGAGATTTTTTCTTCTATCTTTTAATTCTTTTAAAAGAAATGTATCAAATACTGTTTCTCCCGCATTGTCTCCGATAAATAGAATTGTATTTGAAGTGTTGAGCTTTTCTTTAAATATTTTATAATCCTTTAAGTTAAAATCCTCTGTATTAAGATTCTCCAATTCCTTTTCGAAATCAAAACTCTCACTTGCTCCGAAATCAATTATATTTCCAAGAATTGAAAGTTCTATTGCTGTTAAAAGTTTATCAGATGAATTATCGATTATTTTTTGCATAAGGGATTTTTTGCTTTTAACAAGATTAATGCTTTCTTTTTTTATTTTTTTGTAGGGATCCTCTATCCCTGATTTTTCAATAATATAATCATAAAGTATCTGTCCAGCATGAGGAGGGGTTAAATTAAAATCAATGTCTTTAAGATGATACCCGAATCCATAAATCAATTCTTTTATCTTATCAATATCATTTCCGTAAATAAATTTACCTGCCCTTATAAGTTGATTAAAAAGACAGGGAATACATTCGAGCTGTATTTTCAAATTATTGCTTTGGTGCGAGGTACTCTTTTACAGCTGCTTCCGCTTCTTTTGTTTTTGTGAGATATGTTTCTATATTTAAATTTTCCACTAACTTTCTTCTTGATTCCTCTCCCATCCTTCTTGCTACAAAAACTTTGCAATCATTTAAAAAGTTTACAATTAGATTCGGATCATCATGATGCTGCCCCTTTGAATAGGGATTTACTCTTTTTTCCAAAAAATTTCCATTATCATCATAAATATAGTAGAAAGGTGAGATCCCAAAGTGTCCCACCCAGATGGATTTTTCATCTTTTCCAACTCCTACTGCGATGTACTTTCTGTCGCTCATTTATTAAACCTCCTTAATCTTTTTTCTCCTCTCGATTATCTTGATTATCAAGCTGTTTTAGGTATTCCATTGCCTGTTTGGCAAAAACAAAATCAATAACCTCTACATCAACCTTTTTAACCCCTTCAACTTTTAAAATAGCCTGTTTAATCATCAAGGCAAGCTGAATTCCTATAGGGCATAAAAATGCTGTAGGCCTGAAGATAAGTGAAACTTCTCCTGTTTCATCATCAGCCTGAAGGTTTTGAACCAATCTCAGGGTTATAACATCCTGTCTTATCTCAGGATCATAAACTGTTTTTAATTTCTCAATAATTCTATCCTTTAAACTCATTTTACTTCCTCTAATATTTTTTTAAATATTGATTCAAAATTTTCAGTTAATTCAGGACACCCTTCAAGAGCAAATTTCCCGCTGACCAGGGAGTCAATTATGCACCTTGAAAAGGGAATACTTCCCAAGAAAGGTACACCTTTCTTTTCTGCATATTTTTTAACTGCTTGAGCATTTTTATCATTTAAAGATGCTTTATTTAAAACAAGACCGACGGGTACTCTGAAGTGAAATGCAGTATCAACAGCTCTTTCCATATCATGAATTGCGGAAAAAGTAGGTTCTGAAACAACAACTGCATAACTTGCCCCAGAAAGAGATGATGTCACCGGGCACCCTATCCCCGGTGGTCCGTCAACAATGATGTATGGTATATTTGCATCATCAGCTATTAGATGGGCTTGATGCTTAACCATTGTAACAAGATTTCCTGAATTTTCAGCTCCAGGATAAAGCTTTGCATGAACCATCTTGCCGGAGTTTGTATCGGAAATATACCACTCTCCGACAGTTTGCGGAATCATATCTATTGCCGAATCAACGGGACAGACAATTTTACAGAGCCCGCATCCATCGCACCTGAAAGGATTAACCACATAATTATCATCGATAATATCTATTGCATCAAATCTGCAATACTGCTTACAGAGATCACAGGATATGCAGGATTCCGTATTTATTTCCGCTATGGATTTTCCGGTGAAATATTCTTTCCTTTTTATTTGTGGCTTTAACAAAAGATGCATATCCGCAGCATCAACATCAGCATCAGCAATTACAAAATTATAATTATTTCTATACATCCACCAGACGAAAGAGGAGGTTACAGTGGTTTTACCCGTTCCACCTTTACCGCTTATGAGTACTATCTCTTTTGCTCTCATTTCATCCTCCTTTTTATCTCCTCATAGAGCTGGCGAAGACTCTCTTCAAATCTTTCAAAAGGAAGCTCACCCCTTGAGTAAGATTTTGCGATTTCCTCTTCAAAAGGCAAACGATAAAGTATGTCTATGTTTTCTTTTTTAGCATAATCTTCAAGAAGATGATTATTAGGATTATACTTATTTTCTATTATTGCAAATGGTTTTTTCATCTCTCTTGTTATCTCAACTGCAAGTGAAAGATCATAAATACCGAAAGGTGTTGGTTCGCTGACTAAAAGAACAAAATCCGCAAAACCCAAACTTTCGACAACGGGGCAGGAAGTTCCCGGAGGTGCGTCTATTATTACATTCTCATCTTTTTCATCAATTTCTCTGAGCAATGATGATATCAAAGGGACAGGAGTGGGCTCTCCGAGGTTCAGAATACCTTCCATGAATTTTACTTCACCTGCTTTTCCCTTTCTTATAACTCCCTTTTTTTTAGGGACTTCCACTAAGGCTCCCTTTACAGGACATACATAGGCACATATTCCACATGAATGGCACAATTCTGAGAAGAACAGCCATTTTTTCGTGGGTTTAAGAATTACAAGGGCTTTGTACGGGCATTCGTCTGCACATATTCCACAAAATGTACATTTTTCATCTATTATTTTAGGAACTAATTCTGAGAAATCCTTTTCCTCCTCAATCTCAGGTTTTAGGAATATATGTCCGTTTGGCTCCTCCACATCAGCGTCAACATAAGTTGAAGGCCTTATTGCGTGCGCGAACAGAGTGGCAAAAGTTGTTTTGCCGGTACCTCCTTTTCCTGATGCTATTACAATTTTCATATCATTCTCCTTTTACTCATCATGATGGTGGTGATGAGGGAATATCTTTTCAGCTTCTTCATGAGATACAGGTTTTTTTATCTCTTCAAGCCCTCCCTTTAGGCAAGCTTCCACAGCCTCTTTAATTGTCATGTCATCTTTTGCCTTATAAGTTTTTACTTTACCTTCACTTAGAACCTGAAAAGCATTGGGACCATAATTTCCAGAAATTGCTACCGGACAATTGTTGTTAATTGCAAGCTGAGCGACTGAAATTCCAACTGAAGATTGACCATTTTTGTAAGGATTTCCCTTTGCTTCAAAATTTTTTGTCTCAGTATCATAGATTATATAATAATCACATCTCCCAAACTTTGGATCAACCATTGATTCAAGGTTTTCCCCCGTTGATGTAATAAATATTTTCATCTTATCCTCCTTTAAAGGATTTTAATTTTTCGGACTATAATATCACTTTAATGATAGCTATGTCAATAGAATTTTATGAGAAAAAAGTGAAGATGTTTATAAAAGTTAAATGAGTATAGACAATCTTATATCTATGGTTTAAAATATTATAAATGGAGAAAATAAACGTTTTAATAACAGCTGCATCAAGAAAGGTGGCTCTTGTCAAAGGTTTTATGGAACTTAGAAATCGTTTTAAATATGCGGGTAGCGTAATAGCTGTGGATTGTGAGCCTCTTTCTCCAGCCCTTCATTTTGCCGATAAATTTTATCTTGTTCCTCTTATAGAAGATAGTCCCTATTTTTCAGTCATTGATGAAATTGTTGAGAGAGAAAATATAAAACTTATTGTCCCGACAATGGATCTTGAATTACCACTATGGGGAAAAAGGATAAGAGAGTATGGAAAAAAAGGGATAATTATTGCATGCTCGGAGGAAAAGACAGCGGAAGTATCAAATGATAAGATAAAAACTTATAAATTTTTTAAATCCATTTCCTTAATGACCCCGAGAACCTTTACAAAAGAAGAGTTATTAAAAGAAAAAAATCTTATCTTTCCTCTTTTTATTAAACCAAGATATGGAAGAGGAAGCATAAATTGTTATAAACTTGAAGATAAAGAAGGGCTTTTATTTTATATAAGTAAAATCAAAGATCCTATTGTTCAGGAGTATATAAGAGGGCAGGAATTTACGGTGGATCTTATTTCTGATTTTGATAGTAATGTTTTAAGTGTTGTCCCGAGAAAAAGGCTTACTGTTAGAGCAGGTATTTCAGACAGAGGGCAAACTTTTTATAATGAAAAAATAATAAATGGTGCTATAAAAATTGCAAAAGGACTTAATATCAGAGGACCGGCTAATATTCAAGGGTTTTTAAAAGATAGTGGAGAAATTTTCTTTACCGAGATAAATCCCCGCTTTTCTGGAGGTATTCAGCTTACAAAAGCAGCAGGGGTGAATTTTATGGAGATACTTTTAAGACTTGTAGCGGGTGAGAGGGTAAAACCCTTTATAGGAGAATTTGAAAAAGGGCTTTATATGTCAAGTTATGAAGACAGTGTTTTCTTAAGAAACCGTGATTTAAGAGGCAAATAATATGAAAATACCGATAATACTTCAAGCGAGAGTTGGTTCAACGAGGTTAAAAGGGAAAGCATTAAAGAGTATTTTGGGTAAGCCTATGCTTTACTATATAATAGAAAGGCTTTCCATTCCTGCAAATTCATTTGTTGTTCTTGCTATCCCCGAGACGGAAGAAAATGAACCTCTTTGTGAGATTGCAAAGCAAATGGGAGTTGAGTGTGTTAAAGGCTCAGAGGAGGATGTTTTAAGCAGATATTTTAAAGCTGCTCAAATGTTTCCATCTCCCTTTTACATAAGAGCTACAGCAGATAATCCTCTTGTAGATTTTCAAGCTGTTGACAGATTAATTAATTATATGCTAACTCATTATGTTGATTATGCCGTGGAAAAGGGAATGCCTAAAGGAGGAGCTGTTGAGATTTTTACTGATAAGGCTTTAGAGCTTTCTCATAGATTAGCGGTAAGAGAGAAGGACAGGGAGCATGTGACTCTTTTTATGAAGAGAGAAAAAAGATTGTTTAGATGTGCTTACCCTCCTGTTCCTTCAGAGCTTTATTACCCGAATTTAAGTATAACAGTGGATTATGAAAAGGAATTTGATTTTGCAAAAAAGATTTATGAGAAGTATTATATAGAGGGAAAGCCCTTTAAACTTTCCAAAATAATTAACAAAATAGCGAAGGAGGTTGGAGTTGAAAAAGGGTAGGATAGGAGTTCTCCTTTCCGGTAGAGGCTCAAATTTTAAAGCAATCTTGGAAAAAGTTAAAAAAGGGGAGATAAATGCTGCGATAGTGGTTGTTATTTCTGATAACAAAGATGCTAAAGGTCTTGAGATTGCAAAGGGAGAAGGAATAGAAGCTATTTTTGTTGATTTGAAAAAATTTGATTCAAGAGAAGAGTATGATAGAGAAATCGTCAGGATTTTAAAAGAAAAGAATGTTGATCTTGTTATTCTTGCTGGCTATATGAAAATTGTGGGAGGTGAATTTGTATCTTCTTTTAAAAACAGGATAATGAATATTCATCCGGCACTCCTTCCCTCTTTTCCCGGGCTTCATGCTCAAAGAAAAGCTGTGAAATACGGGGTAAGATACTCCGGATGTACGGTTCACTTTGTTGATGAGAAAATGGATCATGGCCCCATCATTTTACAGGCAGTGGTACCTGTTTATCAGGATGATACTGAAGAGACTCTTTCAGAGAGGATTTTAAGGGAAGAACATAGAATTTTTCCAGAAGCTGTTAAACTGTTTTTTGATGGAAGGCTTGAGATTAAGGGAAGAAAGGTATTTATAAAATGAGAAGGCTTTTCCTTAATAATAAGAGGTTTTTCTTATCTTTTTTTCTTTCTTTGGTTTTAGTTATTATAACCGGAAAGTTTCTCTTCTCAGAGAAAGATAAATCAGAAGTTAAAAAGTTAGATATTTATCTAAAAATTGCAAAAGAGATAAGGACAATTAATAGTTTTAAGGATAAAAAAGATTTTGTAATTATTCTTTTGGAGAAATTAGATAAAGAATTTAATTTGTCAGAAGATGAAAGAAAATATGTTACGCTCTTGAGAAGTTCTTTTCAAAAAGAGGATTTTAGTGATGTAAACTCGCTTTTTTTATCTTCAAAGGATATTAAGGTTGGTATTATTATCACTCAAAACAAAAAACTTATTGTATTGAAAAAAGAAACAGATATTAATGAAAAAATTGTGAAAGCTGAGTCACTTTTTTATGATTTACAGAAAAGTGAAAATTTTGAAGGTTTACAGAATGAAAATCATTTTTTCCCCTTGATCCTTGTAAGTAAGGTGTTCAACGGGAATTTTACACTTACTTTTTTAAATAATAAAGATGATTGGAGAAAACTAACAGTTATAATAAATTCTGAGAAATTTTCTCCCAATGCAATAAATCTATTTTATCTCCTCGGTAAAATTTTATCTTCTGGAGTAGGACCTTTTTTTGTTAAAAATAATTACTTTGTAATCACGGTGAAGGATAGGTTTAAGAAGGATTTTCTTATTCTTGAAGAGGTTAAGGTAAAAATAATGGCTCTCTTATTTCTAAAAATGCTTCAGGAGAAAAAAATTTTGGAAACATCTGATAAGGCTATTTTTTCAGCTTTCATTAATGATTTTAAGAATAGTAATATTGCTCGAAATATTATAATAAAGGTTATAGGGGATAAGCCTTTCGAAGAAAATAATATGAAAAAAGAGTTTGGGAAATTAAAAAAGCTATTAAGGAAAATTATTCGAATTGAAAAAGAGGGGGACCTCAAAGCTTTTGAGTCCTTGAAGAGTGATGCGATAAATGATGGAAATTGAAGTTAAGATTGAAGTTAAAGATTTCTCCCCTTTTGAGAAAATTTTAAGTAAAGAGATTTTCGATGAGATAAGAGATTGGGTCTTTGAGGATAATCTTGTTTTTGATATGGAAGATTTAAAGTTGAAAAAGGAGGGAAAGCTTTTGAGGGTAAGAAAAACCGGTGAGAATGTAGTTTTGACATTTAAAAATAAGGTTGAGAAAAAATCTTCGAAATACAAAGTTAGAGAGGAAATTGAGATTAAAGTTAGTGATTTTGAGAATACTATAAAGATTTTAGAAGGCTTGGGCTATAAAGTATTTTTCAGATATCAAAAGTTTAGAAAGGTTTATTCTTATTCTTCCAATCATGTGTGTTTTGATAAAACTCCAATAGGAAATTTTATTGAGATTGAGGGGGATGAGAGCTTTATTTTGAAAATAGCTAAAAAATTAGGGTTTGCGAAAAAAGATTTTTTAAAAGATACATATTATGATCTTTTTTTAAAGAATAGAAAAAACGAAGAATTTTTTATGCTTTTTGATAACTCAGTTTATTCTTCTCCCAAATGAATAAATTTATAAACTGATGTGTAAGATGAGAGAGCTCCTATAAGTACAGCTGATAGCAAAAGATAGAGATAGTATCTAAGTGAAAGTGATGTTGTTTCAAATATTGGTTTCAAATATTTATAAAAATCTTTTAAATAGACAGGAAGGAGTTTTAAAGATAATTCAAAGAGGCCAATTGAAATTAATGCCCCGATTATTCCGAGAAAGATTCCATTTAATATAAGAGGCGCTTCGATGTAAAAGTTGGAAGCTCCGATCATTCTCAGGATTAGGACATCCTCTTTTCTCGAATAAGCAACAATCTTTATTATATTAACAATAGTGAAAAAAGATGTGAATAAGAGAATGGAACCAAAGAATAAGCCTAACAAGAGAATTATTTTTTTTAAACCGGATATTTTCTCAATGAGATCAAAGTTTGTTTTTATCTCTTTTACAGCAGGATTGTTTTTTAGTTTTTTGAGAAATTTATCTATCCCTTTTCTACCATCGCTTTTAAAAATAATTCTAACAGAGGGGGGAAATGGATTTTCTCCTATTTCTTTTAATGTAGGTTTTAGAGAAGGAAAGTTTTCCAAAAATATTTTTTTTGCATTTTCGCTTGTTATAAAATCAATCTCTTTTACTAGTTTATCATTTTTAATTTTATTTACATCAAAATCTTTTTCATTTGTTTCATAAAGAAATATTTCTGCTTTATAATTTGAAGCAAATTTTTTAACAAAGGATGAGATATTAAAGTTTAGAAAGAAGAAAATATTTATTATGAAAAAGGTAAAAATTATGGTTATTAGGGAGAGCATATTAAGATATTTTTGATTCTTAAAACTCTCAATACTATCCTGTAAAATATATTTAAGCAAAAAGATTTTCATCTCTTTTAATAAGTTGTTTTATTTTTCCTTTTTGAAGTACTAATATGTTGTTTTTTTTCGCATATCTTTCCAAAATCAACTTATCATGAGTTGCAATGACTATAGTGGCACCTCTTGAGTTTAATCTTTTGAACATTTCCATTATTTCGTACGAAATCTCTTCATCCAAATTCCCGGTGGGCTCATCTGCTAGTATAATTTTGGGGTTGCTTACTATTGCTCTTGCTATTGCGACTCTTTGCTGCTCTCCTCCCGAAAGTGTTTTTGTTTTATTCCAAATTTTCTGATGAATTCCCACCCACCTTAAAGCTTCCAAGACTTCTTTCTTTATTCTTCTTATCGGTAATCCTCTGATTTTCAAAGATAATGCCACATTTTCAAATACAGTTCTCTCTTCGAGAAGTCTGAAGTCCTGAAAAACAATTCCTATTTCCCTTCTGAATTTGTAAATTTTACTGTCTGATAAAACGGATATGTTTTTCCCCTCTATTAAAATTGCTCCTTTTGTCGGTTTTATTTCCTTTGTAATGAGCTTTAATAAAGTGGTTTTACCTGCGCCACTATGTCCCGTCACAAAAAAGAATTCTCCTTTGTTTATTTTAAATGAGACATCTTCAAGTGCATACTCTCCTCTTGTATAACTTTTGTAAACAGAGGAGAATTGAATCATCCCTCCTCCCCTAACTCTCTTAAAGCCTGTTTATACTGTTCTTCATTCGGAGCTTTGCCATGGAAAGCGGGATTGTTTTCCATGAAAGAGACACCTTTTCCCTTAATTGTATGAGCTATAATCATAAATGGTTTTCCTTCGTGTTTATCGGATTCATCCAATGCCCACAATATTTCTTCAAAATTATGTCCATCTATTTCAACTGTTTTCCACTTAAAAGCTTCACATTTTTCTTTTAAAGGTGCAAGGTCATCTATTTTTTTTACCATATCATCCAATTGTATTCCATTATAATCTATTATTCCCACTAAATTATCTAACTTTTCATTGCCAGCTTTTAGCATAGCCTCCCATATCTGGCCTTCCTGCATCTCACCATCTCCCATCATAACATAAACTTTTCTTTTAGATTTATTTAATCTTATGGAAAGGGCCATTCCCAAAGCAATTGAAAGCCCCTGTCCGAGAGAACCTGTGGAAGCTTCAATTCCCGGAGTTTTTAATCTGTCAGGGTGCCCCTGTAAGATACTGCCGACCTGTCTTAAATGTGAAAGCTCTTCCTCTTTTATAATTCCCAATTCTGTAAAGACACTATAAAGAGCTGGGACTCCATGTCCTTTTGAAAGCACAAAAAGGTCTCTATCTTTCCAATGGAGATCCTGCGGGTGAAAATGCATTTTGTGAAAAAATAAAGCAACTAAGAGATCTGTGGCAGAAAGAGAACCTCCGGGATGTCCCGATTGCGCTTTGTAAATAGATTTTACAATTTCAATCCTTACTCTTCTTGCCTTTTCTTTCAGTTCCTTAATTAGTTCATTGGAGTATCTACCTTTTTTAATTTTTGCGTCTGTTTTGAAATTAGTTTCCATCAAGAGCCTCCTTTAATAGGGTGTTTACTTTCTTGGGATCTGCTGCTCCCTTTGTAGCTTTCATTACCTGCCCCACAAAAAATCCGAACAATTTTGTCTTACCCTCTTTATATTTTCTTACCTGTTCCTCATTATCTTTTAATACTTGCTTTATTATTTCCATTATATCTTCATCAGAGTTTATACTTTTTATTCCCTTTTCCCTTATAAGGGTTTCTATGTCTTTTTTTGTTTTAATAAGCTCAGGCAAAAGCTCTTTTGCCACAAGACCTGTGATTTCCCTTTTTTCTATTTTTCCCACGAATTTTGCAAAAATTTCTGGTGTAACGGGAGGATTTATAAACTCTGTATCAATATCTTTAATGTATCTTAAAAGCTCTGAAAGAATCCAGTTGGCGGTTTTTTTAGGAGAGTTATTTATTCTAACCACATTCTCATAATAATTTGCAAGATATTTTGAGGATATTAAAAGTGAAGCATCATCAAAATTCAAACCATAATCTTTCATAAATCTTTCTGTTTTTTCTATCGGAAGTTCTCCTGTTTCTTTTTCTAATTTTTCTATTGTCTCTTTTTTTATTTCAAGTGTTTGTAGATCCGGCTCAGGGAAATAGCGGTAATCAAGAAGCTCCTCTTTTGATCTCATTGTAAAAGTTTTATTTGCTCTTGAATCATATAATTTTGTTTCAAAGTATATTTTTTCCCCTTTTTCCAATTTTCTTTTCTGATCTTCTATCTCATATTTTATTGCTTTTTGCAAAAATCTGAAAGAGTTTAAATTTTTAACTTCAACTCTGGTTCCTAAGGGTTCTCCCTCTTTGTGAATTGATATGTTTGCATCACATCTTAAACTACCTTCTTCAAGGTTTCCATCATTGACTTCTATGTACATTAATGTTTGCCTTAGTACTTTCAAAAATTCCGCCGCTTCTTCCGGTGTTTCAATATCAGGTTTTGTAACAATTTCAATTAGTGGTACTCCGCTTCTGTTAAAATCAACAAATGTTTTGTTTGTCTCTTTATCGTGAATGGATTTTCCTGCGTCCTCTTCAATGTGAATCCTTTTAATCCTAATTCTTTTCTTTTTACCTTTTATTAAAATATCAAGATATCCATTTTCTGCGAATGGTTTGTAAAATTGGGTTATTTGGTAGCCTTTTGGTAAATCCGGATAAAAATAGTTTTTTCTATCAAAGCATGAGTATTTGTTTATTTTACAATTAAGTGCAACCGCAGCTTTGACCGCCATATTAACTGCTTCTTCATTGAGAACAGGTAATGCTCCCGGATATCCTAAACATACCGGACAAACATTGGTATTTGGCGGGTCTCCGTAATTTGTGGAGCACGAACAAAAAAGCTTTGTTTTTGTTAGTAGTTGAGCATGAATTTCAAGTCCGATTACACTTTTATACATTAGAATAAATTATATCACATAAGTTATTTATTTTTAACCGAGTGAAAATTAAAAATTCTTTTAAAAAATCCTAAAGTTTTCTCTATTTTTTACGAATATAAAAGTGAAAAATTTAATCAGGGCATGGAAGCCCGAAAAAAACCTTAAGGAGGAGGTGCTTTATGGGAGCACAATCTTTTAGTGTTATCACAAATGTTTCATCTATGTATGCTCAGCAGAATCTTTACACTTCAAACATTGGTCTGAACAAGACCATTGCAAGAATCTCATCAGGTTATCGTATTGTTGATGCTGGAGATGATGCCGCAGGTCTTGCTATTGCTAATCTTTTAAAGGCTGATATCTATGCACTTGATCAGGCTTACAGAAATGCTAATGATGCAGCCGGAATTATTCAGATTGCAGACGGTGCATTAGCAAAAGTAACCGATCTTTTAAACAGAGCTGTTACCCTTGCTGAAGAAGCTGCTTCAGGTACTGTTGGAACCACAGAAAGACAAACAATTGATGTTGAGTATCAGCAGATCAAAGCTGAAATTAACAGAGTTTTCAGCGCTGTTAACTTTAAAGGAGAAGCTCTCTTCAGTTCAAAAGGAGCTGTTACCAAAGAAATCTTTGTAGGAGACACTACTGTTGATAGTACAATTACATTGTCAATTGGTGGTAAAGCATCAGCAAGCAGCTTAGGTCTTACTACGGGTTTAACTTCAGCTGGTGACGCTAAGGCTGCTCTTGGAGAAATTAGAAATGCAATAGCATCAATTTCAAGGTGGAGAGGTGTTTTAGGAGCACAGTCAAACAGATTGCAGAACTCCATAGCTATTATTAACACTCAGTCTATCAACCTGAAAGGTGCAGAGTCAATGATAAGAGATGCAAATATGGCTCAGGAAATGGTCAACTTAACAAAGTTTCAGATCTTGTTGCAAAGTGGTATGGCATCTCTTGGGCAGGCAAACGCTTCTTCTCAGTTGGTATTAGGCTTGTTCAGGTAATACTAATTTTTGGACTCTCTTTTTTAAAGAGAGGGAAAAATGTCTGTTGAAGCTGTAAGTTTAAATGAGATAAGAAAGAGTGTAACATATGAGGGAGGGGAGCATACTGCCCCTCCCCGCTCTGCTCCTCTGGTTAAGAAAAGCTCTTCACCCAATAGAAATATTAACTCAGAGGATACTTTACTAAAAGAGATATTAGATATAAGTAAAGGGAAAAGTAATAAAGGTGAGGTTAATTTTAAAGAGTTGGATGGGATGGAGAGTATAAAAGAGGATATTCAAAAGAATTATGAAAAGATAAAGGAAAGAATTCAATCTCTTGAAAATACCGAATTAAAATTTGAAAAGGATAAAGAGACAAAGAGAAATATTATTAAAATTCTTGATAAAAAAACTAAGAAGGTGATAAGACAGGTCCCACCTAAAGAGTTTTATAAGTTTATTGTTGAGTTGTATAAGCAGAATCAAAAGAATGCGGAAAAAATGGAGAAAAGGGCCCAAGCAAGAGAGGATCAACGGTATAATGGAAATATTAATGCTGAGCTTAAGGGTTTGATTCTGAACAGGAATATTTAGTATGGTATTATATATAAAGATTAGTAAGGAGGAGAGAAAATGGAGATGAGTAGTATATACAGTGGGATGTTTGCTGCCGGACCTCTTGATGTTAATGATATAGTTAATAAAATAATCTACGCAAAAAGTTATCCCATAAAAAATTATCAGAGTGAGATTCAGGAGTATGAGGCAGAAAAATCAGCTCTCCAAACATTAAACACAAAAGTTTCCTCCTTGCAATCCCTCACGGAAAGTCTTGCTGATTTTGATTCTATTTCAACAGGAAGTGCCACTGTATCGGATGAAGATATTTTAACAGCGACAACACAAAGTGGTGCTCAAACAGGGGATTATTACATTATTGTAAGACAGCTTGCAACGGCTGAATCTGATCAATCAGATGGATTTTCTTCTGCTGATGATGAAGTTTTGAATGATGGGACAACTTTTTCCATAACCCAAAACGGAGAAACTGTTGATATTGAGATAACAGGTGAAACGAGAAGTTTAACAGGTTTGAGGAATGCCATAAATAATTCCGGACTTGATGTAAGGGCTGCTGTTATATATGATGGTTCTGAGTATAAACTTCAAATAACATCTACTGAAACAGGAACTGAGTATGCTTTTACAATTGATGACACTGGAGTAGGAACAAACATGGTGGAAAAAATCTCAGCTCAGGATGCTATAATCAATGTGAATACTACTGATGTTTCCGATGCCATAACAAGATCTTCCAATACTATTTCGGATGTAATAGAGGGGGTTACTTTGAATCTTAAAGAAGCGGATGCTACTAAAACTATTACTTTAACAATAGAAAGTGATTTCAGTAATTTGGAGTCAAGAATAAATGATTTTATCTCCAAATATAATGATGTAGTTTCCTATCTCAATAATCAGTTTACTTATAATGAAGAGACGAAAAGTGCCGGTCCTCTTTCCGGAAATTCTGCTGCAAGAAGTGTTCAATCTGCAATTTTAAGCATGGTAACTTCCCAAGCAGAGGGCCTTGATGATGATGCTACATACAATTCACTTGTTGATATTGGAATAAGAATGAATAATGACGGAACAATTTATCTTGATACGGATGAATTTGAGGAGGCTATAGAAAATGATTTTGAAGGGGTAAAAAAAGTTTTCCAGGAAGTCGGAACAACGACAGATACTCATGTTTCTTACCTTACAAGAACATCTGATACTGAAGCAGGGACATATGCAGTGGAAATAACAACAGTAGCGGAAAGAGCTGAAATTCAATCTTCTTATGAAGTACCCACAGGGGGAATTTCTCAAGATGAAACTCTTACAATAACTTACAATGGCACGGATTATACCGTTGATTTAACTCAAAATGATACATTAAATGATATTATTGATAAAATAAACACAGAGATGGATAATAATAATATTCCTATCATTGCTACAAGTAATGGAAATTATCTTGTTTTGCAAACTGATGATTATGGTTCGGATCAGAGCTTTTCAGTTATTTCTAATGTGGCTGCTGATGCGGGAGGTACTGGAATAGGGACAACTCAATTAAGTGATACTGGGGTTGATATTGCGGGGACGATTGGTGGATACGCTGCTACAGGAGAAGGAAGGGCTCTAACGGGGTCCGAAGGACCTGTAAAAGGGCTTATGGTTTATGGAACAATGACAAGTACCGGCTCTTTTGGTAATGTTCAGTTAACATATGGGGTTGTTTCTAACTTTAATGAAAGGTTAGAAGAGCTTTTAAGCACCTCAACAGGCGAAGAGGGACCAATTGCTAAAGAGTTAAGTAACTTGGATACAAACATAAAAGCTCTAAATGATAAAATAGAAGAATTTCAAAAGGATCTTGAAGAAGAGAGAACAAGATTATTTCAGGAATTTGATGCTGCAAATAGGGCTATGGCACAGATGCAACAGCTTTTGATGAGTTTGCAAAATAATTTTACGGGGATAAGTAGATAAGGAGGTTTAGTATGAGTTTTGAATCAAAACATTATATTGAAAATGAAATAGCAAGTTTAAGTGGAGATGAGCTTATTGCCTTTATATACAGTGGCACTTTAAGATTTTTAAGCGAAATTA
>CAZWJH010000019.1:0-20152 GCA_964634755.1 uncultured Clostridia bacterium
TAATAAGATAAAGTATGATATTGAAGAAAATCCCCTTTTAAAGGTAAAGTCAGAATACCTTTTCGGGACCCCTCTTAAAGATGGAAAATACAAAGTTGTTGCATATCTTAAATCTCAAAAAACAGCATTTAAGGATTTTTCATCATATGTGTTTGGTAGTGAGCTTAAAGAGGAAAAGGATATTAAAGTATTCGAGACTGAGGATACCCTTGATGAAAATGGTGTTGGGGAGCAAAAAATAATTCTTCCTAAAGGGGATTATTCCGGAATGATGAAGCTTTTTGTTCAAACAGAGGTTTTTGAGGGGGAGAGCGGAAAATCGGTTAAAAAAACAGACACAGCATTGGTTTCTCCTTTCAAAGCTTACATAGGATTAAAATCTCCGGCCGGCTATCTTAACAGCGGAGAAAAAGTGAAAATAAATGGAATTATCATTAGCAGTGAAGGTAAGATTTTAAAATCAGATAAAACTTTGAAATATGAAATTTATAAAAGAAATTTTAGCTGGATTTACTACTACAGCAGAAAAGATTACAGGTATGTTTACAAAAGGGTTTTTTACGAGGATTTAATTAACAGCGGAAGTATAAATACTTCAAACGGCAAGTTTTCAATATCTTTTGTGCCTAAGTGGGGGACTTACAGAATAAGAGTGTATGGTGCGGGTTCCCTTTCTCCGGTTGATCTTATCACCTCCACCTACTGGTGGTATGGAGAAGCTGAAGAGGTTAGAAACAGGCCGGCGGAAAGATTGAATATTCATCTTGATAAAAAAGAGGTTAAAACAGGGGAGAAGATAAAGGTTGGTTTTGTATCTCCCTATGAAGGAAAACTTTTACTTTCAATAGAGAGCAATGAGCTTTTGTATTATAAGTGGTATGATGTGAAAAGAGGAGAGCAGAGCTTTACTCTGAAAATTAAGAATAATATGTATTATCCCACCCTCTATGTATCAGCTCTCATAATTAAAAAGAGCAGAAAAGAGAATCCTTTCCCTTCAAGAGCCTTCGGGATTGTTCCTTTGACAATTGTTCCTGATAAAAATAAATTTAAACTTAAAGTTAAAGTTCCTGAAAAAATCAAACCCAACTCTGATTTTATCATTAAATTAAAATCCTCAAGCAAAAAAGAGGCTGATGTGACAGTCGCCGTGGTTGATGAGGGAATTTTAAATATAACAGGATATTATGCTCCTGATCCTTTAGAGCTTTTCTTTGAAAAGAGAAGGGCTGAAGTTTTTACATATGATATTTTCGGGATGCTTCTTCCTGATCTTCCTTTACTCAAAAACAGTAAAAACGGAGGTGGATACGGAGAAGAGGAAAAGAGACTGCTGAATCCCCCTGTTGTAAAAAGAGTGAAACCTGTTTCATTGTGGTCCGGAATTTTGAAAATTCCTCCCAAAGGGGAAACAGAGGTTAAATTTTCAATTCCAAATTATCAAGGAAGTTTAAAGGTTATGGTAACAGGTGCATCTTCTGAAAAATTCACTTCGCATGAGAAGCAGGTAATAGTTAAGGATGATATAACAGTTGAGGCAACTTTGCCGAGATTCCTTATAAAGGGTGATGAGCTTGTTGTTCCTATTGAGATTTTTAATAACAAGGATAAGGGAGGATATTTTACAATATCACGAAAAATGAAAGGCCTTGAGCCAATTGAAGAGGGTGTTTCAAAGGTATTTATCAAAGGCAACAGTTCTTCTAAATTTTCAATGAAATATAAAGTAACAGCGGAAGATTATGCGGTTTTCAGACTTTTGGTAAGCGGGAATGGAGTAGAGGTTGAGAAAAAGGTTGAGATTCCCGTAAATAAAATTATGCCTCTTGTGGAAGATTCGGAAATTTTTAAGATAACGGATGGCAAAGAAGAGATTCCTGTAAATTTTGAAAACTGGCAGAGTATAAATAAGATTATTGTAAGTGTATCAAATTTTCAGTATTTGAAAGAGCTTGGTTTTGTGGAAAAGCTTATTAAATATCCCTATGGTTGTTTAGAGCAGACAACATCTTCGGTATTTCCTCTCCTTTACATAAAGGATATCTTAAATGTTGTGGCACCAAAAGTTGTAAAGAATAAGAATATATACACTTACATTAATGCTGGTATAGAAAAGATAATTTCCCTTCAAACGGTCTCCGGTGGTTTTGCATTCTGGCCCGGTGGAATTTATGAATCAAAGTGGGCATCCAACTATACTTTGCACTTTTTAATGGAGGCAAAAGCTTCGGGCTTTAATGTCCCTGATTTTGTAATAGATAATGCGGCAAGATTTATAAAGGATGGTATCCCTTACAAGCCCGACCACTACGGAGGAAAATATCACTATTATAAGTTTAACAGAGGAGCATACTCCATATACCTTTTAACCAAATTGAAAAAATTCAGTGAATCTCAGCTTGATGCTTATTATGATAAATTTTTCAGATATATGTCCTCAGAAGGCAGAGCTTTTATAGGTGGTGCTTACCTTAATATAGGAAATCTTGAAAAGGCAAATTCCATTCTTGAAAATATAAGCATAAACTCTTTTGATTCTCAGAATTACTATTATTCTTCTGAGCTTAGAAAGTATGGTTTGCTATTGTATCTTCTCTCTGATACAGGCTCCAAGAAAAGGTTTGAAATTATGGCAAAAGTTGCTGAGCTTTTATCATCGGATTCCGAATATCATACCACTCAGGAAATTGCATGGGCTGTAATGGGAATAGGAAAAGTATTGAACAAAATGAGAATCTCAAAAACAGATGCGACTTTATTTGTTAATGGAAAAAGTGTGAAAAAATTTGAAGGAAACGGAGGATACTTTGTTTTAAAAGGATATTCGGGAGAAAAAATAGAGGTTGAAAACAATGGCTCATCTCCTGTTTATACTGTTTTAAAAATAATCGGAAGAAAAACATCAGCGGATTTTGTCCCTGTTAGCAATGGAATTTTAATAAAGAGAGAATACTTTGATTACAATGGAGTGCCGGTTGGATTTTCAAGCGGAGCTTATAAAACAAACCTTGCCACAGCTTTAATAGTTAAGCTTACGATAAGCTCAAACATAGGAAAAGTTTCCAATCTTGCAATAACTGACAGAATCCCAGCAGGTTTTGAAATTGAAAATCCTGCGCTTGAAGATTCTCTATTTGATACTCTCGGCTTGAAAAAATCAAGTCTTACTCCCGATTATGTTGACATAAGGGATGACAGAATAAATATTTTCGGAAGCTTAAACAAACCCTCAGCTGTTTACTATTATGTGATAAGAGCTGTTAACAGAGGAAAGTATAATCTTCCTCCCGTAAAAGCTGAACTCATGTACAGACCTAAAATAAGAACCATTCAGGATAAAGGATATTTTATAGTGGAATAAAAGTGTTTTAATTTGACTGTTTTGTGCTTGCTGATTGCACAGCTTAATGCTCCATTGGTTAAAGGTTGGGGGGGTACTATTAATAAAGAAGGAGCTGTGTAACTTAAATTTACTCAGTTGCTAATTCCTTAGAACCTGAACTTAATTTCATAAGTATTGAATTTATAAATTTTAACATTTTTATCTTTATAGCATTTTTTCTTAAGCCTTGTTTTGATACAGGTATTTTTTAAAAGTTCCTTTTTACTCCAATGATACATTAATGGAATCTCCGGAAGTAAACCTCCTCTCCTATTTCCCTTGATGATTAAAATGCTGTCTTTTCCTATTTTAATATTTTTATAATTATAAAATTGCCTGAGATTGTATGTTAAGGATACTTTAACACTGAGCTCTCTTATCTCTTCCTTTTGTAAGGGTTTAAATCTTTTATCAGAGTAGGCACTTTCATAGGCAATCTCTTTTAATGTCAGGAATAGAGGAGTTTTTGGGGCAAGTGCTCCCATGCAACCTCTAAAAACACGATTTTTTCTTAAAGTTATAAAAACTCCGAATCTTTTTCTTAATAGGGGACTTTTTTCAAAATTCATTTCAAAAGGCTCTCTTTTTTGAATTGAAGCTTTTACTATTTCTATTATTTTCTCCTTATCATCTTTTGAGATTTTTAGTTTTTCTTCCTTATAAAAAATTCCGGAAAAATAGCCAACAACTCTGTTAGTATTGCCATCAAAATCAGAAGAGTATCCCCTCGAAACAGGAATAAAATAAAGCTTTTCTTTTTTGGCTATCTTTAATCCTATGTAAAGAGCTCTCCATCCGCATGCCTCTATAATTCCCATCTTTTTAAGTCTTAAAAATTGTTCCGGTCTTTTTTTTTCAAGCTCTTTAATTGTTTTTGAATCTATCTCTTTTGCTGTTTTAAGTTTGTGATAGTGAGAGAGATCAGTTGAAACAATTATGAGAGTATTATTTCTTTTTGTCAATTTTTCAAGGTATTTTGAGAGAATGTCAAGTTCTCTCTTTTTTGTATCTCCCATGATAATTGGTAAAATTTTTGTGTGTTTTAAAACAGCTTGAATGTATGGAGTCTGAATATTTATAGAATGCTCTTTCTCAAACAATCTTTTATCCAAAAATGTACCTCTCACTTTTTTGTTAAGCATTAAAGCTTCTTTTTTTGCTATCATTATTTTACCAAAAGGAGATAGTAAGTAATCTCCTCTGTAAATTGCAAAGCCTCTGAAGTATTCATGGTGGGGTGGACCGAGAATAATTACCAGCCTATATCTGTCTTTCAGAAGATTAAATGCTCTTGCAGCAACTTTTCCTGAAAAATTATAGTTTGCATGGGGAGATATTAGGATTTTGGGAAAACCTATGAATTCGGAAAAGTATTTATAACCATCAAAGTTCTCATGAAAAAAACTTTTAAATTTATCTTTATCTTCCGGGTGATACTTAAAAAAAGGGAAAGAGATAAGCTTTATTGAAATAAGCAGAATGAAGAAAAGTATTGAAAAGATAAAATTATTTTTATTTTTAATCATCAAGCTCTTCTATAAAATGTCTTAAAGAGGCAAGGTTAATGTTAATTCTGTTTAAAATTTCATCATCCGCTTTACTTTCGGCTAAAATGGTTTTAAAATCAGCCTCAAGCTCTTCTATATAGCTTAATCCTTCATCCTTAATCTCTCTTTTTATCCTTTCCTTAATCTCTCTTTTTATCCTTTCCTTTAAAATAATATAAAATACTAATACAGCAAAAATAAGAAAGGAAAGAACAAAAAGCTGGGCAATTCCACTCATTGTTTATTATATTAATTAAAAAAATGAAAATCAAATTTACCCTATTGACACCTGTGGTTAAAAGAGCTACAATATCATACATTAGTTAGGACTAACTAACCGCGAGAGTGAAAGATGAATATAAGAAGAAGAGAAGAGATGCTTAATATCGCTATTAAAATAATTGACAAAGATGGGTTCTCCGCTCTTTCTATGAAAAGAGTGGGAGAACTTACGGGAATTACAGAGCCTGCTGTTTACAGATATTTTAAAAGCAAAGAGAATTTAATAAATGAAATTTTCAAAAAAATAGTTTCCATCCACGAAGAAATTCTAAATAAATATAAGGATACAAAAAATGAGCTTTTGAAAATTGAAGAGATTCTTTTATCTCAGCTTGAATATTATGAAAAAAACAGAGAAATAACTTCGATTATCTTTTCGTCCGATGCTTTTTCTTATTCTCCCACGATAAAAGAGAAAGCCACGGCGATAATGAAAGAAAGGGAAGAGCTAATGACATCTCTTATTAAAAAAGCTCAGGAAAAAGGATCAGTGAAAAAGATTGATCCATCTCATATTACAAAGATGATTGGAGGGGCAATAATGCTTTTGGTTGTAAACTGGAGAACAGAGAATTATAGTTTCCCTCTTGTTGAAAGAGGTGAGGTTTTGATAGAATCGATAATGTCTGTGATAAGGGAAGAAAAAGATGCTTGATAGAAAATTTTTTGAAAATTTAGGAGAAAAAGGAATTAATTTTTTTATTACGGTTTATGAGATATTTCTATTGTTTATAGATTCCCTTAAAGAGATTCCAAAAATTTGGTTTTACAGAAGGCAGCTTGTTGAACAAATGTATAATTTTTCAGCAAAAACACTTCCGATTGCTGCAATAATTTCAATTTTTGTTGGACTTGGTTCAACTGTCCAAGGTACTTATCAATCATCTGGCTTAGTCCCAAGGTATGTTACTGTAAATGTTATTTTTAAAAGTACGGTGATAGAGCTTTCGCCTGTTATCCTGGGGCTGGTGCTTGCAGGGAAATTGGGAGCTTCTCTTGCTGCTGAAATAGGGAGTATGAAAATTTCTGAGCAAATTGAAGCTCTTGAAACAATGTCTTTGGATCCTGTTGGTTTTCTTGTGATGCCTCGAGTTATTGCAGGTCTGATTATGCTCCCGGTTATTACTGTTTTTGCAAATTTTCTGGCAATTTTCAGTTCATTTTTTGTTTCAACTGTTGTTAGTCAATGGGTAACTGCACATGAGTTTGTAAATGGCCTAAAGATGGATTACAAAAGTTTTGAGATCATTTTTGGATGTATGATAAAACCTTCAGTTTACGGTTTTTTTATAGCGCTCATAGGAAGTTATTTTGGTTTAAAAACAAAGGGAGGAGCAAAAGGGGTTGGAGAATCTTCAACTCTTGCAGTTGTTGTTTCTGCTATTATGATAGTTATTTTTGATTATTATCTTGGAGAATTATTATTATGATAGAGGTGAAGGGTTTAAAAAAACATTTTGAAGGAAAAGAAATTTTAAAAGGTGTTGATCTTGAAATATATGATAATGAAACTCTTGTTATCCTTGGACCAAGTGGTCAAGGGAAAACAGTTATGATAAAAAGTATGATAAGGCTTATGGAGCCTGATGGGGGAGAAGTTTATTTTGATGGTGAAAATATAAGAAAATTTAATAGAAGAGAACTTGAAAATTTTAGGAAGAAAATTGCTTATGTTTTTCAAAATAGTGCTCTTTTTGATTTTCTTGATGTGAGGGAAAACCTTGCTCTTTTTTTAAGAATGCATAAAAAAATGAAGGATGATGAGATTGAAAGAAAAATAATAGAAGCTCTTTCATTTGTCGGTCTTGAGGAGGATGTTCTTGACAAGTATCCTGAAGAGCTTAGTGGGGGGATGAAAAAAAGAGTGGCAATAGCAAGAGCAATGATAAAGGAGCCTAAATACATATTCTACGATGAGCCTACTACCGGTCTTGATAAAAAAAATGCTGAGCTTGTAAGCAATCTTATTATGGTTTTGAAAGAAAAAATTTCTGCCACATCAATAATAGTTACCCATGATATAGAGCTTATGGAAAAAGTTTCGGATAGAGTTGCCCTTTTAAGGGACGGTAAAATATTTTTTATAGGAAAGAAAGAGGAAATTTCCGATGAAACCTTAGAATACTTATATTCAATAGGAGATACATATGAAGTATAAAAAAATGAGTTTTATCTCTGGTGTTGTGATATTTTTCAGCTTTGTAATAATTCTCGTTACAATTTTGTGGTTGGCTGACAAAAGGATATTCTTCACTAATGATTACAAGATTTTTGTGAAATTTGATAATGTTATAGGTTTGCGAGATCACTCTCAGGTTTATATGAGAGGATATAGAGTGGGATGGACTAAGGGTGTGAAATTTGAAAAGGATGGTGTTGTTATAAGAGTTGATGTAAAGAAGAAATACAATATTCCGATTGACTCAATTTTTGAAATAAATACTCTTAACTTTATGGGAGAAAAAGCCATAACAATTATACCCGGAAGATCGGAAAAATTCTTGCAGCCAGGGGATTTGGTGAAAGGTAAAAATAAGGATATAATGATTGAAGCAAAAGAAATCCTCAATACAATAAAAGAAAGGATAAAAAAGAAGAATTTTGATGATAAAATAGCTAAGGTTTCAAGGTCTTTGGATCTATTGCATGATGCTCTTGTAAAAATTAATACGAGAATAGACAAGGTTAATGTTTCTGAATATAACAAACAGATAAAAAAAATTGGAGAAGCAGGTGATAATCTCACGCTTTTTCTTAAAGATGCAAGAAAGGAGCTCAAAGTGACAACAGAAAAGGGAAGAGAGTCTATGAATAAAGTGGATAAATTGGTAGAGAATTTAAGCAGTTTGACAAAAAAATTAGATGAAATCTCTGGTAAACTAAATAATGGAAAGGGAAGTGCTGGAAAGCTCCTTAATGATGAAAAATATATTGAAAATTTAAATAAAACGATTGAAGAGTTGAAGAGTTTAATAGTTGACATAAAGAAAAATCCCAAAAAATATGTTAAACTATCTATATTTTAGAGGAGGTTGCTATGGGAAAGGATAAAGTAAGAGTTGCAATTATCGGAGTTGGTAATTGCGCATCATCTTTAGTTCAGGGTGTGGAGTACTATAAAAATGCAAAGGATGATGAGTTTGTCCCTGGTTTAATGCATGTTAATTTGGGTGGTTATCATATTTCTGATATTGAATTTGTGGCCGCTTTTGACATCAATGAGACTAAGGTTGGGAAAGACCTTTCAGAAGCTATTTTTGCTCATCCCAACAATACCACAAAATTTGCGGATGTTCCTAAACTAGGTGTTAAGGTTATGAGGGGAATGACTCATGATGGAATCGGTAAGTACCTCGCAAATGTAATTAAGAAAGCTCCCGGCTCAACTGTTAATGTTGCAAAGGTTATAAAGGATTCAGGAGTAGATGTTGTTATTAACTATCTCCCTGTTGGTTCTGAGATGGCTACAAAGTGGTATGTGGAGCAGATTCTTGAAGGGGGGGCTGGAATGGTTAATGCGATTCCTGTATTTATTGCAAGGGAAAAGTATTGGCAGGATAGATTTAAAGAGTATGGTCTTCCTATTATTGGAGATGATATTAAATCTCAGGTGGGAGCTACAATACTTCACAGAACTCTTGTAAATCTCTTTCTTGATAGAGGTATGATTATTGATAGAACTTATCAACTCAATGTTGGTGGAAATACTGACTTTTTAAACATGCTTGAAAGAGAGAGACTTGATTCTAAGAAAATTTCCAAGACAAATGCAGTGACATCCCAGATAGAAAACAGAGGCATTAAACTTGATACGGACAAGGTGCATGTTGGCCCTTCCGATTATGTGCCCTGGCTTAAGGATAATAAAGTCTGTTATTTGAGAATCGAAGGAAAGCACTTTGGTGATGTGCCTATGAATCTTGAATGTAGACTTTCTGTTGAAGATTCTCCAAATTCTGCAGGAATTATTATTGATGCTGTTAGATTAATTAAACTTGCAAAAGATAATGGAATTTCAGGTACTCTTGAAGGCCCTGCTGCCTTTCTTATGAAATCCCCTCCAATTCAATATGATGATCATACTGCTAAACAATTAGTAGAAGAGTTTATTAAAAAATATGGGAAAAAGGCAAAAGATAAAAAATAGAATTTAGTATGGAGGAGAGCGGCAAGGTTTAACCTTGCCGCTGCTTTATTATATATGAAATTTATTTACAATTTTATTAATGGTATTCTTATAAAAATAAGAGAAATTTTACTTTATTTTTTTGCTGAAGTTCTTAAGGCAACCCCTGATGTTCTTACTATAAGTGGTGTTTTGATATCAATAATTAGTGCCTTTTTATTTGCGTATGGATATTTTATGGCAGCGGGTTTTGTTCTCTGGGCTGCTGGCCTTTTTGATGTTTTTGATGGTTTAATTGCTAAACGATATGGGCGAGGCTCAAAATTTGGTTCTCTTTTGGATTCTGCATCTGATAGATATGTGGAAATTTTTCAATTGGCAGGACTTATATATTGGTTTAATAAAACAGGGAAACCAGAGTTTTCCTTTATTGCGCTTTTTTATCTTTTAGGCTCTGTCTTAACCTCTTATATAAGAGCAAAAATTGAAAGTTTGGGAGAAGAGTGTAATGTTGGTGTTGTTCAAAGATTAGAAAGACTTTTTGCCTTTGTGGTATTTGCTCTTTTATCTTATTTTGATAAAAGGTTTATGTTTTGGGGGGTTTTGTTGATAGGAATAGGAGCTAATATTACAGCCTTTCAAAGACTTCTTCACGGAAAAAAAGTTTTAAAAGGCTAATAAATTCAATGCCTCGTAAAAAGAGATTTTTTCTTTTCTATACTTGATAATAATTCACTCATATAATTTTATAAAAAAATCATCAGAACCACTTGACAAATTTTTAACTTTGGACTATATTATTAGTGGAAAATTTAAAAAAGGAGGTGGGAAGATGACAATAACAAAATGGAGTCCATTGGCAAATTTAATGAGCTTAACTGACAGATTAAACAGACTTTTTGATGAAGGGCTCTGGAGTGAGTTAGAGGGTGAAACCATGCCTCTTGCAAAGTGGCAACCTGCAACAGATATATATGAAACCAAGGATAGCTACAAGTTCAATGTTGAACTTCCAGGTTTCAAAAAGGATGATATTGCAGTAGAGGTTAAAGATAATGTCCTCATTATTAAAGGTGAAAAGAAGATGGATAATGAAGTGAAGAAGGAGAATTATCACAGGATCGAGAGGTTCTATGGTAGTTTTCAGAGAAGCTTCCAGCTTCCTCAGAATATAGAGCCCAACAAGATAAAAGCGAAAATGGACAATGGTGTTCTTGAAATCACAATTCCCAAGAGTGAAAAAGCCAAGGCAAAAACTATTCCTGTTGAAGTTAAGTAATTTAAGTCTGTTATTTATAAAAAGCCCCTCTCAAGAGGGGCTTTTTTTATTAACTTTAATTTGATATTTTTTCTTTTTTTAGATATAATTCTTATTAATTAAAATAGGAGGTATTAAAATGGCATTAATGATTACAGACGAATGTATCAATTGCGGAGCTTGTGTTCCTGAGTGTCCAAATGAAGCTATTTCTGAGGGAGAGGATATCTTTATAATTGATCCTAACAAATGTACTGAATGTGTCGGATGGTATGATGAACCCCAGTGTATCCAGGTTTGCCCTGTTGATTGTATTGTTGATGACCCTGATCATAGAGAGACAAAAGAGCAGCTTTTGGAAAAATTCAAAAAGCTCCATCCTGATAAAGAACCCAAAGTTTAATTTTATTTGGCTTAATTAAAGGGGGAGAAGAAAAATTCTCCCCCTGTTTTTTTATTAAAAAGGAGAGAGAAAATGGATAAGCCTAAATTTTTTATAAATAAAAACCCTCTTGAAGAGGTAAAAAATATTATTGCAATTGGTAGTGGTAAAGGAGGAGTCGGGAAAACAACTGTTTCCGTAAACCTTGCCTTAACACTTAAAAACAAAGGATTCAAAGTAGGTCTTATGGATGCTGATGTCTATGGACCGAATGTGCCTGTTATGATAGGTCTTTCCGGAACCCCAAATATTACTGAGGATAAAAAAATTATTCCTCTTGAGAAGGATGGAATAAAGATTATCTCTGTTCACTTTTTTGTTCAGGAAGATCAGCCTTTAATCTGGAGAGGGCCATTGGTTTCAAATTTAATTAATCAATTTATTAATGATGTGGAATGGGGAGAACTTGATTATCTTATTGTAGATCTTCCTCCGGGTACAGGTGATGTTCAAATATCACTTTCTCAAAAATTAAAGCTTACAGGGGGAATTGTTGTTACCACCCCGCAAAAAATTTCTCAGTATGATGTTAAAAAATCGGTCAATATGTTTAAGGCTGTTAATGTGCCTGTTCTTGGTGTCATTGAAAATATGTCCTATGTAGTTTGCCCAAAGTGCGGAGAAAAAATTTATCTTTTCCCTCAAGGCGGAGGAAAAAATATTAGTAAACTTTTTAATATAGATTTTCTTGGAAGCTTGCCCTTTGATCCTCAAGTATCATCCCATAGTGATGAGGGAAAGCCTATTGTTCTTGTTTCCCCTGATAATGAAATTTCAAAAACCTATGAAAATATAGTGGAGAAAATAATAGAAAAAACTTCAAATTGATACAATCTTTTTGGGAGCTGCTTAGAAAGTATTATTTAAACTTTATACTTTTTGTTTTAACTTTTTTTACAACGACAGTTGTAGGTACTATATTTTTTCTTTCCTTTAAAAATCCCTCAAAGGAGCTCTCTACTGAATTTGTAAAAAATTACTTACTTGAGCCATCAAACTATATTTACGGACTCTATTACTCCTTACCACTTTTAATAATTTTGTTTGCTCATGAGATGGGACACTATTTGATGTGCAGAAAATACCGGATTAATGCTACTCCTCCCTACTTTATACCTGCTCCTACTCTTGCCGGAACTTTTGGGGCTGTTATAAAAATAAAAGAGCCTATTTATTCTAAGATTCCTCTTTTTGATATTGGTATTGCAGGCCCTTTGATGAGTTTTTTTCTTTCAATACCTGTTCTTATTTATGGAATTGCTAAATCAAAAGTTGTTGTTTCTTTACCGGCTGAAGCCTTAAATCTTGGAGAGCCTTTGATTTTTAAATTAATAGCTTTTTTCTTTTTTAAAAATTTGCCTGAGAATGCAAATTTGCTGATTCATCCGCTTGCTTTTGCCGGTTGGTTTGGAGTTTTGGTTACTGCTTTTAATTTAATTCCTCTTGGGCAGCTTGATGGAGGCCATATCCTTTATGCTTTTTCTTCAAAAGTTTACAATAGGTTAAAATATTTTTTTATAGGAGGACTTATTCTCGCAGGGGTGTTCTTTTGGGAAGGATGGATTTTATGGGCATTACTTATTTTTATCTTTGGTCTGAAACATCCTCCTGTTTTTGATGATGAAAGAGGACTTGATTTTACAAGGAAACTCTTGTTTTATTTAGTAATAATAATATTTATAATATCCTTTACTCCGTCTCCACTCTATTATTCAAAGTAATTTTTATCCGATGTAAGTAGAGCTATCAAAGGCTAAAATTGGCCAGAAAATAAAACCTAAAAGTATTAAGCCGATTGCAAAGCCGGTGTCTTTTTCAAAGTTATTAGCAATGTCAATGGTTACAATAATGCCTATGATAATATTTATAAGTGGTATGAACATGAGAATTAACCACCACCCCGGCCTTTTTGCTATTTTTAGCATAATATAAACATTATAAATAGGAATAATCGCTGCCCAGCCGGGTTGTCCTGCTTTTTCAAATATCCTCCACATTACATAGATGTAAAAGATAACAATAGCTAACTATACAATAAAAAAAGTTCCTCCGAAAATTGCGGTACCTGTTGAATCATTCATTTTTTCCCTCCTTCCTACCTTTATTATTAATATTTAAAAATACCAGCAAATTTCATTTTTGTCAACAAATTTAATTTCTTTTGGTGATAGAAAACTTTAAAAGCTAAATAGATTGGTAGAAAACTACAATATATTTTGATATAATTATTTAAGAGGTGATAAATGGCAAAAAATAAAGGAAGTAAGTTTAGAAAGAAAGGATTTGATTCTTTGATTTTTTGGTTAATTGTCCTTTCTATTCTTGTAGTTTTATGGACTATATCAGGTCCTGCTAGTAAAAAACCGAAAAAAATGGATTTTTCCGATTTTTTAAGTAATGTAAAAAATGGCTCTGTTGAGGAAGTGAATATTGATGAGCAAAAAATAACATTTAAAACAAAAGGAAAGACTTCAGGTGTTTATATCACATATATGCCTAAAAATTATGATACTGAATTAGTTAAACTTTTAGAGAGACACAGTGTGAAGATAAAAGTAAAAAAACCTTCTGATGGGACTTTTTGGAATTTTATTTTCAGTTGGTTACCCTTGATTTTGATCTTTGTTTTTTGGGTTTTTATTATAAGGCAAATGCAGGGAGGGGGAAATAAAGCTTTTTCTTTTGGTAAAAGCAAAGCAAAACTTTTTACTGCTAAAGATAAAAAAATTACATTCAAAGATGTTGCCGGTGTTGATGAGGCTAAGGAAGAGCTTCAGGAAATAATAGATTTTTTAAAAAATCCAAAAAAGTTTCAAAAATTGGGTGGTAAAATTCCCAAAGGTGTTCTTCTTGTAGGCCCTCCGGGAACAGGTAAAACATTACTTGCGAAAGCTGTTGCAGGAGAGGCTGATGTCCCCTTTTTATCTATTTCAGGTTCTGATTTTGTCGAGCTTTTTGTAGGGGTCGGAGCTTCAAGAGTGAGAGATCTTTTTGATCAAGCAAAAAAACTCGCTCCATGTCTTGTGTTTATTGATGAAATAGATGCCGTAGGAAGGCACAGAGGTGCAGGCCTTGGTGGAGGCCACGATGAAAGAGAGCAAACCCTTAATCAGCTTCTTGTTGAAATGGACGGATTTGATGCTAATGAGGGAATAATAGTTATTGCTGCTACAAACAGACCCGATATTCTTGATCCCGCTCTTTTAAGACCCGGAAGATTTGACAGAAGAATTGTTGTTCCTACTCCAGATGTGAAGGGCAGAGAAGAAATTTTGAAGATTCATTCAAGAGACATCCCTATTGCCGATGATGTAAGATTGGATATAATTGCAAGGTCAACTCCCGGTTTTTCTGGAGCAGATCTTGCAAATCTTGTTAATGAGGCTGCTTTAAAAGCAGCGAGAGAAAATAGAAAGTTTGTTACTATGGCCGATTTTGAATATGCTAAAGATAAAGTGATGATGGGTGCTGAAAGAAAGAGTATGATTATTTCCGAACAGGAAAAAAAGATTACTGCCTATCATGAAGGCGGACATGCGCTTTTAGCAGCGCTTATTCCTGAAGCTGATCCTATTCACAAAGTCACTATTATTCCGAGAGGAATGGCTTTGGGATTAACTCAGCAGTTGCCAGTGGATGATAAATACACATACTCTAAGGAATATCTTGAAGCTCAGATAGCTGTACTTTTGGGAGGAAGGATTGCGGAGGAACTTTCTTTAGGGACAATGACAACTGGAGCCGGAAATGATATAAAAAGAGCAACTGAGCTTGCAAGAAAGATGGTGTGTGAGTGGGGAATGTCCTCATTGGGCCCTATATCTCTTGAAGAGAAGGATGAAATGGTGTTTTTAGGTAAAGAGATTTCTTCCAAGAGGTCCTATTCTGAAGAGACTGCGATAAAAATAGACAGTGAAGTTAATAAAATAATAAGCGAGGCTTATGAGAGAGGGAAAAAGATCATTCTTGATAATTTCACTGTTTTGGAGAAAATAGCTCAACTTTTACTTGAAAAAGAAAGCATAACTTCTGATGATATTGTAAAAATCATAAAAGAAGAGAAAGGTGAGGACGTTGATGTTAATATATATAAAATTCAAGTAGAGGAACCCAAAATTAAGAAAAAGTCGACAAGAAAAAGAACGGTAAGAAAAAGAAAAACAATTGAAAATAAAGAAATGAAGAAAAAAATATCCTCAAAAAAGGCGGATGATAAATAGTCTTTTTTCCAATTTATTTTATCTTTTTTCAAGTTTCACAATTGTTGATGCAATAGATATTTTAGTATTGACTGTTTTTATCTACTATATATTAAAGTTTTTGAAAGGGAAACAGGCGAACCAGATTTTAACAGGTATTCTTATAATTCTTCTTGTTGATCTTTTAAGTGCTGTTTTTAAGTTAAATGCATTAAATTGGGTATTGAGTTTTGTCATAACTTATTCAATTTTTGGCTTGATAGTGATTTTTAGTGATGAAATTAAAGGTTATCTTGCTTCAATAGGTTCTGGTTTCCCTTTTAAGAAAAGAGAAACAGCATCTCAAGAGAGTATTGATTCTATTGTGGACGCTGTTGAAGAGCTTACAAAGAATAGGATAGGAGCTTTGATTGTTTTTGAGAGAAATGTATCGTTGGGTTCTCTTACTGAGAAGGGAAAGATTATTGATGCTAAAATCACAAAGGAGATAATAATTGCACTTTTTTATCCTAATAATCCTTTGCATGATGGAGCAGTGATTATTAGTAAAAATAGAATTGTTGCAGCCTCCGTTGTTATTCCTTTACCTGAGGAGATAGTTGAGAAAAGGAAAAATTATGGGACAAGACATCTTGCAGCTATTAGTATTTCTAAAACAACGGATTGTATTGTTCTTGTCGTATCAGAAGAAACGGGTACGATTTCTATTGCTAACGGAGGGAATCTAACGAGAAACTACACTTTGAAATCATTGAAAGAAACATTAAAAGAGGAACTTATAGAAAATGCGAAACATAGGTCTTAAGCTTTTATCCTTTTTAATTGCGATATCTATTTGGCTCTGGGTAGCCAGTGAAAAAAGAGTTCAGACAAACATTATGATTTCTTCCATACCTGTTGGTACTATGAATATCCCAAAAGATGTGGAGATACTTAAGATTTCTCCCACTACAGTTAATTTGAAATTAAAAGGTCCCTTAAGTTTAATAAAAAATCTTGCACCTTCTGATATTGCAATTTTGATAAATATTCCGAAAGATATTCCTGAAATTGATAGGTTTAAAGAGGAGAAAACTTTTAATATAAAGATAAAGAGAAGCAATGTGCAGACTCCGAAAGGAATAAAAGTTGAAAATATTTTACCACCTACAATACAGATAACGCTTGAAAAAAAAGTAAAAAAGCAAATTAAGATTCTGTTAAAAAAGAAGATTACCCCTAAAGAAGGATTTGTTATAAAAAGTTTTAGTTATTCTCCCAAAGTAATTTTCGTGGAAGGACCAATATCCATATTAAAAAGACGATCTTACATCGTGGTGGAATTTCAAAAAACAGGTGTGGACAGAAGTTTTACAAAGGAAATTCCTTTAAAAATTTTTGATTCAAGAGTTATTTTTAGCAGTGATAAAATTGTGGTAAATGTTGAAGTGAATAAAAGTGAAAATAAAAAAGTTTTGAAAAAAAGAGAAAAAAATGAAAAAACTCTTTGGAACTGATGGAATAAGAGGAATTGCTGGTGAATATCCTCTCACAAAAGATATTATTTATAACCTTGGAAGAGCTATCTCCGAGAAATTGAATATAAAAAAGATATTAGTTGGAGATGATAGTAGAGAAAGTTCAGAGTGGATTCTTAAAACATTGGCAGATGGTTTTGCGAGCTCAAATATTGAATTGGATTATACTGGAACTATTACAACTCCGGCTCTTGCCAAAATAGTTTCCCTTGATGAAGAATATGATGGTGGAATAATGATTTCAGCTTCGCACAATCCTACTGAATTTAATGGAATTAAGATTTTAAATTCGAAAGGTATGAAATTGAGTGATAGTATTGAGGTTAAACTTGAAAAGAAAATTTTCGAACTTTTGAATAAGAATGGGGAACCTTATCCCAAAGGTAAGATTGTTAGAGTTAATAAAAAAGCTTTTTACATTGACTTTATTAGAAGAAATTTCCCAAGATATGAAAAACATTTAAAAATTGTAGTAGATTGTTCAAATGGTGGAGCATCAGATCTTACGGAAATCCTTTTCAAGGAACTGGGATACAATGTTGTTATGATAAATTGTGCCCCGGACGGAAAAAACATTAATAAGAATTGTGGTTCACTCTATCCTGAGAAAGTTGCCGAAAAGGTAAAAAAGGAGGAAGCTTTTGCTGGCATAGCTTTTGATGGAGATGGAGACAGGGTTATTCTTGTTGATGAAAAAGGAGAAATTTTGAACGGAGATATTTTACTTTACATCCTTGCCCGCTATTACTCAAAAAATGGCTATAAGGGAGCTATTGTTGGGACAATTATGAGTAATTTATCTCTTGAAGAAAAAGTTAAAAATATGGGCCTTGACTTTCACAGAACTCCTGTTGGAGATAAATATGTATGGGAAAAAATGGTTGAAACCAATAGTCTTATAGGAGGAGAGACTTCCGGACACATAATTTTAAGAGATTATCATATAACTGGAGATGGCATTATTGTGGCTCTTAAAATTTTAGAAATAGCTGAAAAAACAGGCAAAAGACTTTCAGAGTATAGGGAGGAAATTCCTCTTGCTCACCAGATTATGGAGAATATACCGGTAAAGAAAAAAATTCCCCTTGATAAACTTTTTTCTATAAAAGAGATGAAAGAGAAAAGTGAAAAACTTTTTGGTAAAAATGTAAGAATGATTATACGATATTCAGGCACAGAGCCACTTTTAAGGGTAATGATAGAAGGGAAAGATGAAAGGAAAATAAAGGAATTTGTTGAAAATTATTCTAATAAAATTAAAAATGAGATAGAAGAGGTGGTATCATGAGATTAGGAGTTAATATCGATCATATTGCAACATTGAGAGAGGCAAGAAAAGGGAATGAACCCGATCCAGTTCAAGCTGCTGCTCTTGCCGAATTGGGAGGGGCAGATGGAATAACGGTTCATTTGAGAGGTGATAGGCGGCATATTAAGGAAAGAGATGTTGAACTTTTAAAATCCACTATTAAAATTCCTCTTAATGTTGAAATGGCATCTACTTCTGAAATGAAAGCAATAATGCTTACCATTCTTCCCCATCAGGTAACTCTTGTTCCTGAAAAAAAGGATGAAGTTACAACTGAAGGGGGGCTTGATGTAATTTTAAACCAGAATGTTCTTCCTGATTATATAAGAGAACTTGAAGTTTCAGGGATTAAGGTTAGTATTTTCATAGATCCGGATAAAGAGCAGATAAGAGCAGCTCATAAAATAGGGGTAAAGACAATTGAACTTAACACCACAAGATATTCTGAATGTAATAATAAGGAATGTGAAAAAAAGGAATATGAAAAACTTCAGGAAATTGTAAAATATTCGAAAAAATTGGGAATGGAGGTTCTTGCAGGACACGGTTTAAATTACAGAAATATTCAACTTTTCAGAAATTTAAAAGATGTTGAAGAGGTAAACATAGGACACTCAATAATCAGCAGAGCTGCTTTTGTGGGGCTTGAAAGAGCCGTAAGAGAGATGAAATCTCTTTTGAATTTCAGTTTATAATGCTAAAAGACGGAGCCCTTTTTCTTATTTACAGTGAAAAGGGGGACACCTATCTTTTAACTTTCAAGGATGGTTCAAGCTTCAATACTAATTTGGGAAACCTTATTTTTGAAAAAGGTCTAAAATACGGGGATACCCTCATTTCAAACAAAGGAGCAAAATTTTATGTTTTAAAACCCTCCAACTTTGATCTTATAAAAAAAGTTCAGAGAAAAACCACCATTTTATATCCGAAGGACATCGGATATATGTTTATGTCAACAGGAATAGGAAGCGGAAGCATTGTTGCTGAAGTTGGAAGTGGTTCAGGTGCTTTAACAACTGCTTTGGCTATTGCGGTTGGAGAATCCGGCAAGGTTTACTCTTTTGAAAGAAGGGAGGAACATCAAAAGTATGCAATAAAAAATATAAAAAAATACGGACTTGAGAATATAGTAGAATTTATCTTAAAAGATGTTGCAGAGGAAGGCTTTGGAGATTATACTTTTGAAGCTTTATTTATTGATGTGCCCGAGCCTTGGGAGATTGTTGAGCATGCGAAAAAGGTTATTCTCCCCGGATATTTTTGGGTTTCTCTTTCTCCCAATTTTGAGCAGGTAAAAAAAACTCATTTTAAACTCATAGAATCAGGCTTTTTTGTTGAAAGAACAGTTGAGCTTTTTGAAAGAGAAATTCTTGTGCGGGAGTACGGAGTAAGACCTTCCGAAAGAATGATATCTCATACGGGGTTTCTTACAATAGCCAGAAATCTTAATGATTAAAAGATACCTCCCTTACTTATTAACTCCGTTTTTTTTAATTCTTGCATTCCCTCCGTTTAATTTATATCCTTTGGCATTCATAGCTTTTATACCGATCTTTTTCATCTTGGAAAAAGAAAAAAGTTTTTTAAAACTTTTTTTATCCGGTATTATTTTTAACCTACTGCTTTTATACTGGCTTTTTCCTGTACTTACAGGTTACGGGGGAATGCCGTGGTATTTTGCAGTATTATCATTAATCCTTTTGTTTGGCTATCTTTCTCTTTACCTCTCGGTTCCACTATTTTTTTTCAAGAATGAATTAATTTTTATTTTCCCATTTTTTTATGTTTTCTTTGAGATAGTTTTAGAACATTTTTTAACTGGTTTTCCTTGGGGAATTCTTGCCAATTCTCAAGCTTCTAATACAGGTTTAAGTTATTTTTTCTACACTCTTGGAGTAAGAGGTGTTAGCCTTTTTGTATTATTTTCAAATATCATTATTTATAAAGCAATAAAGAGTAAAAACATGAAAGCTCCTTGGATAGTTATTTCCCTTCTTATAGTCTTGAATATTCCCGGGTTTTTCATCAAAGTAAAAAAGGAGAAAGAGGTAAAAGTTGCTGCTGTTCAGGGGAATGAGAAAATGAAAACT
>CAZWJH010000019.1:20252-25980 GCA_964634755.1 uncultured Clostridia bacterium
ATACCATATAAAAAAATATTCTTCTTTGCTAATAAGATTGCAAATGTTGAAGGAGAATTTACAAAGGGAAAGGATGTTAAGGTTTTTGATATTGATGGCTTAAAGATAGGTATTCCTATCTGTTATGAAATGGTTTTTCCATCATTAATCAAGAAATTTTATGATAAGGGAGTAAATCTTTTAGTTACAATAACCAATGATTCATGGTTTGGAAAAACATCAGGCCCTGTTCAACATTTCTATATTTCCAAGATAAGAGCTATGGAAATGTCTATTCCTGTTTTAAGAGCTGCAACATCAGGAATTAGCGGAGTCTTTGAATCCAATGGAAAAATCTTGAAAAAGTTGGGTTATGGAAGAGAGGGGCTTATAATTTCAAAAGTGTATGTAAAGGAAAAGAGCTTTTCTATTTTTTATTCAATTTATTATCTTTTAAGATATTTAATTCTTTTTGGTTTTTTACTTTATATTATTTTATATTATTTTATATTTAAAAAATAAAAGAGAGGATAAGAGATGAAAAAGATTGTTTTATTTAGCCTTATTGTGTTTTTTATGTTTTCTTTTGTTTATTCTGTTGAAAAAAATATTCCTTGCAGAATATCTGGAAAGGAAAGTTCCATACTGTTTATGACTCTCGGCAATGTGAAAACCTCTGTTGCCGAAGGTAAATATTATCCTGAAAGAGATCTTGTGGTGTTGAAAGACGGAAAAAAAAATGAAAATTATTATAAAAATAATCTCGGAGTTAAATATTTTAAACCAATTGACAAATCTGTCTTTAAAGAGCCTCCTTCAGGTTGGTGCTCATGGTATTTTTATTATCAGGAGATAAATGCTAATGAAATTTTGAAAAATGCAAAATGGATGGCAGAAAACTTAAAAGAGTACGGAGCAAAATATGTTCAAATAGATGATGGCTGGCAGGGTACAGGTCATGGTTTGGGAGAGAACAGAGATTGGTTTACGATTAATTCAAGATTTTTAAATCCGGGAATGGATGGAATTGCAAAGGAAATCAAACAATTGGGGTTAAAGCCGGGGCTCTGGCTTGCACCTCACGGAGAGAGCAATTATGAAATTGTGAAGAAAAATAAAAAAGCATTCTTTCTTGATGCAAAAGGCAAAAGCCTTTCAAGCACATGGGAAGGTATCTATCTCGTAAAACCCAATAAATACGGAAAAAGGTATCTTAAAAATCTTTTCAGGATTTTAAGAAGATGGGGGTACGAGTATTTTAAAATAGACGGACAGCCGATAGTTGTAAGGGAGTATAAAAGACTTTTAAAGAGCGATAAAAAAGGTGAGGAAAAGTACAGGGAAACTCTTATGGCAATAAGGGAAGCAATAGGAGAGAATAGTTATCTTTTGGGATGTTGGGGTATTCCAATAGAGGGAGCCGGTATAATGAATGGTTCGAGAACAGCGGGAGATGTCTGGCTTGGCTGGAGCGGATTTATGGAGGCATTTGATGCCACAATGAAGTGGTACTTTTTGCATAATATCCTCTGGTATGCTGATCCTGATGTCATCTTGGTAAGGCCTCCGATGAAATTTGAAATAGCTCAGGCATGGGCTACTTTACAGGGGCTCACCGGACAAGCTCTTATGGAATCCGATATGATGTACGAACTTCCCGAAGGAAGAGTTAATTTGCTTAAGAAGATTTATCCTGCTGTAAATATCAAACCTATGGATCTTTTCCCTATAAAAACACCTAAGAATATCTGGGATCTTAAAGTTTCTCATCTCGGAAGAAATTATGATATAGTGGCTGTTTTTAATCTGAGTGAGAAAAGAGAAGGTGAGTTTATTGTTTTTAATGAACTTGGTTTAAACCCTGATAAAAATTATCATGTTTTTGATTTTTGGAATCATGAGTATTTGGGTTCGTGGAAAGGTGGATATTATGTTGATGTTGTGCCGCATGGAGTAAGAGTTATCACAATTGTTGAGGAAAAGAGCATTCCGGTGCTTGTTTCAACTTCAAGGCATATAACGCAGGGCTGGACTGATTTAAAGTCAATTGAGTACGGAAAAGATTACATAAAGGGAAAAAGTTATATTATAAAAGGGGATAACTATACTCTCTCTTTTGCAAATCCCCACGAGGTTTGCTATAAACTTAAGGATGTTAAAACAAGAGTAAAGTATAAGCTTATAAATCACGGAACTTGGTCAGAGCTTAAGCTTTTGCCTGAGAGGAGTGGAGAGTATGAGTGGGCCTTTGATTTTGAAAAAACAGAATGCTATTCCTATCCTGTAAGAAAACCTTATAGGATTTACGATGTAAAACCTGTCTCTATGAATGAGTTTGTTTTAAAGTGGTATCCGCACTATTATCTTACCGCCGGCTATAATGTTTATCTTGATGGAAAACTTATAGGATGTACTCCTCTGGGAGAGGCAAAAATAAAATTGGATGAGCTTTCTAAAGTTCATAAGATTGAGATAAAAAGTGTCTGGTATGATGGAAGGGAGAGCGAAAAGCCTTTTGTTTACAAGTTAAACCCTTCCGAACTTTTCGGAAAAAAAGTTTATCTTTCTGATTTTAAACCCTTTTATTCCACTTCAGGCTGGAATTACTCAAAGCTGGACAGATCAATTGATGGAAACCCTCTTAAAGCGGGAGGAAAGGAGTTTGAAAAAGGAATAGGAACCCATGCTCCGTCAATAATTAAATATCATTTGGATGGTCTTTTTAATAAGCTTAAAGTGAGTGTTGGAATAGATGATGAGACAAAGGGAAAAGGCTCTGTTATTTTTAAAATTTATGGAAATGATAAACTTCTCTGGGAGAGCGGATTGGTTAAAACCGGTGTTCTAAAGAAAGCAGATGTGGAAATTAAAGGCGTAAAGGTTTTAACCCTTGAAGTTTCCGATTCAGGTGATGGTAAAGACTATGACCATGCCGATTGGCTTGAGCTTTTGGTCATTAGGTGATTTAATCCCGTTTCAATAAATAACTTAATAAAAAGTCTTTTTCCCCGGTATCGCAACATTTCTGATTTCTACCTATGAAAAGGGGAAGGTTAACTTAAAAGCTTTTACAAAGAAAGATCTTACTGCTTACGAGAGTTTTGTTGTTGATTAGAACATTATGTTCTCAACTTTTTCCCCCTCTCCCTCTGTTTTGAGTTTATTCTGGATTGAAACTGGGAGCATAACATTGTGATTTTCAAGTTCAAAATTCAAAAATGTTTTAATTTGATTTACTCTGGGTGAATCACTAATTCTCTCAATTACTTCTATTAAATGCCTTAATGCATCAAGATAATCGACTTTTATATCTGTAATAGTATCTCTTTCAAGTCTAAAAACAGTCGTAAACTGACCAGGTTTTTTAAGCTCTGTTTTTAATTTTTCCCACTCTTCGGGAAAAGCTGTTTTTAGCCTGTTTATAAAATCGGAAAGGGAATCTATAAGTAAATCTTTTTGGGGCTCTGTGCTCTTAATATAGTCTATTCCCACCTCAAGCTCACTGAGCCTTGTAAGGAATTCTATTGTATATTCTCCCTTTATAACATCTCCGTGCTGGGGAGCTATTATTTCCGGAAGAGGGTTTAAAAGCCCAATTCTGTCAACGGTTTCTCTCACTGCAAGATTGCTTGGCATATAAATTGTGTGAAAGATTTTTATACCTTCCCATGATTCTTCGGTTGCAAATATTCCAGTATCACTCTTTTTTGTATTCACCCCTGCGGCAAAATCTCCTGAGAAAAGTATTTTTGTTTCATAATCAAAGAGCATCATAGCACCTCTGAAGTGACAATAGTAGGCAGGAACGAATCTTATCTTATGCCCTGTCTTTTTTATCGTCAGAACTTCCGAATTAAAGTTTTCAATCAGGACAACCCTTTTTTCCGGAATACCATACATGCTTACCAATCTGAAAGTATCTATTGAGGTTAATAAAATGGATTTTTTTGAGCCTGCTAATAAAAATGGTGTAAGGGGTGATACATCGGGATCCTGATGACTTAAAAAAATAATATCTATGTTTTGAATACCTCCGAAAAGCCTTTTGGCAGTATCCATCACAGTGTCTCCATCAAGTTTTGTTCCCGGATCAAAAATCATGTTAACTGATTGCCCATTGTTTGAAAATCTTTTGAAGTAAATATTTCTGTGAAGCTCTTTCTCATTTGATCTTACGAGAAAAAAGTTTTCTCCTATCTCAGAAATTTTTGCTGATGTCATTTGAAACTCCTAAATATAAAATTTTATAGACTATTATAGTTGATATGGAACTCAAAATCAATTTAATATTTTAAGAATTATAAAATTAAAATTAATTAATAATAGCTTAATGAAAAAATATTCATTTTCAGATTTTTAGTTGATTTTAAAACAAATAAAACAAAAAATATACAAGAATTGTTGAGAATAGAAGATATATAATTGAATATTTGTGATAAGATGATAAAATCTTTTCTCCCTTAAGAAACCTAATAGCAATGATGTTTGCAAGGGATGCAAAAATCAAACCATTTCCTCCAACAGAGACTCCGTAGGCAATAGCTTTCCAATTTGCTGAGAATTTTGAGACAAATATGCTTGCTGGTACATTGCTCATAATTTGTGATGAAAAAAGAGATGTGAAAAACACCGTTGAGGATGAGTTCATATTTAATTTTTCAATAAAAGAAGAAACAAATCCGACTTCACTTATCATATGAAAGTCAATAAACATTATAATGAATAGAATAATCAAAGGATAATCAACTCTTAAAATAATTTTCTTAAAAAGTAGTAAATACAGAAGAAAAATAATAAGAACAGACACATAAAGATCAAGTTCTATTGCTACTATAAAAAGCGGGAGTAAAACAAGGGAGAATATAAAGAGTTTATTGTTTACTTTAATGTTTTCAACTTTTTCTTTGAATAAAAGAGTCTTGTTTTTGAAAACAGTCAATGCGAAAATTAAAAGTATCACTACCATTGTTAAAAAAAGAGGAAACATATTTGCAACAAAGTTTACAAAGGAATTATTCCATCTATGCCATAAAAAAATGTTTTGCGGATTGCCTATCGGCGTTAATGCAGAGCCTACATTTACTGCAATAGCTTCAAAAATAACAATTTTTTTCAAATCATTGTCAAGGCTCTCCTGCATGCTTATTGTCAATGGAACTATGATAAAAAGGGCTATGTCATTTGTAAGAACCATTGAAAAAACCGCTGAAAGAACTATTAGGTAAGAAGCTAAAATTCTTTCATTTTTCACCTTTCTTAAAGTTATTTTTGAGATTTTTCTCAAAAAGGAACTCTCTTTTATACCAGTGGTTATAATAAGTAATCCCAAAAGGGTGATTATGGTTCGCCAGTCAACAAATTTGTGGGTTTCCATGATTTTTTCAGGAAAAACAAGGAAGAGAATAAGCAACAAAAGGACAAAAGGTAGAAAAATGCTATTATTTTTTAAGAAAACTTTAATTCTCTCTCTCATTTTATGAGATTTTATAATATATGTTTACCTTTGTAAATTAAAAATTAAGTTTTATTGGCTAAAAATCACTCTTTTTTTATCTTCTTTATTTCCTCTTCCATCTTCTCAAGTCTTTTTAAAATTTCTTTTAACTCACTCTCCTCTTTTTGTTCGGGTTTGTTAGTTTTCTTTGATATTAAAAAGATGAGGTATATTATACCCGCGAGAATTAGTAACATAATAATAAAATTTAAAGTGGGGCCTAAAAATGGCGCGGGAGCTGGAGGAGGAGGTGGA
>CAZWJH010000019.1:26080-32378 GCA_964634755.1 uncultured Clostridia bacterium
TCCCTCAAAGCTGGAGCAACTTGACCAGCCGGTGGATTAACTGACGGTTGGTCAACTTGCCCCAAATTAATTTCAGCTGTTTGATAGAGAGGCTCATTTGAGAAATTTTTGATTTCATTTTTTGAAAATAGAGAATTTGATGATAGGATAACAAAAGAAAATATTAAAGTGATAATAAAAAGGTTTTTCATTGTAACCTCCTTCTATTAGTCTACAACCTTCTTGGTCAAAAGGCAAATTTTTATGGAAACTAATGTTGAATATTTCTTTTCAAAGTAGTATATTAAGATATGAAAAAGATAAGTCTTTTAGTGCTAACTCTTTTTATTGTGTTTTCCGTTTCCTGTATTCAGGATTACTTAATTGCTCCTGAGGGCACGACTCTTTCAATCACTGCAAAACCCACTGTTATATATTATGATAATGATTATTCTATTATAACTGTGAGTGCTTTTGAAAAAACCGGAAGACCTATTAGGGATGGTATTACAGTTTATTTTTACTCTGATCTTGGCTCTATTGTGGAGGAAGCAAAAACAAAAAATGGAAAAGTTTCTGTAAAGCTTTACAGCACCGGTGAGGAGGGAACTGCTAATGTGACAGCTACAATGCCGGGTGCAGGAGAGGTTTCAGTTCAGGTGGTGTTTTCTTCTGATGTTAGGTAATCTTGGATTTCCGGAATTAGTATTAATCCTTATAATAGCTCTACTTGTCTTTGGTCCTGAAAAATTACCGGAACTTATTAAGAGTGCTGTTAAGACTGCCAGAACCATAAAAAAAGAGATGGCTGATGTACGAAAGACGATAGAGGATGAGATAGGAGACATTACTCAGGATATTGATGATGTAAAAAAAGATGTTGTATTAGCTGGAGATGTTGTTGATGTTTCGGAAGAGGAAAATGATAAAAAAAGCGAAGAAAATATAAATGGAGAAAACGGAAAACAAACAGAAGAAAAAACTTAAGGGTAAAAAGAAAAAAGATCCCAATAAACTTACCTTTTGGGAACACCTTGATGAGTTAAGAAGAAGGATAATTTACTCTATTGTTATTGTTTTAATCGGATTTCTTGTTTCCTGGGCATATTCAAAGAAAATCTATGAATTTATTGCAATGCCTGTTTTAAAATTTCTTAAGGATGGAAAGCTTGCTTATACATCTTTAACAGAGCCTTTTATGATGTACATTAAGCTCTCCTTTCTTGCCTCTCTTTTTCTCACATCTCCTTTACTATTTTATCAATTCTGGAAATTTATCTCTCCGGCCTTAGAAAAAAAGGAAAAGAGATTTGCAATTCCATTTATCTTTCTTTCAACAATATTTTTTCTTATCGGGGGATGGTTTGGGTATAAAATTGTTTTCCCTTATGCGTGTAAATTTTTTCTTGATATAGGAAAAGATTTTACAGCTGTAATTACTGTAAGTCAGTACCTTTCTCTCGCTACAAAAGTTCTATTGGGAATAGCTCTTACTTTTGAGCTTCCTGTTCTGATTTTCTTTTTATCAAGGTTTGGTATTGTTACTCCGAAATTTCTTTTAAAGTATTTTAAATATTTTATTTTAATTGCCTTTATAATATCAGCTGTTATAACTCCGACACCTGATATGATAACTCAGAGCGTTATAGCCTTTCCATTAATCGCTCTTTATGGAATAGGTATTATTATTGCTCTTATTTTCGGAAAAAAGAAAAAAAGAGATGACTGATTTTAAGAGAGCGTTAGAATTAATAAAGAATGCAAAAAAAGTGGCTATTTTGACAGGTGCCGGGATTTCTGCGGAAAGCGGAGTTCCGACTTTCAGGGGAAGAGGGGGGTTGTGGCAAAAGCATAGAGCAGATGAACTTGCCACACCTGAAGCATTCCGGAAGGATCCTGTTCTGGTCTGGAAGTTTTATGACTACAGAAGGCAATTAATATCCAAGGTAAAACCTAATAAAGCTCATAAAATTTTGGCTGAGTGGGAAAATTCTTTTGAAAATACTGAAATAGTAACCCAAAATATTGACGGATTGCATCAGAAAGCAGGCTCAAGGAAAATGATTGAATTGCATGGAAACCTCTGGGAAGCCATATGTTTAAAAGAGAACAAAGTGTTTGAATTTAAAGAAAATCCGATTAAGACTTTTCCACCAAAATGTCCGGATTGTGGTGGACTTATAAGGCCAAATGTTGTTTGGTTTGGAGAATCACTTAGTCAGGAAATTCTTGAAAGGGCTTTTGATCTTTTTGAATCAGCAGATGTTGCCATTGTTATAGGAACATCTTCAATTGTTTACCCTGCGGCTTATCTTCCGCAAATAACAAAAAAACAGGGGGGCCATATTATAGAAGTAAACATAGAGGAGACAGCACTTACTCCTTTTACTGATTTGTTTTTTAAAGGAAAAGCCTCTGATGTATTAAGTCAAGTTAATAGTTATTTATTTTGAACTTCCTTTTGCTCTTCCATGGAAGAGTCAAAAGCTATTACTTTATTTCTTCCTGTTTCTTTTGCTTTGTAAAGTGCTATATCAGCTTTTTTAACGCTCTCCCAGAAATCCTCCGAATCATCGGGAAACACAGACACTCCTATGCTAATAGTTATTTGAGGTATCCTTATTGACATCTTTTATATTGTAAAATGCTTCTACAGAGCCTGCTATCTTACCTTCTACAAAGATTGGATATAGGTACCTTATACTCCAGCTATATCGACCATTTTCGAGAATAAAGAGAGGCTCTTTGCTTTCATAGAGAATTGATATGGATTTTCTAAATTTTCTTAAATCTTCTCCATAATCATTAGGTGCCCATGGTCTGAAATAAGAAAGCCCGGGATACTTGTGAAAATGAATTTTTAGGTTTTTGTTAGTCTCTAAGATTTGGAGTATATTAAGGTTTTTTAATTTCCCCTTTTTATCTTCTTTGTAAATATTTATTATTTCATAATTATGAGATAAAGTTTTAGAAATTTTCATTAATTTGTCTTTTTCATCATCTATCTCTTTCTTTATGTATTCTTCTATCTCACTTTTCCTTGTTTTTAAAATTTGATTAAAAGAGGTTTTGTACTGTTTATGGACTATAGCAACGGTAGAGTAAAGGACTATAATGAATAAAATCAACATAGGAGTTAATAATTTTAGGGTTAAGGAATTTTTAAAAAGATTGGTAAAATTTTTTATCATTTAATTCTTTCAACAGAAAGGGCTTTATCCTGTATAACTTTAACTCCTTTTATGTGTTTTCTTATTTCAAATGAGCCAAATTTTACATATTGAGAACCTTTCCATTTTATAAAAATATTGGCCCAAGCTCTTTTCCAATTATAATAATTATTGTAAAAGGCCTTAACAGAGCTTGCTCTGTATCCAAAGCCGGATTTTATTGTTATAGGCTCACTTGTTTCTCCTGGTAAAAGAGGATTTTTTGTAATTATTGGCTTCCATCCATTACCTAACTCTTGGTTTAATCCTTCAAGTTCGAATATTACATTGGCAATAAGATGCTGAAGTGGTTTACTGCCTACATTTTTAATTTTAAATGTGACTTCAGGAACTATTCTTACTTCATTTCTAGTTCTGTATTTGTATGTCCAATCTGTATTTACTAAGATTACTTTAATTGAATTTTCTACTTCCTGTACTGACGGCGGGTTAAAGGAAGTATGTTTTAAAAAGAATTGTAGTACTATTATTAATACAAAAACAGAAACCAATGTAATCCAAAAAGTTAAATCTTTCTTCATTTTAAACTCTCACTTTATAAAATAACTCTTTTCCTCTCAAAAATCAAGGAAAGGAGGAGCTTTAAAAGCTCCTCCTTTATATTTTTTATCTTTTCCTTTTGTATCTTCTATGAGTTTTAAGATATTTGTCAAACCAATTTAAAACTTCATTCCACCAGAATTCAGCATTGTTGGGCTTTTGTATGAAATGGCATTCATCCGGGAATACTATCAACTTCGAAGGTACTCCCATTTTTTGAAGTGCTGTGAAAAATTGGAGGCTTTGAGTGTAGGGAACTCTGTAATCCCTTTCTCCGGCAGTGATAAGGCATGGGGTTTTAAAATTCATAACATACGAAGAGGGAGAAAATTTTTCATACATCTTAGGATTTGTCCAGGGAGTGCCCGCAAATTCCCACTCTGGAAACCATAGCTCTTCGGTGGCTCCATACATACTCTTTTGATCATAAACGCCTGCATGGGACACAAGTACCTTGAACGGATGTTCATGGCCCTCAAGCCAATCTATCATAAATCCTCCGTATGAAGCTCCGGCTGCTCCTATTCTGTTGGGATCAATGTATTTGAATTTGTTAATTGCATACTGTGTTCCCTTGATTATGTCAATATAAGGCTTTCCCCCCCAGTCTTTGCTTACGGAATCCGTAAACGCCTGTCCGTATCCTCTTGAGCCGTGAAAGTTAACCATTAATATTACATAACCTCTTGCTGCAAACATCTGAACATTCCATCTCGGATGAAAATCATCTCCCCATGCTCCCTGAGGCCCTCCATGGATAAGCATTATTGCGGGATATTTCTTTCTTTTGTTGAAGAATGGAGGTTTAACCACCATCAAATGAACAGAATCTCCCCCTGCTCCTTCAAACCAGTACTCTTCAAGGGGGTTCATCTCAAGTGATGCAACCAATTTATCATTAAAGTGAGTTAATTGGAATTCCCTGTTTTTTTCTATACTAAAAGCATAAATTTCCGATGGTCTGTTTACTTTTTCCTTTGTGTAGAAAAGATACTTACCATTACTGCTTACAACAAAGTTTTTAACAAAAGTCTTTTTAACAATCGGAAATTTTTCACCAGTATCAAGGTTTACCTTATAAATTGGATGGTAACCTTCTTTGCTTACTGAAAAGAATATTGAATCATCATTTGGGGACCATCTTATTGTATTCACACTTCTATCAAAGTTTTCTGTTAAGCTTACAAGCTTTCCGCTTATTAAGTCTTTTACCATAATATTGTATTTGTCAGCTTCAAATCCCGGTCTTTTCATGGCTTTGTAAGCGAGAAATTTACCATTGTGTGATAAAAGGGGATTATTATCATTGGCTGCATTTGATGTTATTTTTATGATTACTCCTCCGTAAACTGATACCTTGAATATATCATTGTTTGTGGAATTTTGAGGTTGAGAAGATTTATTCATAACAAAAAATATGTATTTCCCATCTTTTGAAAATTCAAGATCATGGGAAGAGCCAAGGTCAGCCGGAGGAACATCATAATGCCCGCTCGTAAGCTGCCTTATTCTATTTATGGAAGGTGAGTAAACAAATAGAGTGGAATATTTCCCCTTTCTCCAGTAATTCCATATTCTGTAAAAAAGCCTGTCACTAACATAAGCGGATGTTTTCCTGCTTTTCTCATTCTTCCAGAATTCAACCTGCTTTTGATATGTCCTTATGTTTGGCGATGCAAAAGCCGTGAAAGCAATATGATTTCCTGTGGGGGACAGCTTAAAATTATCAATATCAGTGGGAATTTCAAGATACTTTTCAGCTTCTCCTCCGTTTACTCTTATTCTCCAAATTGCAACTTTACCGCTTCTTGTTGAGAGAAAATAAAGGTAGTTTGAATCATAGGAAAATTCCGGAGAAAAATCCGAAGCATTTGAATTCGTAAGCCTTATCTCTTTTCCTTTTGAAAGATCAAAAAGGTAAAGTGATGACCTTGCGCCATTTTTCTTTTTATCAAGGAGCTTTACTGTGTATGCAAGATAATTTCCATCGGGAGAGATTACCGGACCACTTACCCATTTAACCTTAAGAAAATCAGCATAGGTTAAAGCTCTTTTTTGTACTGAAAAACCTATACCTATAAGTCCGATAAAAAGTAATAATACTATGATTTTTTTCTTCATACCAACCTCCTGCTTTTAACTATGTTATTAATTTAATCAGAAATATTCTTTTTTTGCAAGGGAAAAGGAGGCAGAGCGCTCTTTATAAAACTGAAAAGCTAAACAGTTGGTCACCTTTTTAGGGCGGGACAGTACAAAAAAGTTTGGAATTGGTTTTTGTTGCTCCGCTGTCCGGTTTTAAGCTGTCCTGCTTCTTTTTACTTCCCGCTCTTTCTACTCTCTTTTGTCTATTTCCCGAACCTTCCCCCGAATACAGGTAATAGAGTGGACTCTTTTAATTTATCTGTTGATATTTTGCTTTTCCCTCCTGAAAAGCCGAAATCTATCAAAGCCAGAGCATCCGGTTTACCGTGTGAATCAACACTTTTTATCATACCGAATGGAACATCCGGAGAGCAGTAAACTTTTCCATGATTTTTATCTGATTC
>CAZWJH010000020.1:0-31433 GCA_964634755.1 uncultured Clostridia bacterium
ATTATATATTTTATTAACATAAAATATAATAAACTAATTTATCGTAGGAGGAGAGATGAGTAAAGAGAAATTTACCCCTTTTGTACCCGATGAAACAGATCTTAAAGAATTTACATTAAGAGCTGTTGTACTTGGTCTTTTTATGACAGTTGTACTTGGGGCTGCCAATGCATACCTCGGGCTTAGAGCAGGTATGACAATAGCAGCAACATATCCTGCTGCTGTTATCGGAATGGCTATATTAAAATTGGTTAAAGGTTCAATTCTTGAGGAAAATATAGCCAGAACGATAGGTTCCATAGGAGAATCAATAGCTGCGGGAGCTATTTTTACTATTCCTGCTTTTGTTATTTCCGGTGTTTGGACAAAATTTGATAGTTTTGAAGCATATTGGAAGTCATCGGCATTGATGCTTGTAGGAGGTATTTTAGGAATTCTATTTGTAACTGTTTTGAGAAAAGTTATGGTTGAAGATCCGGAATTACCTTTTCCTGAGTCTGTCGCAGCTTCAGAAATTCACAAAGCTGGGCAGAGAGGAGGAGAAGGAGCGAAATATCTTTTTCAGGCAATGGGTATTGGCAGCTTAATCTATCTTTTGGGTGTTTTTAAATTTTTTGCAGCTTCAAAAGATTTTATCTTTGGATTGGGAAAAACTCTCAATCTTTCGATTGGAAAATTAAAATTAGCTGGTAAGGAAATTCTCCCTAAAGTAAAGGTCGGAGGAAAAGCTACTTTCGCCGGACCTGCTATAAGTCCTGCATACATAGGGGTTGGATACATCATAGGACCAGAGTTGGCCGCCTTGAACTTTGCCGGTGGTGTTCTTGCATGGGGACTTTTCGTACCTCTTGTAATATTTTTTACAGGGCCGAATCTTACCACCTATTTTCCTGTTGGGGGAGGTATTGAAGGTGCAGAATTGTGGTATAAGACAGCAATATTGATTTGGAAATCAATAGTAAGACCTATTGCTGTTGGTGGTATGTTAGTTGGAGCTGTTTATACCCTTTACAAAATGAGAAAAAACCTTGCTCTCGGAATGAAAAGGGCTGTAAGTGATGTTAAGAAAGCTACAAAACAGGAAACTTCAACAAAAAGAACAGATAAAGACCTTAATTTTAGGATTGTGGCAATAGGTCTTTTCCTTACACTTATAGCAATGACAATTATCTATTATGTGTTTACCCACTCCTGGAATGCAGCCTTGACAGCAGCTCTTGTAATGGCCGTTGCAGGTTTCTTTTTTGCAGCAGTTTCTGGGAATCTTGTAGGTTTAATAGGATCCTCAAATAATCCAATCTCAGGGCTAACTCTTTCAACTTTAATTATAGCTGCTCTTTTAATGCTTGTAATAGGGGCAAAAGGGACAGCTGGAATTGCTGCTGTTTTGGGAGTGGCAGCAGTTGTTTGTGTCTCTTCAGCTGTTGCAGGAGAGATGCTTCAGGATTTGAAAGTCGGACATATTCTTGGAGGAACACCTTGGAAAATGCAGGTGGGAGATTTGATAGGAATTCTTGTCGGTTCCTTAATTATGTATTTTCCCCTTTTAGTTTTGCATATAGGAGATATTAAAGGGGGGGGAGAAGGTTTTGGAGGTAAAGCATTGCCTGCTCCTCAGGCCGGTCTTATGGCTGATCTAACAAAGGGAATTGTTGGCGGAAATATGGCATGGCTTTTAGTTGTCGTAGGAATGCTAATGGGTATTGCTTTCGTAATGGTAAAAGTAAAATCACCTATGCTTGTAGCTGTTGGTATGTATCTTCCTCTTGAAACAACTTTTGCGATTTTTGTAGGTGGTATGATCAGATGGATTGTGGATAGTAAAATCAAGAAAAATAATTTCAACGATAATCAAAAAGCAAGAGTGGAGAACACAGGTGTTTTACTTGCCTCAGGGTTAATTGCTGGGGAAGCTTTAACGGGGCTTATTATTGCAGCTTTAAAGTTTTTTGACATTTCAATTCCAGCAATATTTGAACATGCATCTTATTTGTTGGGATTGGTTTTCTTAGTGCTAATTGGTTTTTATCTTGTAGCCCTCCCTCTTAAAAAAGCAGGAAATCCTGACGAGCCAGCAACACAAATAGCAGAATAATAAGATAGATAAATAAATCCGCTTCCCAGTACGGGAAGCGGATTTTTATTATGAAATTAAAAGAAAAGTTATTCCTTTCTTTTTTTTCTTTTTTCCTTATTTTTGTTTTTTTAAACTCACTCATTGTTTCATTCCTCTTTACAAAAAATGAACAGAGAGCTTTAAAAGAGAAATATTTTTCCTTTACTGCAAGTACAGTCTATAATATAAATCATCAACGAAAATTATATCTGAAGCACTTTCCTATAAAATTTCATTCTTTTATATCAAAACTTGTGAGAGAGGAAAGGAGTTTTGAAAATTTTGAAATAGTAGATGTATATTTTAATCTTGTTTATTCGTATAAAGATTTCTTTAAAAAAGAAAAAGAAATGATGTTTAAACTTCCGTTAAACTATGTAAGAGATGTTTCTTCTCATGTCATAGAAAATAAAAAATATTTAATAGTTCTTGTTCCTGTTTTTGAGGAAGATGGGAGCCATCGCTATTCCTTCATATATTATTTTGATTTTTTTGTTTTAAAAAGGGTATTTTCAAAGTCATTTTTTGTTATTTTACTTATTAATATTCCTCTTTTTATTTTGCTTTTGGCTTTTGTTAATAGAAGGGTAAAAAAAATTACAAAATCAATAGAAAACTTGTTAAGTTATGTTGAGGGAAAGAGGGAAAAAGATTTTTTAAAAAACATGGTAAATTCAGGTACATATGAGATTAGAAGATTGTCTACATCTCTTAGTGAGATGACTCAGGAGATAGAAAAGAGTTTTAAAAGAGAGCAAGAAATTAGAAGATTTCTTGAATCTGTTTTAAATAGTTCACCTAAGGGGATTTTTATTGTGGATAAAAATTTAAAAATAATGTTTAAAAGTAAGGTTTTTGTGGAAAAGTATGAGAAAAATAAAGGACTTTTGTGGGAGATCTTTGAGCGTTTCCCATTAATTAAGAAAAATGAAGTTCTTAAATTAGAGGGAAGAACTTATAATATATCTTCATATAATGTAGAGGGGGGGTTTAAGGTTATCATAATAGATGATATTACTTCTGAAATAGAATTACAGCAAAAATTAATAATTGCTCAAAAAATGGAAAGTTTAGGTTTTTTTATTGCAGGGATTGTTCATGATATTAAGAATATGCTCGGGGTTGTTGCAGGTTATGTTGAAATTTTGGAAGAAGAGGCTTCTTCTGAGTTTTCAATATATGTTGAGAATATAAAAGAGGCATTAAAAGAGACGCAGGGTATTATTTATAATTTTCTTAAATTTTCTCGTGCTAACGAAGAGGAAAGAAAGATTTATCTAATAGATGAAATAATTTTAGAAACACTTGAACTGATTTCAGCAAGGCTGACCAAGATAGATTTAAGAGAGGAAATTAAAACTAAAAATGCTTATTGTAAGTGCAACAAGGAAAAAATGGTTCAGGTTTTAATAAATATTTTTCTTAATGCGATAGAGGCGATTGAAAAGAGTGAAGAAAAAATTATTTGGCTTAAAGTTGAAGACTTTTTTTTGGATGAGGATAGTCCTGTTCTTAAAAAGGGAAGGTATATTATGATTTCTGTAAGAGACAATGGTCCCGGTATTTCTGATGATGTTAAGAATAAAATTTTTGAACCTTTTTTCACCACGAAGGAAAAAGGCACTGGCCTTGGTCTTTTTTCTAGTTATATTATAGTACAGAATGAGGATGGATTTTTGGAAGTGAAATCAGAGGAGAATAAAGGAGCTGAATTTATTGTTTATATACCAAGAGTAGAATGAGAAAAAAAGTATTCATCTTCTTGTTAATCTTTTTTATTTTTAATTTAACAAGTTGTAGAAAAGAAGGGAATGTTTTAAAAATTTCTTTCCCTAATACAATGTTTATTTTTGACCCCCATCAAACAGGCTGGTCAACGGATTGTAAGGTTAATTCAAATGTCTTTGAAACATTGGTGAAAATTAAACAGAATCTGGAGATTGTCCCATTTTTGGCAGAAAGGTGGTACAACCCTAATCCACGGGAATGGGTCTTTGATTTACGAAAAGGAGTGAAGTTTCCCAATGGAGAGGAGTTAACTGCGGAGATAGTAAAAAAGAATTTTTTGAGGATTTCTACAAGAGAACTTTATTCTCCATATTCAAATATTGCCAAAATAATAGATCGGGTGAAAGTTTTGAGTCGATACAAAGTTTCTTTTTTGTTGAAAAAAAGAAGTGATAATTTTTTAATTCTTCTTTCAGATATTAAACTTATTTACTTGGGGAATAATCTTTTTTCAAAAAGCTCTGATAATAAAAAAAGAATCTTTCTCGGGACAGGCCCCTTTTACTTTTACGAAATTGGGAAAGATAAAGTAATTTTACGGAGATTTTTGAAATACTGGAGAAGGCCCTCACATATAGAAGAGATACAGTTTTACTTTAATATCACAAATGCTGCTAATTCAAAAAATTATGATATTTCAGAGATTTTTACTTTTCCCAAAAAAGTTGAGAATAATTTCCATTTACTTATAAAGCCGTCAAATTATATATACTTTTTAATTTTTAATCTTAGAAAAAAACCTTTTTCTGATAAAAGGTTAAGAGCTTTGGTTTCAAGTCTTTTGCCATATGAAAAGATATTAAATGAACTTAAAATTCCCAATTCCTATCGTATCAACCAGTTGGTTCCTCCGTGGTTAAGATATTCTTTAAAAGAAAATGAAGTAAGAAGTGAAAAGGGTGAGTGCAAGAAAAAGTTTCTCGGTAAAATTATCTTTGTTTTCAGAAAAACCAATGAAATTAGTAAAATCACTTCGAAAGTTATTCTTAGTGAACTAAAAAAATGCTTTCCAAATTTAGTTTTACTTCCTTTAAGTGATAGAGAATGGAGACAAAAACTTTTCTTCTCAAAAGATCTTGATATGACTCTTTTTAGATATGGGAGTGATTCCGCGGGAGTTGATGATGTCTTAATAAAATTTTTTCACACTTATGATGGAGGAAGAGGAATTTTGAATTTATTTGATTATTCGGATAAGGAACTTGATAAATTAATAGATGAAGCTGAAAAGGAAGAGAATCTTGATTTAAAAGAGAAAAAATACAGAATAGCTCATAAAAAAGCCCTTGAAACAAAATATTTTATTCCCCTTTTTATTGTTCCGAATTTTTATTTAGTCCGAAATAGTATTAAAGAAAAGGAAAATGTTGACATCGGGAATATATATGAAACTGTTAGGTGAATTTAAAATAGAAAAACTAAGGAATTTGTGCTAAATTATATCAGATGAAAGAAAAGAATTTAAAAAAGAGTAATTTAATTAAAAATGTTCTTGAAATTGTTGGGGAAAGGGATAAAGGAATAAAGTATTCTTCTATCTCTAAAGAGCTGAAAGATAGAAATGTTCCATTTCATTCAAAAGTTTTAAAAGATACCCTTAAGGAGCTTTTAAAGGAAGGGGCAATATATAAAGATAGAAATAGGTATTTGATTAAAAGGTCTAAGAATTTATTGAGGGGAGAGTATTCCGCGGCAAAAGGAGGCTTTGGATTTGTTATTCCGGAGGATGGAAGCAAAGATGTTTTTATTCCTCCCGGTAAAACAAAAAATGCAATGAATGGTGATATGGTAGAAGCTCTTTTTTACGAAAGAGGAGGTAAAAGAGAAGGGGAAATCATAACCGTTTCTAAAAGAAAGTATAGAAAAATGATAGGCTATTTTAATCTTGAAAGATTAAGGGCATATCTTATTCCTCTTGATACAAAAATAGATGATGAGTTTGAAATAAGGAGTTTGACAGGTGTCTCCGTATTACCGGGGATGTTAATTGAAGGGGAGCTTAAAGAAAAGAAGAATGATATTTATATTGAAAAAATAACAAGGGTTTTTGGTTTCCCGGATGAAGAAGGTGTTGATATTGAAGTTATAAAGGCAAAATATTCTTTGCAAAAAGATTTTCCTGAAAAGGTAAAAAATTTTATTTCAAATTTGAATAAAGTTGTAAAGAAAAACAAAGAAAGAGCTGATTTGAGAAAAGAGGTTATATTTACGATAGATGGAGAAGATGCAAAGGATTTTGATGATGCTGTCTCCATAAAAAAAGAAGGTAATTTTTACTTTCTTGGAGTTCATATTGCAGATGTATCTCATTATGTGAAAAGAAATACACCTCTTGATAAGGAAGCATTAAGGAGAGGAAATTCTGTTTATTTTCCCGGTTTGGTGATACCAATGCTTCCGCATGAGCTTTCATCGGATCTATGCTCTTTAAAAGAAGGTGTAGACAGATATACTCTCTCTGTTGAAATGAAAATAAACAAAAAAGGAGATGTGCTCAATTATAAAGTCTTTCCTTCAATAATTAAAAGTAAAAAAAGACTTACATATAAAGAAGCTCAGGAGATTATTAATGGTAAAATAACTGATGTTGATAAAAGTATAAAAAAATCTCTTTTAATTATGAAGGAGCTTGCTGAAATTCTTATTAAAAAAAGAAGAGAGAAAGGCTCTTTGGATTTTGACCTTCCCGAGCCAATTCTTTTGTATGAGAAGGATAGTCTTGTGGGAATTTCGGCTGCTATAAGGCTTTTTTCTCACAGAATTATAGAGGAGTTTATGCTTGTGGCAAATGAAACAATCGCTGAATTTTTAATGGAGCAAGGATTGCCTGTGCTTTTCAGAATTCATGAAGAGCCTGATCCTATAAAATTAAACCATCTTAAAGAAATTTTAAGTAAATTGGGATATGAGTTTGAACCTAAGGAAGGTAATATCCCACGGCAGCTTCAAAAGATTATTGATAAGGTCAGTGGGAAAAAAGAGGAGACTTTTGTAAGTCTTTTAATCCTTAAATCAATGAAACTTGCAAAATATAGTCCGGTAAACAAAGGCCACTTTGGCCTTCAAAAAGAAAATTACTGCCACTTCACTTCTCCTATTAGGAGATATCCTGACCTTGTTATTCATAGAATAGTAAAGGAAATTGTTGATATAAAAAAGAAAAAAAAGGTTTTTTACTCTGAAAGTGAACTGGAAGAAATTGGAAATTGGACCTCAAAAACAGAGAGAAAGTCTGATGAGGCAGAAAAAGAGCTTATAAGGTGGAGAATTATTAGGTTTATGAAAGATAAGGTGGGCGAGGAACTTTACGGGAGAATTACAAATTTTACCCAGTCTGCAATTATTGTTGAATTGGAGGATTTTTTTGTTGAAGGATCTATTCCCTATTATGAGCTTACAGATGATTTTTATGTTCCTACCAAAGAAAGGTTGAAAATAACAGGTTCAAGGACAAAAAAGGGGTTTAGCATTGGAGAAAGAATAAAAGTCTTAATAGCTTCAGTAGATATTTACAGACAGAAGATTTATTTTCTTCCTGTTGACTTTATAGAAAAGAAGGAGAAAAAAAAGAAAAAAAGGAGAAAGAAAAAGGAGGGAAAAAATAAATGAACTTTCTTGCAATTAACGGATCCTATAGAGAGAATGGATTAAATTCCAAAATGATTAATTTACTGAAATCAGAATTTGAAAAAAAAGGCCATTTTTTAGAAATAATTCTTTTAAAGGAATATAAAATAAAAACATGTGAAGCTTGTCTTTTAGACGATCTTAAAAACTGCACGCCCGAAAGATGTTTTTCTTTAGGGGACGATTTTGAGTTTATAGCTAAAAAGATGCAAATTGCTGATGGATTAATATTTGCCACGCCTGTTCACTGGTATGCTCCATCAGCCCTTATGTGGAATTTAATTGAAAGGATGACTTCACTGGAGAATACGAGGAATAAGATAATTCAGGGAAAACCTGTTGCGGTAATATCTGCGGCTGCTGAAGATGGGAGCCAAAGTGCAATTACAAATATTATAGTGCCTTTAATTCACATGGGGCTTTTTGTTTTACCTTTTGGGATGACATATTATTCTGGTAAAGAGGACGACAAAGAGACAGAAGAGTATCTTAAAAGAATCGTGAGAAACATGATTTTCTTTTCTTCCCAAAAAGGAATGAAAAAGCATTCATGGTGGTAGTGAGTGTATTCTTGAAAACACTTTTCTAAAATGTTAAACTATTTAAAATGAAAAACAATAGGAAATATAAAGATGAGCGAGGTTGACCTACCGTATAGAAACAGGAAACTGTTTAATTCCATACTCTCCAAGCATAAGAAAAACATAAAAGAGATGTTGAGGGTTGAGATAAAGGTTGTTGAGGAGAATGGAGAGAAGGAAAAAATAATTATTTCTGGAAACAGAGATGACATAGAATTTGCTAAGAATTTCTTTTTAGAAATAAGCCAGCTTTTTGAAGAAGGCAAGGACTTAGAGGAGGAAGAGTTTTTAAAACTACTTAATAACCTTCCTGATGATGAAAGTTTTAGATTAGATTCTGTATCGAAGAAAACTTTGCTCTCCCCTTTTAACAGAAAAAGGGTAAAACCAAAGACTTTTAACCAACATCATTATATTAAGGCGATGAAAGAAAATGATATAGTTTTCTCCATAGGGCCTGCAGGAACGGGAAAAACCTATCTTGCAATGGCTTATGCACTCTCCTCTCTTGGGAAAAAGCAGGTTAAGAGAATTATTTTAACAAGACCTGTAGTTGAAGCAGGAGAAAAGCTAGGATTTTTGCCGGGGGATATACCACAGAAGGTAAATCCTTATTTAAGACCTCTTTATGATGCAATCTTTGATTTGCTTGATCCAGCAAAAGCAAGAAATTTTTTGGAAGATGAAACTATAGAGATAGCACCATTGGCTTATATGAGAGGGAGAACACTAAATGATGCTTTTGTTATATTAGATGAAGCCCAAAATACAACACACGAGCAAATGAAAATGTTTTTAACAAGGTTTGGTGTTGGTTCTAAAGCTGTAATTACAGGGGATATTACACAAATTGATCTTTCATCTAAAGTTAAATCCGGTCTTGTCGAGGCTATTAAAATTTTAAAAGGGATAAAGAAAATAGAAATAGTATATTTTACGGAGAAGGATGTTGTAAGGCATTGTCTTGTAAAGGATATTATAAAGGCATATGACAAATATGAAAACAAAAGATAAGATTAAAGGAATAGGAGAACAGATTTCTTCTAAAGAAACAAATTTGAAGAATCTGATTTTTTCTTACAAATTTGCTTTTTCCATATTTTATTCTATAGTTTTAACTTTTGTTCTTTTTTTTAATTATTCTCCTCAGATCAAAGAATACACACCGGGAGATATAGCCAAAAAGGATATAAAAGCGCCATTTGATTTTAAGGTTATAAATGTTGAAGCTACCGAAAGATTAAAAGAGGGGGAGCTGAAAAAATCCCCTTATGTTTATGATTATGTTTCCAATTCAAAAGAGACCGCATTGGAAAGGGTTAAGAGGCTTTTTTCTTATTTGGAAGCGCCAAAGAAAAATTATAAAAAGATAGACGAAGAATTCGGAATAACTCTTAGTAAAGAGGATATAAGAGTATTTTCAAGAAAGAGCAAGAGAGAAAGGATTGGAAATATTGTTAAAGAAATAATAGATGTTCTTTATTCGAAAGATATTATAAGAGATAAAAACAAATTGATTGGAGAGGGAAAAGAGGAAGCTATAATTACAAAGGGAAGCACAAAAAGTATTTTAAAGCTTTCCGAAACATGGGGAGAAAGGGATATAAAAACATTTATAAACAAAATTAGTAAAAAAAGAGGTTTTAGCTTAAAGGAAAGTGCTCTAATAGAAAAAATTATTTTTACAGTTTATTCTCCTATGTATCTTATAAATGAAAGTAAAACCAGAGTGTTAAGAGAGAGCACAGCTAAAAATTTAACTCCCGTATACAATATTATTAAAAAAGGAAGGATTATCATTAGAAATGGAGATGAAGTTGATGAAAAGACATGTGATATATTAAAAAAATTGAGAACTCTTCAAGAGCATAAAAGAAAACCTTTCTCTTTAATAGGAATTTCTTTTCTTTTTATTTTGCTTATTTTATTTCTTTCCTCTTTTATTCTCGCTTTTTTTGAAAGAAGGTATTTGAGTGAAAAAAAGATAATCCATATAGCTTTTACCAATCTTGTATTTTTTGTGCTTTTGTATAGAAGCATCTTAATGCTTATTGATGTTTTGGAAAGATCGGGGGCTTCAACACTTTTGTTTACTCAGAAAATTGTTCATTTTTTTGTCCCTTTTCAAGCAGGAGGGATTATTCTTGCTTTTTTGGTAGGCATTGAAGTTGCTGTAGTTTTTATTCTCCTTTTTGTTGCTCTTGTAGGGATTTTCCTTGTGAAAAACTATTATTTGTTATTTTTTATTTTTATCACCTCTTTTATTCCTATTTTAAAGATTAAAGTGAGCAGGGAAAGCAAAAGAAGTATGCCGATTAAACTTTCTTTATACTACATTTTGCCAGCAGCTATAATTGTAGTTCTTTTTGGGAAAATCATTGCTCCCTCGGTTATGGATTTTAATCTTTTCTCTGTTTCCATAGCTCTTTTAAGTGATACTATACTTGTAGCAATCTTTGTTACAGCTTTCCTTCCATTTGAGGAAAGTATTTTTAAGGTGGTATCAGATTTAAAATTGCTTGAACTTTCAAATCTTGATCTTCCGATTTTTAGAGAAATGGCATTAAAGGCCCCGGGGACATATCATCATTCTTTAATGGTAGCTTCTTTAGCTGAGCAGGCTGCGAAAGATGTTGGAATTAATCCTACTTTGGTTAGATGCCAGGCCCTATATCACGATATAGGAAAAATATTAAGGCCAAATTATTTTATTGAGAATATTCCTTCAAATGAAGAGAATATACATAATAAACTATCGCCTACGACAAGTGTGGTTTATATAAAAAACCATATTTCGGATGGGGTAACCCTTGCTAAGAAGTACGGACTTCCAGATATGATTATTGATGGAATAAAACAGCACCATGGAACTTCTCTTATATCTTTTTTTTACAATAAAGAGCTTGAAAAAAAGAAAAAAGAAAATAGTGAAAAAGAGGAACTTGAGAATGAGGAAGCAAAGATAGATAAAGAATTTTTTAGATACCCAGGACCAAAACCGCAAACAAAAGAAACGGCAATTCTTATGTTAGCTGATTCGGTAGAAGCTGCTGCGAAATCATTAACTGAAATAAATGAGGAAACTTTTAGTAATCTTATAAAAAAGATTTTTTCAAAAATAATTGAGGATGATCAATTAAATGAATCGGATCTTAGCCTTAAAGATATAAAAATTATTTCAGAATCATTTTTGAAAGCATTAAAGAATATTTACCACGGAAGAATCTCTTATCCCGGTTTTAATTTTAATGAAGGGAAAAAGGAAAAAAATGATAATAGTAAATAGAACAAGGAAGTATAAGGTAAACAAAAGCAGAATTAAAAGATTAATTAAATTTTTGATAGAAAAAACGGGTAGTAAAGTTAAAAATTTAAGCATCGTTTTTTGTGGAGAAAGATTTATTAGAAATTATAATAAAAAGTATAGAAAAAAAGATCAAACTACTGATATCCTTAGTTTTGAATCCTTTGAAGATAATTATCTCGGAGATCTTATAATATCTATTCCAGATGTTTATAAAAATTCAATAAGAGAGAAAGTTCCTTTTGATGAAGAGCTATTGAGGATAATTACTCACGGTTTTTTGCATCTTTTAAGATATGAGCATAAAGAAAAAGATTCACCAATGATAGAGCTTCAGGAAAAATTATTAAAGGAGTTTATGAAAAAAGATGGATAAATATTTAGCCCTTGAAGTTTTTACCTTGCTGATTTCATTTATCTTTTCATTGTGGGAGTCATCTTTTTTGGAGATAAAAAAGTGGAAATATCTTCAACTCGTGGTTGAAAAAGATGAAGAAAAGTATAGGAATCTTTCTGACCTTGAATTTTACATTATTATAATAAAGAATTTAAAAAATTTTTTCTTCCTTTTGGCTCTTGTTGGCTTTATGTTTTTCACTTTTTCCAAATTTCCCTACAAAGAAAGTGTTGCTATTATAAGTATCTCTTTTTTTATGATATACCTCATACCTTCTTTTCTTATAAGAAAAGAAAGAGCTTATAAGTTTGTTAGTGCTTTGCTTCCGTTGCAAGCAGTACTTTCAAAAATCTTTCCAAAGGAAGAGGAAAATATTCCCACTTCTGAGGAAGAGAAAGAGGAAAGAATAGAAGCTTTTTTGTTGGAAGGAAAGGAGAAAAAGATAATTACGGAAGAAGAAGAAGAGATGGTTGAGAAGATCATCTATTTTAAGGAGAGGACAGTAAGAGAAATTATGACTCCACGAATAAATATTATAGGCATTGAAGAGGGAATGAGTTTAGGGTATTTAAAAAAATTAATAATAGAAAAAAAGAAATCCAGAATAATTGTGTACAGAGAAAGAATAGATAATATTGTTGGAATAGTTATTGCAAAGGATGTATTCAAATATTGGGGGCAGGATACAATAATTTTGAAAAAGACAAAAGATCTTATAAGAAAGCCATTGTATATTACAGAATACATGAGAATTTCAGATCTTTTAAAATTACTTCAGAGAAAAAAACAAAAACTTGCAATAGTTACTGATGAGTACGGAGGGATTTCAGGAATTGTAACAGTTGAGGATATTTTAGAGGAAATAGTGGGAGAAATATATGATGAATACGAAAAAGAGGAAATTACAGTGGAAAAGAGAGATGGATATTATATTGTTTCGGGAGAAACACCTATAGAGGAGATAGAAGATTTGTTGGATACAGAATTTGAGGTTGATCACTCTGCTGTTACAATAGGTGGTATGATTAATTATATTTTAGGGAAGTTTCCTGTTAGAGGGGAAAGGATAATTATTGACAATTTTGAGTTTGAGATAAAGGAAATTTCTGAGAAAAGTATTAAGAAAATTATTATAAGAGGGTTAAAAAAAGAAGAGGAAGATTAAAAATCAAACCCAATCCAGAGCCTAACTTCAGGAGAGAAGTAATCTACAAAGTTTGTTCTGTAGACCCATTCTATATGAATCGGGTATCCTCCAAAAAAGAACTCTATTCCATAACCAATAGAACCTACAGGATCTTTTAATCCATTTTTAAAGGAATCCCAGAATTCAAATTTTTCATCATTAAACCAAGCTCCTCCCAAGTCTGCAAAAAAGACACCTCTAACAGGTCCTAAAAGGCCCAATGGGGTTAAAGCAATATGGATGAGGGGAAATCTGAATTCAGCGTTGAGATGAAAATAGTTATTTCCAACAACTGAAAAATAATAAGTTGATCTTATATCATTATTTCCACCGCCGTAAAAAATATAAGGGTTTTTACCTCCGCTGAAAGCTCCAAACCCTCTGAAGGCAAATAAAGTATCATATCCCAAAGGGAAATATTTTCTTAAATCTATTTGAAAGGCATAGGCATCTCTCCAGCTGTATGAAAAAGGAAGTGTTTTTGTGAAGGATAGATTGTAAGTGTATCCTTCGTAAGGACCATATCCCCTGAAAGCGGTCGTTTCTCCTGTTAAAGACAAGGTGAATGGTATTGAATATCCGTTAAAAAAGGGATTTCTTGGACTATTCATTATAAAATAGTAGAGATCTTCTTTTTGATAATAAAGTCCGGCATCAAGTGATAACCTGTGAAATTTGTTAAGTGGGTATATTCCTGAAAAGGTAGCTCCTAATATTTTTCTTGTTGCCAGGGCATCTTTGTAGGAGTAATATCCGTAAAGATTAGCTGCCCAGTATTGGTAGGGTAAGTAGTAAAAATATGTGTTTGAAAATAATTGAATTCCATAGTTTAATCTATGACCAAGGTTAACGTAGCTTAAAGTATAATTCTTGAAGCCCATTACTGAATAAGCAAATATTGTAATATTATCATTGTTTAAAGTATCGCTAAAATTTAAATAGGCTCCTCCGTAAGTTGTTCCATCTGTTGCTACAGCGAAGCCTATATTCGGAAGTCCACTTACTACTATATCTTCAAATTTCTTGTATCTTCTTATTTTATTTTTATCTATAATAAAATTTTCCTCTCTTCTTCCTAAAATATTTTTTTCTGCTGTAATATTAATTTCCTTTAATTTATCCGCTTTATATAAGCTGAAATTATTATGTGAATATCCTAAATAATAAATATTATTATTCTTTATTTGAGGATAAAACACTCCAGTGGAAAGGTTTGTTAGGGTTTTTATCTTCTTTGTTTCTATGTTTAAAATAGCCAAATTGTATGCATCTTTATAATAGTATGAGAAGAGAATATTTTTTTCATCCTTAAATACCGGGTTTATGTGATACGTTTTCTTAAAAGTTAACTGTTTTTCTTCTTTTGTTTCAAGGTTTAAAAGGAATAGCTGATGATACCTACCTATCATTCTATCAAAAACAATATATTTTCCATCCTTTGAGAAGGATGCTGAAAATTCATAATCTATGGAATTGGTAAGTCTTGTGATTTTCCCATCTTTTATTCTGTAAAGAAAAAGATCCCTTTTTGCATCCCTTATAGCTGAAAAAACAAGGTATTTATCATCCGGTGAAATTTCAATTCCACTCGGTTCATGTAGATTTTTAAGTTTTACCCTTTTTAGGAATTTTCCTATAGAGGAGTAAAAGAGAAGGTAATAGTCATAATTATATCTTCCAAAAAAGGCTACATAATCACCTTTGCTATCCCAAACTATGGATTTTCCATCTTCCGGAGAAAATTTTAAGTATAAATTTTCAAATTTTGAGCTATATCCCGGCGTAATATCCTTATAAACTTTTCCATTTTTTAAATCAAGGAGTGAAATTGTAAGGGCATATTTTTTGTAGTTGGCAGTTACAATTGCCGCTGTTTCTCCGGAAGGTGAAACAGAAAAAGAATAAACCTGAGAATAGGGATATTCCGGGCTTATTCTTAACCCATAATCTCCAGGAAGGTCTCTTCCGAAAAAGTCCTTAAATCTTTTTCTCAAATATCTTTCGAATTTGCTATTAAATACATTGTACTCAAGATTAAAGGTTTCCTTAAATATTCCCTTTCCTTTGAAAAATGAAAATCTTTTCAGATTCCACCAAAATTTTCTTAATCCTGTTCGTCCATATTTTTCATATAAGTAATCATACACAAGGTGCCCGAAGTCATAGGGAGATCTTGAGCTTGGGGTATTGTATCTGAGGTCTCCGTATTTTGTTAGTTGAGGGATCTGTCCTGTAACGACTGCATCTCTTACAATCATGAGTGAAATGGGGTCCCATTCTCCCGGAATAAATTCTGCAAACCCTTCCATAATCCAAAGTGGTAAATGGAAGAAAGACGAAAGACTTTGCCTGTGTCTTCCGTATAAAAGATTAAATTGAAAGATATGTGTAAGTTCGTGGGTTATTAGATGTCTTAATACAGAAGGAGGATACTCAGCCGGAACAACAACTCTGTTACCAATTGGTTCGGAAAACCCCATTACTGGCTCGGGCACTGTTGATGGATAAAGGTTTGTCATTTCAAAATCTTTATGTGATTGGTAAAGAAGAATCGGTATTTTCTTTTCCGGTGAAAAGCCTAAGAATTCAGACAATTTAGTGTAAGCATCTTCTGCATCAACAACACTGTAATTAAGAATTTCAAGGTGTTTTGTATAAAAATTAAATTTAAAATGTTTGGTTTCATAAACATACCACTGTTTCTCTATTTGGATTTTGTTTTTTCCATAATAAGGGAAAAACTGGTATTGAGCATTTGAGAAAACATAAAATAAAACTATTATGAAGAATATAACTATTTTCTTTTTAATCCTCATTCTTTACCTCAATAATTAAAAAAGTATCTATACACTATACGCTCTCTTTGTAATATTCTGTTCATAAGCCTGTCCACACCAATACTTATTAACTTGCTTACAAGAACACTATCGGTCTCTCCGCTTTCATCCGTAATTTTATAATTAAATCTGTATTGGTAAAATTTTTTACCACTCTCTCCATCAAAGATTAGAAATAGGATATCGCAATTTATTAATTTTATGGTTTTAAGAATATTCTGGCTTTTGAGAGAAAGAGGAGTTGATCTTACTGTTGTTATTTTGCTTCTTTCCTCTTTTTTTATTTTTATTATTCCCGTTATTACTGCGGATTTTTCTTTTTTTGCATACTCTCTCCAGAAAAATGGATTAGAAAAAATTCCTTTTGTATAAATATTGATTTTTTCCCCTGTGATTACATTTTTTCCATAATTTATTGCCAAATCCTCTTTAAGTGTTTTTTTTATCTCTTCTGCAATCATTTGGTTGTTTATCTCAGATGAGATTCTAAAAGGTGCTAAGTAAACATTATCATACTTTTCTATATTTAAAAGAGGTCTGGCTTTTACAAGTACTCTCTGCATTTTTGTCTCCGAGCAAGATGGTAAAACCAAAAGTATTAAAATCAAAAGCAGACTAAAACTTGCGAAATTTCTTATGCCGTACCTTCTGACCACTTTTCTCCTTATTCTTAAATTTTTCATAATTACTCCTTATAAAATCATTATTATGACTAAGGTTTAAAGCTAATCTATATTCCTTTTCTGCTTTTTGATATTCACCAAGAGCTTCATAAGCAATTGCTAGGTTATTGTGGGCTTTATAATCATTAGGGTTCAATTCTACAACTCTTTTCCACCTATAAGCTGCTTCCTTCCACATCTGGTTCTTTTGGGCATAAGTTCCAAGTTTACGGTTTAGTTTAATTAGATAATCTTTGTTTTTAATCAGAGATAGTCTGTTGTTCGAACAGCTAACGAACAACCCTAAAATAATAAATATAAAAATAAAATTTTTTTTCATAAAAAAATTTACTCCCAAAGGGGGTAATTGTCAAGAGCTTTCCTTTGGCTCAATGTAAATGTTCTTCACTTCTGAATGTTTTGATTTAATCCTTTTCTCGATTTCTTTTATTTTGTCATCTATGTAATCTATATCAAGTCCGTCTTTGAAGATTACTTCAATGGCTGCAAGAATTGAATCAGAACCAAGCACCATTGTTTTTACCTGAGCAACTTTTTCAATCCCTTCTGTACTTTCCAATATATCAACTATATTTTTAATAATATAGGATGGAGCTGCTCTTCCAACTATTAGGGATTTCATCTTTGCTCCGAGGCCAATTGACACTATTATGAGAAGCATTCCTATTAGAATAGAGCCGATTGAGTCGAATATGGAGTTTTTAGTTAAAATGTACAATAAAGTTGAAATAAGAGCTATTGTTATCCCGGTAATTGCAGCACTGTCTTCAAAAAACACAACAAGAAGTTCAGCCTTATAGCAGTTTTTCAATAACTCGATCAGGGAGCTATTTTTTCTGCTTTTGTGGATTTCCTTTTTTGCTTTTAAAAAGGAAAAGCCTTCTGCAATTAATGAAAAAAGTAAAACTCCGATAGCAACCCACGGTTCCTCAATTTTATGAGAGTGAACCAGTTTCTTTATTCCCTCAGAGAGAGAATAAAGACCTCCTAAAAGAAAGAGCATTACTGCAACAAGAAAAGACCAGAAATATTGCTCTCTATTGTATCCGAAAGGATGAATTTTGTCTTCTTTTTTTAAACTTCTTTTTAATCCTATTAGAAGTAATATTTGATTTCCTGTGTCAGCAAGAGAATGAATCGCCTCTGACAAAAGAGCGGATGAGTGAGTTATGAAGGATACTATAAATTTGGCTGCCGCAATCGATAGGTTTGCCAAAAATGCAAATATCACAACTTTTATTGAATCCGCTTTCATTCAAAAATAATATAATAATCCAGACTCTTCATCAAGACTTCTTTTATTGTAACCAATATAGTGGTAAAATCTGAGCTGCAACATTTTTTAAGAGTTTTCGTATTTAAACAATAACTTAATGATACTATAGCGGAGGAAAAAATCAGAAATGGAAAGAAAAGATAATCTTTTGTTTTTCTCTTTTATTGTTTTATTTTTTGTTTATTATAATCTTTTCGGAGCTGTTAAAATAAAAGCTACTTTTGTTGAAAAAGGACCAAAAATAGATGGTATTTTGTCTGATCCTGTTTGGGTGAAGTCTCCTCTTTTTACTGAATTTAAAATGATTGAGCCTGAAACAGGAATTGCTCCTTCTGAGAAAACTACATTGAGGATTCTTTATGATAGAGACAATCTTTATTTTGGAATTATGTGTTATGATGATAAGCCTGACAAAATTTCTGCCAACAGTATGAAAACCGATGAAAGGGGAAGATCAAATGATATTATAAGAATCCTTTTGGATACATTTCAGGATAGAAGGAATGCTTATGTTTTCTTTGTTAATCCTAAGGGAGCAAGAAGTGATGGGCTTGCCTTTGGTGAACATTTTAGTTTGAATTGGGATGGTATTTGGGAAGCAAAGACAAAGATTACAGAGGAAGGATGGAGTGTTGAAATAAAGATTTCCTTCAAAACTATTTCATTTAACCCTAAACTTAAAACATGGGGGTTAAATGTGGAAAGATACATCCCGAGAAAGATGGAGGTCATAAGGCTTTCAGGAATTTCAAAAGATAGCTTTTTTTATAATCCAGCGGAAGCAGCTTCTCTCGAGGGTATTTCAAATATAAAACAGGGAAAAGGAATTACTATAAAACCTTATGGTATAGTAAGCTCAACAGAAGATTATGAATTTGGAGCAGAAAGAAAATACTCAATGGATGGTGGTTTTGATATTTATAAAAATTTCACCCCGAATTTAGTGGGTGTTTTTAGTTATAATACGGATTTTGCTGAGACAGAAGCTGACACAAGAAGGATAAATCTTACGAGATTTTCTCTATACTTTCCTGAAAAGAGAAGTTTTTTTCTTGAGGGTTCTGAAATTTTTAGTTTTGGAATTGGTCTTCACAGATCTTTTGTCCCTTTTTTTAGCAGAAGAATAGGACTTTACAATGAAGAGCAAATCCCTATTCTTTTCGGAGCTAAAACATTCGGTAAGTTGGGAAATACTAATATTGCATTTCTTGATGTTAAAACCAGAGAAACAACTTTAAGCGATGGTACTGTTTTTTCGAGTCAAAATTTTTTCGCCGGCAGAATTTATCAAAATATTTGGGATCAAAGTAAAGTCGGAATAATTTTCACAGATGGGGAACCCGGAAGCAATGGGCTTAATAGAATATTTGGAGTTGATTTTATATATCAGACCTCAAAATTGTTCGGGAAGAAAAACTTTGCTACAGGTTTTTGGGGTGTTTATAATTGGAATGAGATTAACGGAGGAAAACATTATGGATATGGATTTAAAATAGATTACCCAAATGATTTAATTGATGCCTCAATAACCTATACATACTTTGGGGATTCACTTAATCCCGGCCTTGGTTTTTTACCCAGAAACAATATTCAAACATTGAGAGCTGGTTTGGATTTTCAACCAAGACCTGAGAAAGGATTAATAGGTAAACTTGTAAGACAATTCTTTTTCCAACTTTACGGGACGTTTTATTGGGATCTTTCGGGTAAAATGGAAACATGGATAATTTTCACAGCTCCTGTTAATTTAAGAACAGAATCCGGTGAGCATGTCGAGTTTAATGTTATGCCAAACTATGATGTTTTGCCTTATGATTTTGAAGTTGCAGAAGGAGTAATAATCCCTGCAGGCCCATATCATTATACAAGATATAGATTCGAATTTAATTCAGCATCATATAGAAATTTAGTTTTTGATCTAAGTTACCGATTCGGAGAATTTTACAGTGGTCATATGGGAGATATGAATTTAAGGTTAACTTACAAATTGGATGGGTTTTTGAATTTATCGTTAGAGGGAGAATTTATAAAAGGGAATTTACCTCAGGGTAAGTTTGATGAGAATTTATACAGAATAAAAGCTGATATATTTTTCTCACCTGATCTTGCGCTTTTAAATTATATTCAATATGATGATGTTTCAAAACAGTTGGGAGCAAATATAAGGTTTATGTGGAGGATTTCTCCGGGCAATAAACTTTTCATTACATTTAATAAAAATTGGGAGCGAATCTGGGATCCGAGATCAAGATTTATACCTTTACAGGACAGACTTGTCTTTAAAATAGTTTATAGTGCACGACCATAGTTTAAAGAGTAAAAGTAATTTCAGTTAGTTCAAGCAGATCCTCTTAGAGTTTTATTAAAACCTGATTTGTTTTTTAAAAAAAGCTGTATTAAAATAAGGTGTTTTACATTGTTTAAAGAGGGTAATTGAGATGAGTAAAAAGAAAGAAATACCTTATGATTTTAAAAAGACTGAAGAAAAATGGCAAAAAATTTGGGAAGAAGAAAAAATCTTTGAGGCAAAGGAAGATAATTCAAAGCCTAAATACTATTGTCTTGAAATGTTCCCTTACCCTTCCGGGAAAATTCATATGGGACATGTGAGAAATTATTCTATAGGTGATGTTATCGCAAGATTTAAAATAATGCAGGGATATTCTGTTCTTCATCCGATCGGCTGGGATGCTCTTGGTTTACCTGCTGAAAATGCCGCAATTAAAAGAGGTCTTCATCCTGAAAAGTGGACAAGAGAAAATATTGATTATATGAAAGGGCAATTAAAAAGATTGGGATTTTCCTATGATTGGAATAGAGAGCTTGCCACTTGCGATGAAGAATATTATAAATGGAACCAGTGGCTTTTTCTTAAAATGCTTGAAAAAGGAAAAGCTTATAAAAAGAAAAGCTGGGTTAACTGGTGTCCTTCATGTCATACTGTTCTTGCTAATGAGCAGGTTATAGATGGGAAATGTTGGAGATGTGGCTCTGAAGTGGAGCAAAAAGAGCTTTCACAATGGTTTTTGAAGATAACTGATTATGCCGAGGAGCTTCTGGAAGGTCATGAGGAGCTTAAAAAATGGCCTGAAAAAGTTTTGTTAATGCAAAAAAACTGGATCGGAAAAAGTAAAGGAAGTGAAGTTGTATTTCATTCGGATGATCTGGATTATGATATCTCCATATTTACAACAAGAATAGATACTATTTACGGAGCTACCTTTTTAGCAATCTCAGCAATGCATCCTCTTGTTGGGAAAATAATAGAAAAAGCTGAAAATGGCAATGAAATAAAAAAATGGGTTGACGAAGTCGTAAGGGAGTTAAAGTTTAAAAAAGACGAAGAGCCTGAGAAAAAAGGAATATTTTCGGGTTTTTATGCAATAAATCCTTACAATGGGGAAAAAGTTCAAATCTGGATTACAAATTATGTTTTAATGGAATACGGAACAGGGGCCATTATGGCTGTTCCAGCCCACGATGAAAGAGATTTTGAATTTGCAAAAAAGTATAACATACCTATTAAAGTGGTAATTGTTCCTGAAAAGGATAAAATAATAAAAGCGGATGAGTTGGAGGAAGCTTACACAGAAAAAGGTTATTTGATAAATTCAGGGCCTTTTACTGGTATGAATTTTAAAGAAGCTTTTGAAGCAATGAACAAGTATGCTAAAGAAAAAGGTTTTGGTGGCGAGAAAGTAAACTACAGACTAAGAGACTGGGGGATTTCAAGACAGCGCTATTGGGGAACTCCGATTCCTGTAATAAATTGCCCGAACTGCGGCATTGTTCCGGTAAAGGAAGAAGATCTTCCAGTAAAACTTCCTGTTGATATAGAATTTAAAGGAATTACAGGTAATCCTCTTGATAAATCTGAAAGCTTTGTTAAAGTAAAGTGTCCTGTCTGCGGTGCTGATGCAAGGAGAGAAACCGATACAATGGATACTTTCTTTGACTCCTCCTGGTACTTTTTAAGATACACATCTCCCCGTGAGGATAAGGCAATGTTTAATAAGGAGAAAGCCAAGTACTGGATGCCGGTTGATATATACATAGGCGGAGTTGAGCATGCGATTTTACATCTTATTTATTCACGATTTTTTACAAAATTTATAAGGGATCTTGGTTTAACTGATATAAATGAACCTTTTCCGCATCTTTTAACTCAAGGAATGGTTACAAAAGATGGTTCTGCTATGTCAAAGTCAAAGGGAAATGTTGTGGATCCGGATGATATGATTAAAAAGTACGGAGCTGATACTGTAAGACTTTTTATGCTATTTACAGCTCCCCCTGAAAAGGACCTTGAGTGGAGTGAAGCAGGGATTGAAGGAAGCTTCAGATTCGTTAATAAAATATGGAAGCTTGCTGTTTCTAATCTTGACGTTTTTGAGCTTGAAGGTAAGTCTGATAAATATATTGAAGTAAAAAGGAAGATACATCAAACAATAAAAAAGGTGACAGAGGATATAGCAGAAAGATATCATTTTAATACTGCGATTGCTTCAATTATGGAACTCTACAATATGGTAAGCACCAATTTGCAGAAACTCAGAAGTGATGAGGAAGGTAAAAAAATTCTGAGAGAAGCAATAGAGTCCATTATAATGCTTATGTCTCCGTTTACACCTCATTTTACAGAGGAACTATGGGAGATTACAGGGCATAAGAAAAAACTTCTTGATTCCGAATGGCCCAAATATGATGAAAAATATCTTGTTGCTAATAACTTTACCCTTGTTGTTCAAATAAATGGTAAGATAAGGGCAAGAATGGAGCTTGAGAGAGGAATTGATGAAGAAAAGGTCAAGGAAATAGTTCTTTCTGATAATAAGGTTAAACAGTGGATAAATGGCAAAGAAATAAAGAAATTTATTTACATAAAAGAGAAGATTGTTTCAATTTTCGTAAAATAATTATTTTTTATTGTTAATAGTTCCTATTGAATGAGCAAGAACTACAAAAGTCTCTTCTCCTTTTATATTGAGGAAATTTTTAAAACCTTTGTCTGCGAAAGCTCCGATTGCACAACTCCCGAGATTCAAGTATGTGGAAGAAAGATAGATGTTTGATGAGATATAAGAGGCATCCATTAAAACATAGCGAATGCCTCTTTCTCCGTACCTGTATGTGCTTCTTAACGACCTTGCTACTAATATTATTAGTACGGAAGCTTTTTTAATAAATTCCTGCTCTATGCAAATTTCGTAGAGCTCTTCTCTGAAATCGCCCTTTGAAAGAAGCTCAAGTTGAAACTTTGTGTCATTGTATTTGTATAAGCCTTTTTCAAGGTTTTCCGCATTAAATACAGCTACATAAATATCTATCGGATATTTGGCTCCAGCTGAGGGATAGGTTCTGAGCTTTTGTCCCATTCTCTCCCCAGAGATAGAAGATGCTGAGTATAGGATAAAAGATAATTGTTCAAGAGATAATGGCTCATCTGTATATTCTCTTATGGATCTTCTTTTGCTTATAAGATCAATAAAAAAATCTTCTGATATCGGTGATACCAATTTTGTTTTTTTTAATGTTTTTTGAAACTTTAAAGGCTCTATCTTTAAATCTATTTTTATGGAACTCTCTTTTATAAATTTTTCACCTATCATAGTATTTTACCATATCTTTAATTCCTTCTTCGAGAGGATACTTGGGTTTCCATCCTAAAATATGCATTGCTTTTTCATTTCTCAAACAACTTCTTCTGATATCACCTAATCTTGGAGGATATATTTTATACTCTGATTTACTATTTAATATTTTCTTCATAATAAGAAAAAGATCAAGAGTTTTTGTTTCTTTACATGTTGAAATATTGATCTCTTCAAAATCCCCTTTTTCAAGGGCCAAAAGATTCGCTTCTGCAACATCTTTGACATAGACATAATCCCTTATCATGCCATCATATACATCAGGAAATGAGTATATTATTATCTCTTCATCTTTCTTCATCTTTTCCATAAAAATTGATATAACACCTGCCTCTCCTTGAGGAATTTGTCTTGGACCGTAAACATTCGCATATCTTAAAATAACATATTTTAGATCATTTGAACTTGAAAAATATTTAATAAAATACTCTGCGGAAAGTTTTGATACTGCATAGGGAGAAAGGGGAAAAGGTATTGCATCTTCTGTATATGGATAATAATCTGTATCTCCGTAGATTGCTCCTCCTGTGGAGGCAAAAATAAATCTTTTCACCCCTTTTTTAATGGCAGCCATTAAGAGATTTATTACACCTTTTATATTAACATCAGCGTCAAAGTCCGGTTTTTTCACTGATTCAGGAACCGAAATTTGAGCTGCTTGATGATTAATAACATCAATTTTTTCTTGCTCAAGTATGATTTCTATTTCTTTACTCCTTATGTCCATCGGGTAGAATTTTGCTTTGGGATTAAGATTCTCAATCCTTCCTGAGTAAAGATTATCAATAACAACAACACTATGCCCTTCTTCAATATATTTATCAACTATATGAGAACCGATAAAACCAGCTCCGCCTGTGACTAAAATCTTCATTCTTTACCTCCTCATTTTTTATTTTCTTTCATAAATTTTAATATGCCTTTCGGAAGCTCTGACGCAAATTCATTTATAAGAAAAACGATTTTCCTTATTTGCTCAAACACATCTGATTTCCCAGGCCAATATTCGGAAATTTTGTTTAAAACAATAGGATCTTTGCCATTAATTATTCTATTCAAAATAATAACAGTAACTAAAAGGTCATCTACTAAGCCGGCAACAGGGACAAAATCTGGAATAATGTCAATAGGAGAAATTAGATAGGCAAGAGCTATTCCTATTAAGCTTTTCGTTCTTTTTGGCACTTCTCTGTCAAAAAGCAGTTTTATCAAGAGATAAACAATATCTGGTAGTACAACAAGATACTCCGTAAATTTTCCTACCCATCCTTGAGTTTTTCTGTTCAATTCTCCACTACTTACCCATCTCATTATTTTTGCTCTTATCTTTTTATAAAAATCTTCATATTCTTCTTTTTTTCTTAATTGTAATTTAGAGCCCATCTTTACCTCCCTTTTGAATTTATTTGAATCCTTGTTAATTTATTTTCCTCCTCAGCAATCCACCCGGTTGCCCAGTAATAATAATCTCCGTCATAAAGGGTAATTGTTTTGCTATCATAGTAATTATCGAAACCCACCGGTTGAGCATATAACTCTATTGTCCTCCATGACCCCGGAGATAGACTGTTCCATGTGATTTCAAATAGAGAAGAAGTATTGGGGGGAATAGTATCACTGTATCCTGCTACTGTTACTTCAATGTTAATATTCCCTTCATTCCCTACCTCAACAGTTGCCTTTCTTTTACAAGATGCAAAAGCAAGAATTGTGCTTAAAAGGAGAATACTTAGTATTTTCTTTTTCATTTACTTCCTCCCTCAACATAAAAGAATCTTATGTCTCTTACATTTGTATTTGTTTGCCCTGTGATAATAAGGGAATCTGTTTTTTTGAAAAAGGAGTAAGAATCATTGTTATTTAAGTAAAATTGAGGTATCAGTTTTTCTCTCTTTATTTTTTCATAAATATTATTATCAATTACAGCTCCAGCTGCATCGGTAGGCCCATCTATTCCGTCGGTTCCTCCACTTAAAAGGATGAATTTTGAGTTCAATCTCTGAAGCTCCAAAAGCATAGCTAACAAAAGCTCTGTGTTTCTGCCTCCCTTTCCTTTACCTTTAACAGTGACCGTTAATTCACCGCCTGTTAGAAGAACAACAGGAGGAGAGAAAGGGTTTGATGAGTTTGCTGTCTCTTTAATTATTGCTGAGTAGAGTTTTGCCACTTCTTTTGCTTCTCCGGAATCATTTGAAGTTAGTATAAGAGTTTTGAATCCATTTTTCTTAAATAATTCTTCAGCTTTTTTTAGTGTATAGTATGTGTTTCCAAGAACAATTACTTTACTGTTTTTAAAAACTTCGGAATCTGGTTTTTCAGTTTCCTCAATTTCTCCTTTTATTCCTTTTTTAAGATAATGCAAAACATTTTCCGGGATTTTATCTTCAATTTTATACTTTTTTAAAATTGAGAGGCAATCATCAAAAGTACTTAGATCAGGTACAGTAGGGCCTGAGCCAATATCTTCGGGATCATCATCCTGAACATCCGAAATTGCTATTGTAATTAGAGTTGCAGGGTATATCTTCTTTGCTAATTTCCCACCTTTGAGAGCGGATAGATGTTTTCGTATGGTATTCAATTCCTTTATGTTTGCTCCTGCATTCATTACTGTTTTTGTTGTTTCTCTCATTTCTTTTAGTGAAACACCCTCCGCAGGGAGTGTCATCAAAGCGGATGCTCCTCCAGATATCAAAAAGAAAACCAAATCATTATTAGAAATACTTTTATCTACAAACTCAAGCACTTCTTTTCCCGCATTCAGACTCTTCTCATCAGGATATGGATGGGACCCGTAAGCAATTTTTATATTCTTAATAGGATTATCTACCTTTTTAAGGTTCACCGAAATACCCTTTTCAATCCTACTACCCAAAACATTAAAAAGAGCCTCTGTCATTGGATATGCAGCTTTGCCCACTGAAAGAACCTTTATGCTTTTAAACTTTTTTAAATCAATATTTAAATCTCTTAAATTTAAAATATCACCTTCTATCCTTATGTTCTCCCTGAACAAGTTTTCTGGATATACACTTTCAAGGGATTTTTTAAAAATTTCCACAAACAATTTCTTCATTTTATCTTTGATACTGTTATTTTCTTCTGAGCCTGATATTTACCCTTTTTATCCTTATAAGAAGTTTTACAGATATTTTCAGCTTTGTAAAAAACCAATTGAGCAATTCCTTCAAATGCATACAATTTTACAGGATAGGGAGAAAGGTTTGCTATGCTTATTGTAAGATATCCCTCCCATTCTGGTTCAAGTGGAGTTACATTTACAAAAATTCCAGAACGGGCAAGCGTACTCTTTCCAAAGCTTATTCCAAGTATATTTTTTGGTATTCTAAAGTACTCATAACTTTTCGCAAGAATAAAGGAATTGGGTTTCACTTCAAGAATTTTTGTCTTTATTGGAGCAAAAAGATTATCCGGCACATTCTTGGGATCTAAAACACCTTTGAATTCAGAATCTGGAACCAAAAATTCATCTGCAATTCTGTAATCATATCCGTAAGAGGAAAGTCCGAAACTTATCACTTTTCCTACGGACTTCCCATCAAATGGATCTATCATTCCCTTTTCAACAGCAAGTTTTTCTATTTCAAAATCTGCAAGCATAAAAGATTATACATCTTAATGGAAGCCTGTTCAATAAAAGGGGATTAATCATTTTCCTTTTTTTATCTTTTCCCATTCCTCATTTAGTTCTTTTAATGATTTTTGATTATAATTTTCTGTGTTTTCTATTAACTTTAAAAATCTTTCGGAAAACTTTTTGTTTGCCTTCTTTAAAGCGATTTCAGGATTTACATTGAGTTTTCTTGCAAGATTAACTATTGTAAAAAGAAGATCTCCTATTTCCTCTTCAATATCTTTTGAATCTTTCTTGTTAATTGCTGTTTTTATTTCCCCTATCTCTTCATCTATCTTTTCAAAAACATCTTCAGGCTTTCCCCAATCAAAGTTCATTTTTGCAGCTTTTAAGGAAATTTTAAGACTTTCCAAAAGTGCAGGAAATTTTTCATACTTTTTAAAATCTATCTTTTTTTCTTTTCCTCTGTTTTTTACACTGTCCCAACTTGCTTTTGCCTCTTCGGGGGTATTTACTTTTATATTTCCAAATACATGGGGATGTCTTTCAATAAGTTTTTTTGATAAAGCATTTAGAACATCATAGATATTAAACTTCCCTTTTTCTTTCATTAATTGTGAAACAAAAACAGATTGGAGCAAAAGGTCTCCTGCTTCTTCCTTTATGTTTTCGATATCCTCTTTTCTCATAGCATCTACAAGTTCGTATGCCTCTTCAATTATATTATCCCTGAGATTGAAAAGATTGCGGGATCTATCCCACGGGCAACCTTTTTCTGACCTCAATATTTCCATTATTTCCACGATTCTTTTAAATGGTTCTTTGTTTTTTACCTTCATTCCACTTCTCTATTAATTTTCTCATTTTTTCGGGAACTTTTGCAGGTTTGCCTGTTTTTTCATTCAAAAAAGCTCCGATTTGAAGAGCATCTGCAACTAAAATCCCTTCATTTTTGTAAAATTCCGCTGTTAAATAAAACTTTGGTCCCTTTATACCTGAAATCCACATTTTTCCTATTACTTTATCAAGAAGAATAACACTTTTTTTGTAATTTATTTCTGTTCGCACAATAACAGGAACTACTTCTTTCATCAGTCTTTCCCATCCATAGTGAATCCTCATCATCTCAAACCTAAGATCCTCAAGCCACTTTATGTAAACCTGATTGCTTACTATACCTGCATAATCAATTTCATAAGTTTTGGGGATAAAGGTAATTTCCGTAATAAATGTTTTCATTAAAACACCTCATGGAAAACTATTTTTTAATAGTCTCTTTTGGGAATTACACAGATAAACCTCAAAAGAGAATCCCCGTTATTTACGAACTGATGCATTTCATTCGGAGGAACAAAGAGTATCTCATTTTTTTTGAATTCAATATTGCCATCTTCCGTTTTAAGATATCCTTTCCCTTCAAGAATAAAAGCTTCATGTTCCCAGTCATGCTTATGATAGGGAGTGCTTCCTCCGGGCTCTACATCAAAAATTCTGAAGTAAAAATTCGGCACATTATCATTTGGACCTAACATCCATCTAATGTAAGTTTTTTCAGCTGTTTCTACTTTTTCTTTTTTTACTTCATTAAGGCTTTTTTTTATAAACATCTGTTACCTCCTAATCTAAAATTTCTATAAAAAAATCATCAAAATCCACAATGTTTTTCTTCGGGAAAAGGGAAAAAAGATAAGATTTTGCAGCTGCTTGCTCAGCCTCTTTTTTTGTTTTTCCCTGCCCTTTTATTAAAATTTCATTGTTAACACCTATCATAGCCACTTTGAATATTTTATTGTGTTCTGGACCAATCTCCTCTTCAACGACATAAACAGGAGCTTTTTTCCATATCTTCTGGAAAAGCTCCTGAACTTCCGACTTATAATCATTGATTTTTATCTTCTTTCCTCTGAAAGCCGTAAAAATCCTTTCGAAAAACCCTTTTAAAAAACTATCTACCGATTCAACTCCCCCATCAAGATAAACTGCTGCCACAAGAGCTTCAAATGCTGATGATGTAATATTTACTTTCTCACCTCCTTTATCCTGCTTTTCTCCTTTCCCGAGGTATAAAAAATCCCCGAGTTTTATCTGCTTAGAAAGCTCAAAAAGATATTTCCTTGATGATAAAATTGCTTTTAGCTTACTTAAATCTCCTTCTCTCATATCTGGAAATAGTTTTACTAACTCTTTTGAAAGATAGAAACCTATAATAGAATCTCCTAAAAATTCAAAAACTTCATTGCTTTCACCTGTTTTGCTAACATAAGATGTGTGGGAGAGGGCTTTTTTCAGCAGATTGATGTTTTTAAACCTATAGTTTATGATTTCTTCAAATTTCTTCAGTTTTTTATCCATAGTGATTCCTTATTATCAAAATTGTAATATCGTCATCAATATAATTATTCCCAATAAATGAATATACTTCTTCCTTTATTGTTCTTTTAAAATCTTTTACATTGTCTATATCTTCATTTTCAAACATAGAAACAATTCTTTTAGCTCCATATATCTTCCCCTCTTCATCCTGCATTTCAGATAGCCCATCAGTGTAAAAAACAATCGTTTCTCCTACTTGAAGTTTTACTACTTTTTCTTCAATGTGTTCTTTAATACTTTCCCTTATTCCCAAAGCAATTCCTTCTGAAAAAATCTCTTCAACCTCTTGTGAGGTGGAAACTTTAATGGGAAGCGGATGACCGCATCTGACATATCTTAATTCATTTTTTGAAATATCCAGATATCCTATGATTGCAGTAACAAAGCTTATTTTTTCTATTGAATTATGGATTATGTGGTTTATTTCTTCCACTATCTCTTTAAGTTCTTTAGCGGAGTGAGCAATACTTCTTATAATTCCCTTAATTTCAGCCATATAAAAAGCTGCGGGCATTCCTTTACCTGCAACATCAGCTATAGAGAAAAATATTCTCTCTTCCTCTTTAAAATAATCATAATAATCTCCCCCTACTTCCTGAGCTGTTATTGATAGTCCGGAAAGTATTAAATTACCAGCTCTCAAATCATCTGCGGGTAATAATTTCTTCTGCATTTTCGTAGCAAGTTCAAGCTCTCTTTTCAATCTTTCCTTTTCTTTCTCTTCCTTAAGAAGCTGCTCAATACTTTCTGCCATTGAATTAAATGAATTTGCCACTTCCCCAAGTTGGTCGGAGGGTATTTTTGTAATTCTGTACCTGAAATTCTTCTCAATTAATTTTTTCGTACCAACATATAAATTTGATATGGAAGATGTTATGCTTTTGGCAAGAATTATCCCCAAAATAAATGAAAGAAGGTACAAAAATGACAAAATTACAGTAATTGAGAGAAAAATGAAAAGTAATGCCTTTTGGGATTCTAAAAGTGTACCTGAGAGAAGTGTTGTTTTAAACTTTTGCTTTGCCAATCTTATATCAAAGGAAAGAATTATGATTGCCGTATTAATGTCAACTTTTTCTAAGTTTATTACCTTTACTATATTTATCCACTTAAATTTCAAGAGCTTTGAGAGTTTGCTTTCTTTTTCCCATGAAGCTTTCAAAGGAGTTTTTAATTCTAAAATTGTTTTTGCTTTTTCAAGATCAGTATTGTTTAATGTGTTTTTATTTAAGTTTAATCTTTTTATTATGAAGGTTGATTTCCACAAGGTAGCTTCTCTTATTCTGTCCAAAGTTTCCTTAGATATCCTCCATATGTAAATATCTTTTTGGTTATAATAATAAAGGAAAATAGATGGTTCTTTTTTATCTCCTCTATAAATCAAGAATCCTTTTCTTAAATCTTTTTTATCCTTTTTCTCCCATTGTAAAAGAAGTTTCTTAAACCCTTCTATTTTATTTTTATCCTTAATCTTTATGATGTTAAGTCTTTTTGCATAATCTTCTCTGTTTAAATTAACCACCCTTTCCAAAAAATTCAGCCTGTTCTGGAGAGTATTAGTGAAGATATAATTGCCATATTCTCCAAAAAGAAAACTTACGAGAAAGTATGAGAGAAAAATAAAGAGAATAAGAGGAATTATTGCTACAAAGAAGTATGAAAGAATTAGTTTATTCCTGATTTTCCATAGTATTTTTTTCAAAATAAAAGAGAATATTTTCACAAAAAGATAAATAGAAATCAAAATAATTGAGAGTTGCAAAGCGTCTTTAAATGGAAGAAAGAAAAAAAGAAGAATTAATAATGAGATAGCTAATATACCAAGCAGTTTTTTCACTTAAATATTCTATCTTTTTTTAGGTTTATATTCAAGAAAATCCTGTGTTTGTTTGCAAAAATTAAAGCTTCGTAAAATTAACTTTTCTTCATTTGCACATTATTTTGTTTATTGTTAAAATTAATTTTTATAAGGAGTCAACTATAAGGAATGAAAGAGCGGGTTGAATTTTTGATTTTTAG